>NZ_JAVYJC010000002.1:0-543498 GCF_032490475.1 Neglectibacter sp. CSJ-5 | reverse complement strand
GGCCCTGCCTGGCGGCTTGAAGTTGTGCGCTCTCGCGAAGAAATGCGCCGGGAAGCCTATGGTTTCCTGCCTGATGGGTGATTCGACAGCGCTTGCCTCAGCAATTGTGCGGTGCTGCCTTAGGAAAGCTTAGATCACGTTATATTCCTTGAGCAGCTTTTCAATGTCCGTATGCTCAATTTTCTTCAGCGCTTCTTTCAGAACAAGGCGCTCGATGAGGCCGAGGTCCATATCGGTCACTTTCTTGCCGTCGCGGAGTTTAACGGTGGCATCAAGCAGTGCGCGTAAATCGTATACGCTGCCCCAGACCTCCGGCACGCCACGGTCTACGTTCAGTAGCGTGTATACGGCCTCCATGCCGGTACGCATGGAATATTCCGTCGTGAAAATGGTGTCGCGCTTCGTTTCGGCGAACTGACCGAGGAACGCGAAGTTCACAGCGCCCGCAGGCACAACGTCCGGGCGGTCACCGTATGCGCGAGGCATGAAGAATGCGGTGATATACGGCATCATGCACGGCACGGTGTTGGCGCTTGTCTCCGCAAGCTCTTCAATCTGATCCTCCGGTACACCGATGTGATACAGCCATTCCATGTAGATCTCCTTGCCGGTGCACTCGCGCATCGGCTTTTTGACGTAATCGCCGGGCTTGTCGGAGAACAGGCCATAGACCCACACAAGGCAGTGACCCTTCGGCTGTGCTTTGAACTGCGGCTGGCGGTTGATGGTCCAGCTTAAAAGCCAGGAGGAGTCCTTTACGGAAACAATGCCGCCGGTGACGACCTTGCCGGTGAACGGGTCGCGCTTGCAGATGTTCTTGATATACGGAATGATGCGGTCGTCAAGCGTCTCAACGGTGGCGCTCATCCAGTTCGTCTGCTCAGGATCGCTGCAGAACTTATCCGGGTGACCGAAAGAGGAGTCTTGCGCGGCAATTTTGCGCCACATATCCCAGCCGCCGCTCTCGCGGATTTCGGTATTGAACTTAGCCGGCGTGTTCTGGTCACCGATAGAGGAATTCTCCACGCAGCCGCCGTTCGTGATGAACACAAGGTCGTTTTCGGTGAGGTCGATGTGCTCTTCCTTGCCGTCGCGCAGCGTGTCGATGCGCGTTGCAAGCTTGCGCTGTTCGTTACAGTCAAACTCGACGTTTGTGACCTTCACGCCGAAGTGAAACTGCACGCCGTAGCTTTCAAGATACTTCACCATCGGCAGAATCATGGACTCATACTGGTTGTACTTTGTAAAGCGCAGTGCCTTGAAATCCGGCAGACCGCCGATGTGGTGGATAAAGCGCTGAATGTACAGCTTCATTTCGAGTGCGGAGTGCCAGTTTTCAAAGGCGAACATCGTGCGCCAGTAGAGCCAGAAGTTGGAGTTCAGCACCTCGTCGTCGAATACGTCCGTAATGCGCTTGTCCTGCAAGTCTTCGTTCGGCGTGAAGAACAGCTTCATGATCTCCATAGCGCCCTTATCGGAAATATCAAACTTACCGTCCGTGTGGGCGTCCTCGCCGCGGTTCACGGTCGCGCGGCACAGGGAGTAGTTCGGGTCTTCTTTGTTAAGCCAATAGTATTCGTCCAAAACGGAAACGCCCTCGGTCTCCATGGACGGAATGGAACGGAACAGGTCCCACATGACTTCAAAGTGGTTGTCCATTTCACGGCCGCCACGCATCACGTAGCCGACGTTTTCAAACTTCCAGCCGTCGCATGCACCGCCTGCGAGCTGCTCTTTTTCGAGGATGTGCACATGCTCGCCTTTCATCTGGCCGTCGCGCACCAGGTAGCACGCTGCTGTAAGGGCTGCCAGACCGCTGCCGACGATATACGCCGATTTTTGGTCTACGCCCTCCGGCTTCTTCGGTCTTGCAAATGCTTCATAGTTGCCGCTTGCATAATACATATAAAAAACCTCCTAAAGTGTTTCTTTTGTTTTTGTGTCTACATCTTAGCATGTCTTTTTGTGCGAAACAATATACAGAAAAGCCGCCGTGTTCAGTTTTTAAACACGGCGGCAAATGCGTATAAATTTTTATCACGAACGGCGTTTTGATAAAAAAGGGCAGCGCCATATTCTCAAACAGCGCTGCCCGTATGATTTCAAATTTAAGCGTTTCTGTACCGTTCCAGCGCGGCAGAGACACTGCCGTGTATTGCAACGGAAAGATCGGCGACGATTATATTTGGGTCATCCTTCATGTCGTGCTTGATCCAGTCCAACACAAGCCCCACAAAGGCATATTTATAGAAATTTGCAAGGAATTTCCTGTCTTCGTCGCGCACGTTCATGCCTTTGGCTTTTTCGTTTATCACGTGTATAAGAAGATCATAGGTGATGCGGTACAGGTAGTTTTCCACCTTTTCACGGCTGATGGAACGGTAAACATTCATGATGAACGGTTTGTTTGCGTTCAAATCTTCAAAAATGCGCAGGTAGCCTTGCTGCCAAGTATCGTAGTCCTTTTTGCCCTCCAAAATGCGACTGGCTTCTTCCTCAAATGCCCATTCAATGAGGTCGTAAATATCCTTAAAGTGATAGTAAAACGTCATGCGGCTGATGCCGCAGTCATCTGTAATATCGCTGATGGTGACTTTATCGAGCGGCTTTTTAAGCAACTGATTTTTAAGCGAAGCGACAAGCGCACGCTTTGTGACCTGAGACATAGCAAACCTCCGGCAGTTTTTTCTTTCTTCTACACGAATATACCACGAAAGGTCCTTAATTTCAAGGAACAGACTGTGAACTTTCCGTTTAAAGGGGCGGTCATATTGTCCGCTTTCCGCTCATACAATGTAGCGAAACAAAGGGCAGCGAAAGGAAGGTTACAGAGCTTATGCGGATGGAAACAAACACAGAGCGCTATGAGGGCTTTGAACAGATTTTTGACGGCGTGCAGGAGTGTCCCGTAGATACGGAATACACCCTGCCGGATTACTGTGCGGATATCCAGAAGATTTTAAAGTGTATCGTCACACCGGAGGTCACGTCCGTTTCGACGGCAGGGGACAGCCTTACGATCGACGGCTGCGCTTCCATGCATGTTTTATATCTTGATGCAAAAGGCGGCTGCGTGCGCGGATTTGATACGAAAAAAGAGTTCACCTGTTCGGTGCGGCTGCGTGCACAGGCGGAAAACGTGACGGCGGAAGCGGAGCCGTTCGTGCAGCACATGACCTGCCGCGCCATGAACGCCCGCAGGGTCGATCTGCACATCACTTTGGGACTTTCCGTGCGCGCTTACGCCGTGCGGCAGCTTGAAATTGCAGACTGCATTTCGGATGACCGTGTGGAAACAAAGTGCGAAGAATACGATGTTACCCGCGCCGTAGGCTGCGTGATGCACGCATTTATTTTGGAGCAGAACGCAGAGCTGCCAAACGGTAAGTCGCCTATTGAGACCGTTTTGCGCTGCAGTGTGCGGTATCAGATCGATACGGTGCAGCCACAGGCGGGCGGCGCGGTCGTCACGGGAAAGGCGTGTGTGGAAATCTTATACCGCACGTTTTCCGATACCGCCATGCCGGAGCGCTTTTCGTGTATATTGCCGTTTACGCAGACAGTGGAGTGCGCCGGCGCGGGGGAGGACTGCACCGTACAAATCTCCGTGCTTGGCGGCGAATGCACCGTACAGCCGCGTGAGGACAGCGTGGGCGAGTATACCGTGCTGAATCTTTACCTAAAGCCCACATTCTGCGTGCAGTTTACAAAGTCGTGTACCGTGCGCACCGTGTGCGACGCGTATTCCATAAAGGGCGCGTGGGCGGCGAAATACAAGAATCTCTCGCTGGAGCGCTGTGAGGTGCTGCCGCCGCGCAGCGTGCGCGTGAAGGAGAACGTACCCGTTCCCGAAAACGACCTCGAGCAGGTGCTCGACATTTGGTGTGAGGGCCTCACGCTGACGGCGTTTACCGAAAAAGAAAACGCTGCCGTGCGCGGCAAATTCACCGTGTGCCTTTTATACCGCACGAAAGAGAAGCAGATTGCCTACACGGAGCGCATGCTCGATTTCACCGATGTCCATACCGCAGAAATCGTCGGACGCCGCAGTGTGCGCGGCGAGATTACATCTGTGCAGTATGTCATTACGGACAGCAGCACGGTGGAGTGCACCGCAGAGCTGCGCATGGAAGAACAGGTGCGCGTGGTATACGCCGCGCGGTCACTCGAAAGCGCGGAGCTCGATGAGACCACCGAGCCGGAGCCCTGCTGCGCGGCGGTGTATTATGCTTCAAGCGGCGAAAAGGTCTGGGACATCGCAAAACGCTATCACGCCCGCGTCAGCGCCATCCGCACGCATAACGACTGTATGGAAGACGTTTTGAGCGAAGACCGCCCCGTGATCATCTGCCGAAAATAAGACAGCGGAAAGGATATGGCTATGGAAGCATTCAGCGTATATAAAGATATGCAGTCGCGCACGAACGGCGAAATTTATATCGGCGTCGTCGGTCCTGTGCGCACGGGCAAATCGACCTTCATCAAGAAATTTATGGATACGACGGTCATCCCGAACATCGAAGATGAGGCCGCGCGCGACCGTGCCGTCGACGAGTTGCCGCAGTCCGCCTCGGGCCGAACCATCATGACGACCGAGCCAAAGTTTATCCCTGAGCAGGCCGTCACCGTAAAAATGGATGATACGGCGGAGTTTAAGGTGCGGCTCATCGACTGCGTGGGCTTCATCGTGCCGAGCGCCCTTGGATACATAGAAGAGGAGCAGCCGCGCATGGTGCGCACACCGTGGTTTGAAGACCCCATCCCGTTCAACATGGCGGCGGAGATCGGTACGCAGAAGGTGATCACGGAGCATTCGACCATCGGGCTCGTCATCACGACGGACGGAAGCATCAGCGACATACCGCGCGAGGAATACGAGGAAGCGGAAGCGCGTGTCATTGCAGAATTAAAGTCCACGAACCGCCCGTACATTGTGCTTTTAAACTGCGTTTACCCGAATACGAACGAAGCCCGTGCGCTTGCAAACGAGCTTTCCGAGCGTTATAACGTGCCGGTTCTGCCCGTGAACTGTATGGACATCACGGAGCAGGACATTCAGGGCATTTTGGGGAAGCTTTTATATCAGTTCCCCGTACGGGAAATTCGACTCGACATTCCCGGCTGGATCATCGATCTTGACGATGACCACTGGCTCAAAAAAGAGATTTTCGATACCCTGAAAGGCGCATGCGATATCCATAGGGTCTGCGAGGTGCAGCAGGTCTCGGGTAGTCTCGCCGCATGCGAGGACCTCAAAACCGCCCGTTGCGCGCGCATGGATCTCGGCAGCGGCGCGTGCGTGCTGGAGCTTACCCCCATGCCGTCGCTGTTTTTCAAAATTCTCGGCGAAAAGACCGGCATGGAGGTTGCAGACGAAACCGCCCTGCTCACAAAGCTCATCGAGATGAACGAGATCAAAAAGAAATTCGCAAAGCTGCAAAGCGCCTACGACGACGTGATGCAGACGGGTTACGGCATCGTCATGCCCGATATGGAGGAGCTGACGCTCGAGGAGCCGGAGATCATCAAGCAGAACGGCAAGTTCGGCATTCGCCTGAAAGCGGCCGCACCGTCCATCCATATGATGCGCACATGCATCCGCACGGAGGTTACGCCCATCGTCGGCTCGGAGCAGCAGTCCGAAGATCTTGTGCTGTACTTGCTGAAAGAATTTGAGGAAAATCCGTCGCAGATCTGGGGCTCCAACATTTTCGGCAAATCGCTGCATGAGCTTGTGAACGAGGGCATGCACAATAAGCTCGCCCGAATGCCGGAGGATGCGCGCGGCAAGGTGCGAGAGACCATTGAGCGCATCATCAACGATGGCTGCAACGGGCTTATCTGCATCATTTTGTAGCGGAGGGAACCATGCAGTTTTACGAAGCGCCTACGCCAAACGACGAGGAAAAGCCGTCCGAGCCGATACCTGCCGAAACAGAAGCGCAAGTGCCGAAGGACAGAGCCGCCGCAAAGAAAGCCATAAGCGGCGGCTTTTGCCTTACCGTGTTCCAAACGCTTGTGTGCGTGCTCATTTTGCTTGCGGCGTTTTTTCTGCGCGGCTTTCTGCCGGAGCTATACGGCGAGCTGCGTGCCAAATACGATGCGGAGCTGAACCGCTCTGTTTTGATTTTGCAGGATGACGTTCCGCATTCATAATACGGTACTCACGCTGCGCTTCGGCTTTTTTGCGGCGCTGGCCGTGCTGCTCACATTAGACGGCAGTGTGCATGTGCTGCCCGCGCTTTTGGCGGTGGCGGTGCATGAGACAGGGCACATTCTGGCAGCAAAGCTGTGCGGCATGCAGATCAAATCGGTCACGTTCGGCGCGCTCGGCATTCACATGGCGGGGGAGACGGCAAGCGTCGGCGATTTTCGCCGCGCCGTCGTGTCGCTTGCGGGACCGCTTGCAAATCTACTTAGCTTCCTGCTGCTTTTGCCGCTGCCGCGCGTCTATTCTGCCGTGCAGCTCACGCTGTTCGCGTTCCACGTGCTGCCCGCCGTACCGTTGGACGGCGGCACCGCGCTTTACTGTCTGCTGCGCGGCACATTTAGTGAAAAAACGGCCGAGCGCACAATAACCGTGTCGTCCGTCCTTCTGGCGCTTACCTTCGGCACGCTCGGGTTTTCGGTTTTGATTTCTACGGGCTACAACTTTACGCTTTTGTTTTTGGCGGTTTACATCTTATTTTACTTAATTCTGAAACAGCGGGGGAACATGTGTTGAAATTCCCCCGCTGTTCGGTTATAATAAAATAGATAAGTTATGCAAAGGTCAAAACGAAAGGTAATTTTATGCTGAATAAAAAACTGGACAAGATCCTGCCGAAGGTGCAGAAGCCGGGACGTTACGTCGGCGGCGAGCTGAATTCGGTCATTAAAAATAAAGAGGACGTGGACGTACGCTTTGCGTTCTGCTTTCCCGATACGTATGAGATCGGCATGTCACACCTCGGCATCAAGATTCTGTATTCGATCTTCAATAACGTCGATTACATTTGGTGCGAGCGCGTGTTTGCGCCGTGGATCGACATGGAGCAGGCGATGATCGAAAACGACATTCCGCTCTACGGCTTAGAGAGCGGCGACTCCGTCAGCGAGTTCGATTTCATCGGCTTTACGCTGCAATATGAGCTGAGCTTCACAAACATCCTCAATATGTTAAAGCTTTCCGGCGTGCCGCTTTTGAGCCGCGACCGCACGGAACTCAAAAACATCGTGGTCGGCGGCGGCCCGTGCGCCTGCAACCCGGAGCCCATCGCGGATTTCTTTGACATTCTGTTCCTCGGTGATGGCGAAGAGGTGGATTTGGAGGTCATTGAGCTGTTCCGCAAGTGCCGCAAAGAGGGCAAAACGAAGCAGGAATTCTTAATGGAAGCGGCGCAGATTGAAGGCGTGTACGTGCCGTCGCTTTACGATGTGGAATACAACGAAGACGGCACCGTGAAAGCCTATATCCCGCACGCCGGCGTGCCGAAGACTATTCGCAAGCGCGTCTGCAACGATGTGGACAACATGTATTTCCCGGAAAATTTCGTTGTGCCGTTTCTCGACATCGTGCACGACCGCGCCGTCGTTGAAGTGCTGCGCGGGTGCATTCGCGGCTGCCGCTTCTGCCAGGCAGGCTTCCTCTATCGCCCGTTCCGCGAAAAGAGCGTGGAAACCATCAACCGGCAGGCAAAGCGGTTGTGTGAAACGACCGGCTACGATGAAATCTCCCTTTCCTCGCTCAGCACCAGCGATTACAGCCGACTTTTCGAGCTGCTCGACACGCTGCACACGTGGTCGGAGGACGAGCGTGTCAGCGTTTCTCTGCCGTCCCTGCGCGTCGATAACTTCTCCACGGAGCTCATCGATAAAATTGCGTCCGTGCGCAAAAGCGGTCTGACGTTCGCGCCGGAAGCCGGCACGCAGCGCATGCGTGACGTCATCAACAAAAACGTCACGGAAGAAGAGCTCAAGCGCACCGTGCAGATTGCGTTCAACAACGGTTGGTCGAAGGTGAAGCTCTATTTTATGATCGGCCTGCCGACCGAGACCGATGAAGACGTCGTGGGCATTCCGGGTCTCGGTCAGAAGGTTGTCGATTGGTACTACGAGACGGAAAACCGTCAGAAAGGCAGAAAGGTCGCCGTTACGGTCAGCGCCGCGGCATTCGTGCCGAAGCCGTTCACGCCGTTCCAGTGGTTCGGGCAGGATACCATCGAAATGCTCGAGAGAAAGCAGAAGCTCCTGCGCGAGTCCACATTCTCCCGTAAGCTTACAGTCAACTACCACGGCGCGGAAACAAGTTTTCTCGAAGCCGTGTTCGCGCGCGGTGACCGCAAACTGAACGCCGTTATTCTGGAGGCCCATAAGCGCGGCATGCGCTTTGACGGCTGGGCGGACTGCTTCGATTTTGACGCGTGGATGCAGGTCTTTAAAGATCTCGGCATAGACCCCGCGTTTTACGCAAACCGCCGGCGCAGCTTTGATGAGGTCTTCCCATGGGATCACCTCGATTACGGCATTAAAAAGGAATTTCTCATCGAGGAATGTAAGCGTGCCTATGCGTCTGAGACGACGCCGAACTGCCGCGAAAAATGCTCTGCTTGCGGTGCAGCCTGCTTTAAAGGAGGTCTTTGCGTTGAGAAAAGATGTTAGAGTCTGGTTTTCCAAAACCGGCACGGCACGGTACATTTCGCACCTGGATTTAAACCGCTGCATGTCCCGCGCGTTCCACAAAGCAAAGCTGCCGCTGTGGTACACGGAGGGCTTTAACCCGCACGTGTTCTTGACGTTCGCGGCCCCGCTTTCGCTCGGCTTTGAAGGCCGTCACGAATCAATGGACATTCGCCTCATCGAGGACATGCCGTATCCGGAGCTCATCGAAAAATTGAACGCTGGCTTGCCGCATGATATCCGCGTGTGGGCGGTGACGGAACCCGAAATGAAGGGCAACGATGTCGCAAACGCCGAGTACATCCTGCGTCTGGAGTGCGAAGACCCGGCGTTTGAAAAAAGCGAGATGCAGCGCGTGCTTGCCGAGCCGGAGCTTACGGTAAAGAAGCACTCCAAAAAGGGCGAAAAGATCGTCGATATCAAGCCGTACTTTGAAAACATGACGTTTGAAGAAAAACCAAACTGCCTTGAAATGACGGTGCGCCTGCCCGCGGGCAACCAGGGCGGTATTAACCCGACGCTCTTTGTGGACGCCGCAGAGCGCGTATTGAACCGCGAGTTGCTTGTCCGCGTGGAGCGCACACGGCTTTTCGACAGCGCGTTCCGCGAATTTAAGTAAAACGGCGGAAAATCACGTCTGTTTTTCGCGTAATGCGCAGTTTATCTGCATTTTTTCGCGATCTTTGTGCGGGTTTCCGTTAAAAAACACTTGCTTTTTTCCGCATGTTGTGATAAACTATTTAAGCATTTGAAATCCGTTGGCCCTCAAACGCTGCCAATGGGGATCAATGCACGGTGCAAACCGCGTCATTGAAGCGGACAGTCCTCTGCGGCGCGTACCGCATGAATGTCTGAAAAATTATCAGGAGGAAGATCAAATGGACGCATTAAAGCTTATTGCTGCCGATTCCGTTAAGGAGCAGGCACCTGAGTTCAACGTTGGCGATACCATCCGTATCGACGTAAACATCCGCGAGGGTGAGCGTGAAAGAATTCAGCAGTTCGAAGGCACAGTTATTGCCCGCAAGGGTTCCGGTGTAGGCGAGACCTTCACGGTTCGCCGCGTTTCCTACGGCGTAGGCGTGGAGCGTGTATTCCCGCTGCATTCCCCGAACGTAAAGAACATCACGGTTGTCCGTAAGGGCCGTGTTCGCCGCGCAAAGCTCTACTATCTGCGTGACCGCGTCGGTAAGGCTGCTAAGGTCAAGAGCCAGGTTCGCTAAATCGAATAGCAAACGGAGTAAAAGGGGCAATGCTTTGTCCCTTTTTTACTTTATATAGAAATAATACACTGTAAAAACAGAAATTGGTGAAAGCTGCATGGAAAAAAACATCAAAACCGCGTCTAAAGGCGTCCGCTCCATGTACGAATGGTTGGAGGAGATCGTCTTTGCGCTTGTGGCCGTTATCCTTGTGTTCACATTCCTGTTCCGTGTTGTTACCGTCACGGGCAAGTCGATGCTGCCGAATTTTGTAGAGGGCGAAAAGGTCGTCGTCACGAACCTCGGGCACGACATCGAGCAGGGCACCGTGGTCGTTGTCACGAACGTTTTGGAGGAGCCCATCATCAAGCGCGTCATCGCAACGGAGGGGCAAACGGTCGATATCGATTATGACACCGGCACCGTGTATATCGACGGCGAAGCGCTGAACGAAACGCAGTTCGGCATTGAAAACGGCATCACGTTCCACCCGTATGACGGATATGAAGCGCTCGTGTTCCCGCAGACCGTGCCGAAGGGCTGCGTGTTCGTTTTGGGCGATAACCGAACCGTATCAAGGGACAGCCGTTATGCGGAGATCGGCATGATCGACACGCGCCATATCATGGGCGAAGCCGTGTTCACGCTTTACCCGTTCGATCGCTTCGGTTTTGTGAAAACGAATGAAAACAACTAAGAAAACAAGATACCCAGAGAGGATACAGTATGAGTGAAGTACAATCGGTACAGTGGTTTCCGGGCCACATGGCGAAAACGCGCCGCGCCATCCAAAGCAGCTTAAAGCTTGTGGATATTGTCGCGGAGCTTATCGATGCCCGCATCCCCGTCAGCAGCCGCAACCCGGTGCTGAAAAGTATCATCGGCAATAAGCCCAAAATCGTGCTGCTGAATAAATCCGATATGGCAGATCCCGCCCGCACGGCGGAGTGGGTGGATTATTTTAAACAGCATAAAACTGTCGCCATCCCGATCGACTGCAAGACCGGCAAGGGCCTAAACCGCCTGCTGCCGGAAATCAAAAACATCCTGCGTGAGCAGATTGCTGCGTGGGAACGCAAGGGCATGGTGGGCAGACCCATCCGCATCATGGTCGTCGGTGTGCCGAATGTTGGCAAATCGTCGCTCATCAACCGCCTTTGTAAGGGCGGCAACGCAGGCAAAGCTGCCGTGCAGGATAAACCGGGCGTGACGCGCCGCAACCAGTGGTTCACGATTGGCAAGGGTCTCGAGCTGCTCGATACACCGGGCGTGCTGTGGCCGAAGTTTGAAGATCCGGTCGTCGGCGAACATTTGGCGTTCACCGGTGCCGTGCGCGACGAAATTCTCGACATTGAGGGACTTTCTTACCGCCTGTTGGAGCTTTTGCAGGACTTATATCCCGAAGCCGTCAACACGCGCTATAAAACGGATATTCGTCCCGAAGAAGAACTTAAGGGCCACGAAATTCTGGAGCGCATCGGCAGAAAGCGCGGTATGCTCATTTCCGGCGGCGAAATCGATACCGAGCGCGCAGCCGTGAACGTGTTGGACGAATACCGCGGCGGTAAGCTCGGGCGCATCACATTAGAGCCTGTCGGCCGCCCGTTAAAGTAATATCGGAAAGGAAAATTCCATGGATTATTCCTTTGAACATGAAGCCTATTTAAAAGGCTATACCGCCGTCTGCGGTATCGATGAAGCCGGCCGCGGTCCGCTTGCCGGCCCCGTTTACGCAGCTGCCGTGTGGCTTCCGGAGGGGCTTGTCATCGACGGCCTCAATGATTCCAAAAAGCTGAGCGAAAAAAAGCGTGAGGCGCTCTTTGACGTCATTAAAGAAAATGCCGTCGCTTACGGTATCGGCTTTGCGGACGAAAAAGAGATCGATGTGATCAACATTTTACAGGCGACATATCTCGCCATGCGCCGTGCGTATGACAATATGCAGAAAGCGTGCGATTATGTGCTCATCGACGGCAACCGTATGCCGCCCATGCCCGTGCCGGGCGAGACCATCGTCAAGGGCGATGCAAAAAGCCCCAGCATCGCGGCAGCATCAATTTTAGCGAAAGTCAGCCGAGACCGCGTGATGCTGGAATACGCAAAGCTATATCCCGGATATCATTTCGAGAAGCACAAGGGCTACGGCACCAAAGTGCATGTGGAAGCACTGCACGAATTCGGCCCGTGCCCCATCCACCGCAAGACGTTTTTAAAGAAAATTCTGGGCTGAGGAGGTGTGCGTATGCCAAACACCGGTTCCGGCCGCCTCGGCGAGCAGCTGACGGCGGAATATCTGGAAGAAAAAGGCTACGAGATCGTGGAGCGCAACTTCAAGTGCCGCTTCGGCGAGATCGATGTCATCGCGCAGAATGACCGTTACCTTGCGTTTGTGGAGGTGAAGACCCGCAGCGCAGACGGCCTCAGCCACCCGTTTGAAGCCATTACGCCCTCTAAGCGCGCGAAGGTCATCAAAACGGCACAGTATTATCTCATCAGCCACGAAACGAATTTGCAGCCGCGCTTTGACGCCGCTGCCGTGTTTACCGAAAACGGAGCGTTAGTCAAGATTGAATACCTCGAAAACGCTTTTTACTAAATTTAACCATCGCCTAAAAGGCGAAAAATGACGAAAGGGTGCTTTTCATGCGCTATTTTGACCTGCACTGTGACACGCTTGTAGCGTGCCTTGACCAAAACAAATCTTTGATCGACAACGACCTGCACGTCAGCGTAAAGAAGGGCGACCGCTTTGCGCCGTATGTGCAGTGCGCCGCCGTGTGGCTGCCCGATTCGGTGCGCGGCGCTGCGGCTTTGCAGTATTTTGACCGCCACGCGGCCTATTTCCGCAAAATGGCCGAGACCGGCGCGTTTACCGTGCTCGAGACCGGCGAAGACCTCGAAAAGCTCGGCAACAAACAGGGTACAGCGTTTATTTTGACCGTAGAGGGCGGCTCTGCCGTTGCCGGCGATCTCAAGAATATTCACCACCTGCGCGAAAACGGCGTGCGTGTTATGACGCTCACATGGAACGGCAGCAATGAGATCGGCAGCGGCGTCATGTCCGGCGATAAATTCGGCCTTACGCCGTTCGGCAAGCTTGCCGTGAAGGAAATGGAAAAAGAGGGCATCGTTATTGACGTTTCTCACGCTTCCGAAGCACTCTTCTATGATGTGGCCGAAAACACCGAACGCCCGTTCATCGCGACGCACTCGAACTCCAAGGCGCTTTGCAAGCACCCGAGAAACCTCACGGACGACCAGTTCCGCATCATCTGCAGCCGTGGCGGCCTTGTGGGTCTCAACTACTTCAAAGCGTTTTTGAACGATGACCCGGAAAAGGCAGACGTTGAGGACCTGTTCGCGCACGCAGAGCACTTCCTGTCTCTCGGCGGCGCGGACGTCATCGCCATGGGCAGCGATTTTGACGGCTCCGACATGCCGCATGGCATCACAGGTCTCGAATCCGTAGAGGACATTGCAAACGTTTTCCTGCGTCACAACCTGCCGGAAGCGCTTGTGGATAAAATTTTCTTTGAAAATGCGGCGTCTTTCTTCAAACGCTTTGACAGGAACGCCTGAATACAGTATAATACGACTGACTTGATTTAGGAGGCGGATGCCATGAATTACAACAGCACACGAAACGCCGCGCTTCAGGTGACGGCGGCGCAGGCCATCGCACAGGGTATCTCCGAGGAGGGGGGCCTTTTTGTTCCGCAGAGCTTCCCGAAAGCGGACTTAAACGACATGCTCGGACTCGACTATATCGGTCGTGCCGAGTACGTGCTCTCGCGCTTTCTGACGGATTTCACCCCAGAGGAGATTAAAGCGTGCGCCGAAAGCGCTTACGGCGGCGGTAAGTTTGACGATAACACCCCTGCACCGGTCGTGTCTCTCGATAAACACGGCGAAAATAAACATATTTTAGAGCTGTGGCACGGCCCAACCTGCGCGTTTAAAGACATGGCGCTGCAAATTCTGCCGCACCTTTTGACCCGCTCGCTTAAAAAGACGGCGGACGGAAAAACGGCGGTCATACTGGTCGCAACATCCGGCGATACCGGCAAGGCGGCGCTCGAGGGATTTAAGGACGTCGCGGGCACGGAGATGATCGTGTTCTATCCCGAAAACGGCGTCAGCCCCATGCAGAAGCGCCAGATGAACACGCAGGAGGGCGAAAACGTCTGCGTGTGCGCTATCCACGGCAACTTTGACGACGCACAGACCGGTGTGAAGAAAATTTTCACCGATCCCGCGCTCAAAGCCGAGCTTGCGCAGCACAACAAGATGTTCTCCAGTGCGAACTCTATCAATTGGGGTCGCTTGCTGCCGCAGATCGTCTACTATTTCTCCGCGTACCTCGACCTTGTGAATGCGAAGAAAATTAAGATGGGCGATGCAATCAACGTCGTCGTGCCCACGGGCAACTTCGGCAACATTCTCGCTTCCTATTATGCAAAGCGCATGGGTCTGCCGGTACACAAGTTTATCTGCGCGTCGAACAGCAACAACGTGCTGACGGATTTTATCCGCACCGGTACGTACGACAAAAAGCGCGCGTTTTATACCACCATTTCGCCGTCCATGGATATTCTGGTCTCCAGCAATCTGGAAAGACTGCTCTACCACTTGTGCGGCGAAGACACCGAAAAGCTCACGGGCTGGATGAACGCCCTGCAAAGCGGCGGCGCATACACAGTGGACGCCGCAACGGCCGATGCCGTACGCGCGCTGTTCTACGGCGGCTGCTGCGATGATAAGGAAACCGTTGAAGTCATCCGCAATACGTTTGAAAAAGACGGCTACCTGTGCGATACGCATACGGCGGTCGCGGTCGGCGTTTACGAGCAGTATCTGAAAGAGACCGGCGACAACACGCCCGCCGTCATTGCTTCCACTGCAAGCCCGTATAAATTCCCGGACAGCGTGCTCGACGCGTTCGATTGCGAAAAGTCCGCAGATCCGTTTGCGGAGGCCGAGCTGCTCGCGAAGCTTTCAAACACAAAGATCCCTGCGCCAATCACAGCGTTAAGGACGAAGCCCGTCCGCTTTGAAAACACCTGCGCCGCTGCCGATATGGCAGATTTTGTGCGCGAAACGGTCAGAGTGTAAAATGGCGCTGTACGCGATCGCCGATCTGCACCTTTCCCTTGGTACAGATAAGCCGATGGATGTGTTCCGCGGCTGGGAAAACTATGTGGAGCGGCTGGAGAAAAACTGGCGCGCCCTCGTTACCGAAGAGGATACCGTCGTCATCGCCGGGGATATTTCCTGGGGCATGCGGCTGGAAGAGACCGAAAAGGATTTCGCGTTCATCGAAAGTCTGCCGGGCAAAAAGCTGTTGTTAAAAGGCAACCACGATTACTGGTGGTCCACGCGCAACAAGATCGAGACATTCTTTGCGCAAAAGGGCTTCAAAACGATGCAGCTCGTGTTCAATTCCGCCGAGCGTGTGGGGGACATTACGGTCTGCGGCACGCGCGGCTGGCTCTATAACGCCGAAACGGCAGAGGATAAAAAAATCGTCGCGCGCGAAAACGGGCGTCTCATCGCGTCCTTAAACGCCGCAAAAGCCCTCGGCGGCACACCCGTCGTGTTCCTGCATTACCCGCCGGCGTACGATACCGCACAGTGCCGGGAATTGCTGGATACGATGCAGACATACGGCGTAAAGGAGTGCTACTACGGGCACATTCACGGCGATCACGCCGCAAAAAAAGCGCCGCTTGGTGAATATGGGGGCATAAAAATGCACCTTGTCTCGTGTGATTATATCCGTTTCACCCCGAAATTGGTGCGAAAAGACGCAGAAATCGGCTGAATTTTTAACAAATTATAAAATATCAAAAAATTCAAAGGTTTGTCTGGAATATTCGGCACAGGTGTGCTATAATGTCAAAAGGTATCGCGCATTACGGGTATATCCGCCCGCGTGTTCCAAATAAAATTGTAATTTATTTTTGAGAGGATAGAAGGAAATGAACTTAAAGGCAACCAACAAAACCGAAACCAACAAGTATGAGCTGGAGGTCGAAATCTCCGCTGAAGATTTCAACAAAGCACTCTCCGAGGTCGCAAAGACCGAGGGCAAGAAGATGTCTGTTCCGGGCTTCCGCAAGGGTCATGCTCCGAGATCCGTCATCGAGAAGATGTACGGCGAAAACGTGTTCTTTGAAGCTGCTGTGGACAAGCTCTATCGCCCGGCTATGCAGGACGCTATCGAAGCTTCCGGTCTGGAAGTCATCGCGGTTTCCAATGCGGACGTTACCTCCGTTTCCCGCGAGAACGGCATCGAGCTGAAGCTCACCGTTGTTGTGAAGCCGGTGATTACCATTGAAGGCTACAAGGGCATCGAAGCTACGAAGAAGAATGTCGAAGTTACGGATGAGGACGTCAGCGCAGAGCTCGTAAAGGTTCAGGACAGAAACTCCAGAATGGTCGATGTCGATAACAGAGGCGCGCTTACGGGCGACACTGCAGTCATCGATTTCGAGGGCTTCTGCGACGGCAAGGCTTTCGAGGGCGGCAAAGCGGAAGGATTCGAGCTTTCCCTCGGCTCCGGCCAGTTTATCCCGGGCTTTGAAGATCAGATCGTCGGCCATGAAGTCGGCGACGAGTTCGAGATCAGCGTGAAGTTCCCGGAGGACTATCAGGCAGAAGAGCTCAAGGGCAAGGACGCGACCTTCAAGATTAAGCTGCACCAGATCAAGCGCAAGGAGCTCCCGACCCTCGACGATGAGTTCGCAAAGGACGTAAGCGAGTTCGATACGCTCGACGAGTACAAGAACAGCCTCCGCGAGAAGCTGCAGAACGACCGCGAGAAGCAGGAAGAGATGAACGTTGAGAACCAGATCTTTGATGCACTCATCGAGAAGGTACAGGGCGAGATTCCGGAAGAGATGTACGAGCAGGAAGTTGAGGAGAGCATCAACAACTTCGCATACCGCCTCCAGTCTCAGGGACTGAACCTCGAGACCTATCTCAAGTACACCGGCATGGACGTCAACGCCATCAAGGAGCAGTTCAGACCGCAGTCCGAGAAGCAGCTTAAGCTGAGACTTGCACTGGAGAAGATTGCTGAGCTTGAGAACCTCGAAGTTTCCGATGAGGCTGTTGAGGAAGAGTATGAGAAACTCGCAAAGCAGTACAATATGGAAGTCGCGCAGATCAAGAACCTCGTTGCAGAGACGCAGATCAGAGCAGACCTCAAAAATCAGAAGGCGATCGACTTTGTTAAGGAAAACGCTTCCGTAAAGGCAGAAAAGCCGGCAAAGAAGACCACCAGAAGAAAGAGCACCAAGAAGGCAGCGGAAGAAAAAACCGAGGAAACAGCTGAAGCTAAGACCGAGGAATAATTTACCGCCTTTACGGTTAGTATTATAGTAACAGCATATCATATATCGCTTCTTTCGCCCGCTGTCCCTGCATCGGACAGCGGGCGAAGCAAAAGAAGCGCGAAAGGAGTTTGTACGATGAGTTTGGTACCTTATGTTGTGGAGCAGACGAGCAGAGGAGAGCGTTCCTACGATATTTTCTCCCGTCTTCTCAACGATAGAATCATTATGCTGAACGACGAGGTGAACGACACCACAGCGAGCCTTGTCGTAGCACAGCTTCTGTATCTCGAGGGTCAGGACCCCGATAAGGACATCAGCCTGTATATCAACAGCCCCGGCGGTGTCATCACGGCCGGCATGGCGATTTATGATACCATGCAGTACATCAAGTGCGATGTTTCCACCATCTGCATGGGCATGGCAGCTTCCATGGGTGCGTTCCTGCTGGCTGCCGGTGCAAAGGGCAAGCGCTATGCGCTGCCGAACGCCGAGATTATGATCCATCAGCCGTCCGGCGGTGCACAGGGTCAGGCTACGGATATCCAGATTCAGGCAGAGCGTATTCTTCAAAAGAAGAAGAGTCTCAACACCATCCTCGCAGAGCGTACGGGTCAGCCGTACGAAGTCATCTGCAAGGATACGGAGCGCGATAACTTCATGACCGCACAGCAGGCCATGGAGTACGGCCTTATTGATAAGGTCATCGCAACGAAATCGAAATAACGAAAGGGCGTGCTTTCATGCCGAATAATTTCGGAAATGATAACGAAGTGCGCTGCTCCTTCTGCGGGAAGCCGCAGTCGCAGGCAAAGCGCCTGATCTCCGGCAACGGCGTGTATATCTGTGACGAATGCGTAGAGCTCTGCATGGACATCATCGCGGATGAAGATTCTCTCCACCGCGGCCGCCCGCAGCCGAAAAACAAGCCGCGCGCCGAAATGGTGCTGCCGAAGCCGCAGGAGATCAAAAAGCAGCTCGATGAATACGTCATCGGGCAGGACGAAGCCAAAATGACGCTCGCGGTGGCGGTCTATAACCACTATAAGCGCATTTTCTTCAGCGGTGAAGACGGCGGCGTGGAGATTGCAAAGAGCAACGTGCTGCTGCTTGGTCCCACCGGCGTCGGCAAGACCTATCTTGCGCAGACGCTTGCAAAGCTTTTGGACGTTCCGTTCGCCATTGCGGACGCAACGACTCTGACGGAAGCCGGCTATGTCGGCGAAGACGTCGAAAACATCCTGCTGCGTCTCATTCAGGCAGCAGATTACGACATTGAGCGTGCCGAGCACGGCATCATCTATGTCGATGAGATCGATAAGATCTCCAGAAAGTCCGAAAACCCGTCCATCACGCGTGACGTCAGCGGCGAGGGCGTGCAGCAGGCGCTGCTCAAAATTCTGGAGGGCACCATTGCCGGCGTCCCGCCAAAGGGCGGCAGAAAGCACCCGCAGCAGGAGGTCATCAACATCGATACCTCGAACATCCTCTTCATCTGCGGCGGTGCGTTCGACGGCCTTAAAAGCGTCATTCAGCGCCGCACCGAAGCGCAGACGCTGGGCTTTAACTCGGTCATCAAGAGCAAAGACGAGCTTGATAACACGGAGTGGATGAAAGAAGTTACCCCGCATGACCTCGTCAAGTTCGGCCTCATCCCGGAGCTTGTCGGTCGTCTGCCGGTCATCACCGCGCTGAGCGACCTCGACAAAGCCGCACTTGTGCGCATCCTCACAGAGCCGAAAAACTGCCTTGTCAGCCAGTATAAGAAGCTCTTTGACCTTGATAAGGTCGATTTGGAGTTCACACCCGAAGCGCTTGACGCCATTGCGGAAAAGACCATTGCCCGCAAGACCGGCGCCCGCGGCCTGCGTTCCATTATGGAAGATACGCTGAAGAACCTGATGTTTGAGGTCCCGAGCGATTATACGATCGAAAAGATCACCGTTACCAAGGATTCGGTAGAGAACGGCGCTGCGCCTGAAATCGTGCACAATCCCGACCGCGTCCCGGTAAAGATCAAAATGACACAACCCAAACGGCGCGCTCGCAAGGATTCGGCATCATAGTGATCATCATACAGGCTGTGCAGCGATCCCTGCTGCGCAGCCTTGTCTGATTTATAAGGATTTGATAATTTTATGAAAGAAACCATACTTGAGGAAGAGAGAGTTCTGCCGGTACTCGCCGTACGCGGACTCGTCGTGTTCCCCGGCATGATCGTGCAGTTTGATATCGGCAGAAAAAAGTCCGTTCTGGCCGCCAAAGCGGCGCTGGATACGGATAGCCGCGAGCTGTTCATCGTCACGCAGACCGACCTTTCGGAAAGCGAGCCCATGGCGGAAGACCTCTATAAAATCGGTGTCATCGCCCGCATCAAGCAGGTGGTACACACCGCAGATAACGGCATCAAGCTGCATGTGGAAGGCATCGAGCGCGCGGAGATTATGTCCGTTGTGCAAAATGAGCCGTACCTCACGGGCAGCGTGTGCGTGTGCAAGCCGATCGCCGCACGCCACACCGCAAGAACGGAAGCGCTCAGCCGCATTGCACAGGAGAGATTTGAAGAGTACATCCGCTGGTTCCGTCAGGTGCCGCCGGATATTCTGCTCGGCGTTATGCAGCAGAAGGACTGCGGTGATTTGGCCGACTTTATCGCAGCGAACATTTCGCTCGATTTCGAGCAGAAGCAGTGCATTCTCGATGAGCTCCACCCGGAAAAGCGCATTGCAAAACTCAATGATATTTTGAGCGATGAAATCAAAGTCTTATCGCTCGAACGTGAGATTTCGCAAAAGGCGCAGGAGCAAATGGATGAAAATCAGCGCGTTTACATGCTGCGCGAGCAGATGCGCGCCATTGCAAGCGAGCTTGGCGAAGAGGATAACCCGCAGGAGGAATCCGACGAATTCCGCCAGAGAATAGAAAAATTAAACCTGCCGCAGGTCGCGCGCGAAAAGCTCTTAAAAGAGTGCGATCGCCTCGCCAAAATGCCATACGGCTCGCATGAGGGCTCTGTCATGCGCGTGTACCTCGAAACGTGCCTTGAGCTGCCGTGGAACACGAGTTCCAAGGAGCGCTTGGACCTCGACCGCGCGGAGAAAATTCTCAACCGCGACCATTACGGCATGGAAAAGGTTAAAGCGAGATTTTTGGAGACGCTCGCCGTGCGCAAGCTCTCTGACCAGGCGACAGGGCAGATCATTTGCCTTGTCGGCCCGCCGGGCGTTGGCAAAACGTCCATTGCGCGCTCTATCGCCGAGGCGACCGGCCGCAAGTACGTGCGTGTTTCCCTCGGCGGCGTGCGCGACGAAGCGGACATCATGGGCCACCGCCGCACCTACGTCGGCTCCATGCCGGGCCGCATCATGGCGGCTGTGAAGCAGGCGGGCACGAATAACCCCCTCATCCTGCTCGATGAGATAGATAAGCTCGGTCAGAGCTTTAAGGGCGATCCGTCCGCGTCGCTGCTTGAGGTGCTCGATCCCGAACAGAACAGCGCGTTTCAGGACCATTACATTGACTTGCCGTTCGACCTCAGCCACGTGCTGTTTGTCACCACGGCAAACGACGCTTCCGCCATTCCGGGTCCGCTGTATGACCGCATGGACGTCATTACGCTCGGCAGCTACACGGCGGAGGAAAAGTTCCACATCGCCTCGAAATATTTGGTGCCCAAGCAACTGAAAAAGCACGGCATCAAGGCGGCGCAGCTGCGCTTCACACCGAAGGCACTGCACGCAATCATCGAAGACTACACCCGCGAAGCCGGCGTGCGCACATTGGAGCGCACCATCGGCACCATTTGCCGCAAAGTCGCGCGCCGCATCGTCACGGAGGAAGATTTCAAGTCTTATTCCGTGAAGCCCGCCGACCTTGAAGACCTGCTCGGCCCGGCAAAGTTTGCGAAGGATAAAGAAGAGCGCCGCGACGAGATCGGCCTTGTGAACGGTCTTGCGTGGACAAGCGTCGGCGGTGAGCTGCTGCCCATCGAAGTTGCCGTGATGAACGGCACGGGCAAAATTCAGCTTACCGGCTCGCTCGGCGACGTGATGAAGGAATCCGCCACAACGGCGATCACCTGCATTCGCACCCGCGCGGAAACGCTCGGCATCAGCCCGGATTTCTACGCGAAAAAGGATATCCACATCCACGCGCCGGAGGGCGCCGTACCGAAGGACGGTCCGTCTGCCGGTATCGCCATGGCGACCGCCGTCACGTCCGCGCTGTGCGAAGAGCCTATCGCGCACGACATCGCCATGACGGGTGAGATCACGCTGCAGGGGCGCGTGCTGCCCATCGGCGGCCTGCGCGAAAAATCCATGGCGGCGTATAAAAACGGCATGAAGACCGTCATCATCCCGCACGGGAACATCGCGGATCTCGCCGAAGTCGATCAGGTCGTCAAGGATAACGTGCAGTTTGTGCCGGTGCGCCGTATCGATGAGGTGTTGCCCATCGCCATGCCCGGGCTTTTAAACAGAGAAACCAAGCCGAATACGCCTTGCCCGGAGCCCGCGCACGGCGTACAGACACTCAGACAGTAAGGGGAACACCGTGAATTTTCAGTCAGTAGAATTTGAAGCTGCCGCCGGCCGCGCGGATCAGCTCAAAAAGTCGGACTTGCCGGAGATCGTTTTTTCCGGTAAATCCAATGTGGGCAAATCCTCGCTCATCAATAAGCTCGTCAACCGCAAGGCGCTTGCACGCGTCAGCGCCACGCCCGGCAAAACGGCGACCATCAACTTTTTCCGTCTGCCGGAGTGCCGCTTTGTAGACCTGCCGGGCTACGGCTACGCCAAGGTTTCACAAAGCGAAAAGCAGCGCTGGGCAAAGCTGATGCAGGGATATTTTGATGCAGAGCGCAACGTGGCGCTCGTCATCCAAATTCTCGATATGCGCCATGAGCCGACTGCGGACGATTTCGATATGATTAACTTCCTTATCGAGCGTGACCTGCCGTTCCTCGTCGTCTGTACGAAAAGCGATAAGCTGAACAAAACGCAGTTCAACACGCAGAACGCGTATTTCGAGGACCTGTTCCGTGAGCATAAAATCCCGTTCATCCCGTATTCCTCCCAGACCGGATTCGGTTTGGAGACGCTGAAACAGCACATCGAAGCTGCCGTTTTGGGTAACTGAGCAGCTGCGAAGTATAGATCCACCACTTTTTGAAGGGAATGAAAAATATGTTTGTATCCGATTGTTACAATGTCAATGAAAAAGGCCACCTGACGATCAGCGGCTGCGACACTGTGGAGCTTGCCGAAAAGTACGGCACCGCGCTGTATGTGATGAGCGAAGATGAGATCCGCAGCGTTTGCCGCCGCTATAAGTCTTCGTTTGAGCGCCACTATAATGGAAACGGCACCGCGCTGTATGCCAGTAAGGCGTTCTGCTGCAAAGAGATTTGCCGTATCGTGACCGAAGAAGGCTTAGACCTCGACGTCGTCTCCGGCGGCGAGCTGTATACCGCCCTTGCAGCGGGTGTGGATGCAAAACACATTCATTTCCATGGCAACAATAAAACAATGCAGGAACTCCGCTATGCGCTTGAAAGCGGCGTAGGCGACATTGTCGTTGATAACTTAAACGAGCTGCACCGCATTGAAAAGCTCTCTGCGGAAAAAGGCGTCGTTACGTCCATTTCCATGCGCATCAAGCCCGGCATTGACGCCCACACGCACGAGTTTATCCGCACGGGTCAGATCGATTCCAAGTTCGGCTTTGCACTTGAAAACGGCGAGGCGTTTGAAGCCGTAAAGGAAGCCGTCGCGTGCGAAAATGTAGAGCTCATCGGTCTGCACTGCCACATCGGCTCGCAGATTTTCGACAAAGCTCCGTTCGTGCTGGCGGCGCAGGTCATGCTGAAGTTCTATAACAAGATCCATACAGAGCTCGGCAAAACGCTGACACACCTCAACCTCGGCGGCGGCTTCGGCGTAAAGTACAAGGAAGCCGATGCAGCCGTGCCGTATGAAGATTACATGAGCGACGTTTCCGAAGCCGTGCATGCTGCCTGCAAGGAGTACGGTATTCAGGTGCCGTATATTTACATTGAGCCGGGACGCTCCATCGTGTGCGAGGCCGGCCTCACGCTGTACACCGTCGGCGATATCAAGACCATCCCGAACGTGCGTACATATGTGGCTATTGACGGCGGCATGTATGAAAACCCGCGTTACGCGCTCTATCAGTCGGATTACACTTGCCTCATCGCAAATAAAGCGAACGAGCCCGCAAACTTTACGGCGACTATCGCCGGCAAGTGCTGCGAAAGCGGCGACCTCATTCAGGAGAACACGCTCATTCAAAAGCCCGAGGTCGGCGATATTCTGGCGGTGCTCTCCACCGGCGCGTACAACTACTCCATGGCATCGAATTACAACCGCAACACGCGTCCTCCGGTCGTCATGGTTCGCGGCGGAGAATCCCGTGTCATCATCAAAGGGGAGACCTATGAAGACCTCGTGCGCAACGATGTGTGATTTCACGCACTGCTGTGCAAAAATTTCTTGATTTCGGTGTTTACTTTTGTACTTTTGTATGTTAAAATAAAAAAGTAAAGAACCTCGTTGACGAAAAGACGGCGCATTTGGTGCTTTATGGCATAAATGCGCCGTTTTCGGATGCAAATTCATAAAGAAAGGAACACAGAAACAATGAATACAAAACTGCATGATGAAAACGTTGATTTCCTTTTTGATGCTATTCTCACGCTGAAAAATCGCGAGGAATGCTATAAATTTTTTGAAGACCTCTGTACCGTGCCGGAGCTGAAGGCCATGTCGCAGCGCATTGCCGTTGCCAAAATGCTCAGCGAGCGCCATGTGTACAGCGACATCGTCGATAAGACCGGCGCTTCCACCGCGACCATCAGCCGTGTCAATCGCTCTTTGAATTACGGCAGCGACGGCTACACGCTGATTTTTGAGCGCCTGTTGACCGGCGGCGGAAAAGAGGACTAATGGCCGGCTACGACGTTTTTGCGCGCTATTACGATGCGTTGACCGCGAACGTGGATTATAAGGGCCGCGCGGCGTATTTAAAGAAGCTGCTCGAGCATCTCCACCATGAACCGGGCATCGTCTTAGACCTTGCCTGCGGTACCGGCAGCCTTACGCTGGAGCTTTATAAGCTTGGCATGGATGTGTACGGCGTGGACGGCTCCATCGCCATGCTGTCCGAAGCGAAGGACAAAGCTTACGACATGAAAGCCGATGTGATGTTCCTTTGTCAGAAAATGCAGACGCTCGACCTGTTCGGCACGGTCAACACGGTGTTCTGTTCGCTGGACAGCATCAACCACCTCTCCGGCGAAGCGCAGGTGCAGGCGGCATTTGACCGCGTGGCGTTTTTCATGGATAACGACAGCTGGTTCATTTTCGACGTAAACACGCTCTATAAGCACGAAAAGGTGCTGGGCAACAACACCTATATTTACGACCTTGCGGATATTTACTGCGCATGGCAGAACCGCTATAATCCGCAGGATCACAGTGTGGCGATCTCTCTCGATTTCTTTGAGAAAGAGGGCAAGGTCTATACGCGCAGCAGCGAGCATTTCTTTGAGCACGCATACAGCGTGGAGAAGCTGACGGAAATGCTGAAAAAGTCCGGCTTTGATAGGGTGGAGGTCTTCGGCGACCTCTCTTTCGACGCGCCGAAGCCGGAGGAGCAGCGCATTATTTTCGCCGCACACATCACAAACTCACAAAACGGCGTTTTTAAGGACGATATTGCTCCGTAAAACGCTCCGAAAGGAAGAATTTCATTGGATAGGATTATTCGCTGCATCACATCGGACGGTGCGCTCATGGCCTCCGCAATCGATTCAAGCGATACGGTATATACCGCGCAGAGGCTGCACGGTCTCAGCGCCACGGCTTCCGCTGCGCTTGGCAGACTGCTTACCGCGGCGTCCGTCATGGGCGCTATGCAAAAGCAAGAGCATGCCACGCTCACGTTGCGCATAAACGGCGGCGGTCCCATCGGCACCGTCACGGCAATTTCCGACAGCCACGGCAATGTGCGCGGCTGTGTGGACAATCCAAACGTAGACGTGCCCCTGAAGCCGAACGGCAAGCTGGACGTCAGCGCCGCAGTCGGTACAGACGGCCGCCTCGGTGTCATCCGCAGTTACGGTACGGGTGAGCCGTATATGGGCCAAGTAGAGCTCGTCAGCGGCGAGATCGCCGAGGACATCACGAATTATTACGCCGTGAGCGAGCAGATCCCCACGGTGTGCGCACTCGGCGTGCTTGTAGACCCGAACACGAACGGCGTGCTGCTTGCAGGCGGTTTGCTTATTCAGGTGCTGCCCGGCGCACTGCCGCAGGACATTGAAAAGCTGGAAGCGAATATCGCGACGCTGGAGCCTGTCACCACCATGCTTGCAAAGGGCATGACCGTGGAGCAGATGGTCGACACGGCGCTCACGGGCTTTGAAGTCGAAAAGCTGGAGGAAATCCCCGTGCACTACGCCTGCACATGCAGCCGTGAGAAGTATTATAATGCCCTTGCGACCTTGGAACCGGATGAAATCGATACGCTGCCGGCTGTGGACGGCAAGGTGGAAGCGGTGTGTCCGTACTGCTGCCGCAAGTATTACTTCACAAAAGAGGAGCTGCACGAGCTTGCCGAAAGCGTGCGCGAAAAGCGTAAAAATGTCTCGAAATAACTTTTTTGAAAAAGTTTTGGAAAATGTATTGACTTTTTAATAAGCATGTGGTAATATATACAACGTCGCTGGAAGACATAAGACTTCAAAAGAGCCGCAAGTTCTGTTGAAAGATTTCTGAAAAGCGATGCTGTTTGGGGGTATAGCTCAGCTGGTTAGAGCACCTGCCTTACAAGCAGGGGGTCATAGGTTCGAGTCCTATTGTCCCCACCAAATGTGGCCCGGTAGTTCAGCTGGTTAGAACGCTAGCCTGTCACGCTAGAGGTCGACGGTTCGAGCCCGTTCCGGGTCGCCACATTTGCCTCTGTAGCTCAGTTGGTAGAGCAGGGGACTGAAAATCCCCGTGTCATTGGTTCGATTCCGATCGGAGGCACCATATGCGGACGTAGCTCATCTGGTAGAGCGCCACCTTGCCAAGGTGGAGGTAGCGAGTTCGAGCCTCGTCGTCCGCTCCAAAAGAAAAAGACGCTGAAGATAAGGCGTCTTTTTCAAAATGGTGACATAGCCAAGTGGTAAGGCGTGGGTCTGCAAAACCCTGATTCCCCGGTTCAAATCCGGGTGTCACCTCCAGAGTAAGGAGATTTTCTCCTAATGTATGAGCTCAGTTCATAGAGGACTGAGCTCATCGATTAGTAGAAAATTGTTTATTTGGTTTGATGACCTTGTGTCATTTCCCAAACAAGGAGATTTTCTCCTAATGTATGTGCTCAATCCGAAAACGAACTGAGCACATCTATTAGTAGAAAATTTGCTGATTTGGTTTATTGACCCATCCTCAAACGCCGTTCCTAAGGCAGATTAGGTTTGTCCAATCCTGTATACTCAAGTATTTCCCTTTGCAGAGGTGCGCACATGCACACTGATTTGCGCCGGGTATTCTCGTCTGTGGGTTCATTCGATTGTCAAGGTACGGGCAAAATAAAAGAGAGCCTTCCGCAGATATAACAGCAAAAGGCTCTTGAACACAGACTTATAATGTGTTATAATACATACGTATTAAACACAATATGAGTATAAGCTTCACGAGTTCCCTTTAGATGCTGGTAACATCTGATCGGAATAAATCAAAAAATTATCAGACAATTTTTTGATTTAGTGGGGCTTTATTCATTTGCAATATATATTTTACTACTTTTTGCCGCAAATTTCAAGTCTTTTTTAAAAATTCGGGAAAGATTTCTCGAATTTTTTTATTTTTCAGGATTTTTTGATTTGAGAAAGCCGCATAATTTCGGTTTCAAGGTGCTCAATATCGGGCGAAACGTATTTTTGCAGCGTGAAAACAACGTTTTTGTGCCCCAGAAGCATAGAGACGCTTTTCGGATCGGCGCCTTTTTCTATCAGCCGTGTAGCAAAGGTGTGCCGTAGCATGTGCGGAGTAACATGACAAATACCGGCGGCCTTTGAAACGCGTGTACAGATATAGCGCAAATGATATGTGCTGAACGGTTTATTCCCGTTATCAGCCACGCTGAATATATAGTCATGCGGCTTGTTATACTCGGTATTGCACCGGATCATGTAGAGTATGGCGGCGGCTTCGGGCAAAACAGGGAGAAGACGGACACCGGCCTCGGTTTTGCTTTCGGGAATTTTGAGCGTGCGGTTTTGCGGATCGTATTGCCGCCATTGCATCAGGCGTAGCTCATCCCGGCGCAGACCGGTCAATAAATACATGCGCAGAATGTATTCATCTATCGGTTTTTTCAGTATGTGAAAACATCCTTCAAATGCGGCCTGTTCTCGCTGTGTAAGCGCTTTAACTTCTTTTTCTCGCGCGGCGGGAAGTGCTGCGTCTTTAACGGGATTATCGTCACAGTTATGTCCCTTTATTGCGGATTTGTATGCTTGATTCAGCATAACGCGGATATGACGCAGCGTTGACTTTGCATACTTCTGCCGCATGGAGTTCAGCCAGCCTTCAACCTGTAAAGCATTGAGCTCAACGAGAAGAATACCGGCGGCCTCCGGGTGATGGGTCAGCAGACGCCGTCTGGCGTCCCGGTAAATGCTTATGGTGTTGGGCTTTCGCTTTGTGGGCGCGATTTCTTCGAGCCAAATATCAAGCCATTCGCCGAGTGTGTAATCCCTTTTGTTTGTTTCGTACATGTTGCTACTTCCTTTATTAAAATTCCCCACATAGGGTGCTTGAATTCTAACAAAGGCGAGGATGAAAAGCAAAAAAACCGGAAGTACTTCCGGTTTTTTAGCAGCAAATCTGTTGACAAAGGAAGTTGTTTTGCATATAATAATAGTGGAGATATTGCATCTCCGCTTAGAGGGTGTATCTCAGCCCATAAGTGAGACATTTAATACGTGAGCTTCTCTTGGCTCTATATCAAGACATTTACAAGTGAGTGTTTCGCTGCTCAGAATGCGAACGTAACCTAGCAGGGCGGGCTTTGTGTCCGCCCTATTTCTTTATCTTGGAGGGGAAATGGATAATATCAGATTTTACGAAATCAATGCAAAATATGTTGACTATCTTGCTCCGTATGCACCGCATTTATTTCATAATAGTAAAAAGGGACAAGCCAATCAGAGAAAGTATATCGGAATCGTTTTTCAGATAAACGACATGGAGTATTTTGCACCTTTGTCTTCTTTTAAACCAAAACACGAGAAAATGAAAGAGGGATTGGATTTTATCAAAATTCTCAGATATGCAGTGATAAATTTGAATAACATGTTCCCTGTACCGTACAGTGAACGTGTATATGTGAATTTTGAAACGATCAAAGATCCCAATTACAAATCATTACTTCTTGCTGAATATCGCTACATAAAGTCCGTGCAGAAAAAGATTCAGAAGAATGCTGCTGCGTTATATAAACACAAGCAGATCAATGGTGATTCAACCTCGTTAGCTCGGAGATGTAATGATTTTGCGTTGCTAGAAGATAAATGTAGAAGCTATAAAAGAAAATAAAAATTGAAAAAGCGGAAGTACTTCCGCTTTTTGCTTGACAAACGAAGAGAAAAAACCTATACTGGAAGCAGAAAAGGGGCACTTGTAGTGTCACCTTGCCTGAGAAAATGAGCTGATTCCTTCACCCGGTCACAGCTCATTTTCTTTTTTCTATCCGGAAAACTCCACCATGGGACTTCGTGCACAATCCATTGCTTTTCGGCGCAAAAGTCCCATTAGAGAATTACTCTTAGCTAATGGTAACCTTTTATTTTTTCTTTCCTTACTAATAAAACAACGGGGTATAGGAAAGAGCAGGTGCATAGATGATAAGGGTGCTGCAAAAAGGGAATACGCATAACGGCGCTTCAGGGCAGCTGTACGCTGTCTCTTGCGTTCGAGCACGAGTTTGTGCATCTGATAGAAAAAGAGCATGGTGCGGCTATGCTGGCGCTTTAAGCGTGCTACGCGCTCATGCAGGGAGAGGGCACGGAAACGATTGATGCCCTGACGGTCATAGTCCGGTACAGCATCAATCAAGTTGCGTTCCTTGAGCTGCCGGATTGCGCGGCTGATTGTGAGGGCCGAGCAGTGGAATTTCTTGGCGAGCACACGACGGCTCAGAGACCAGGACTCCTTACCGCAGCGGTTTAAGAGCTCGACGTAGACCAAAAAGGCGGTATCACGGAGCTCGGAAATCAAATAACGCGGGAAGCGCAGCTTGAATCCCTCCATGCGCGGCTGAATATGAGAGGTAATCTGCTGCCCGCCGCGAGTACGGTGCTTGACAGAAACGAGCTCTTTTTCGATAAGGGTGCGCAGAGCGCGGGTATATGTGGTGAGGTTGATGTCAAGCTTTGCGCAGGTCGTTTTGCGCTTCAGATCGAAAACACCGGTACGGTAATCGACATGAAGCTGCATGAATGCAAACAGGCGGGCTTCGGTGGTTGTGAGATCAGAATCGACGACAAGTGTCGTAATGTACGTGCCGAAGCCGGTTTTCTTTTGCTTTGCCATACTGGCGTCTCCTTTCTGAGTTTTGATTTTGATAAAAGAAAAACCGGAAGTACTTCCGGTTTTTGAGCTAAATCTGAGGCAAATTAAGGCTTACGAGGAAAGCTTGCCTCATCCGATGCGTAGGGCTTTTGTTTTAAGTACTTTCTTTCGTTGGTTCAGCGTCAATTTCTTCTAGACTTGTATCATCTGTGACTGTGGGGCTTGCTGAAGATAGCTGCAAGCTTAGAGGAAGACCGTTTTCACGAACAATCTGGCTGTAAAACATTCGAATGGCGCTTGTTGGAGAAATGCCGAGCTGTGTGAGAATGCTTTCGGCTTTTTCTTTCACTTCAGTATCGATACGAACATAAAGTGCAGAGGTGTTTGCCATTTAAATTACACTCCTTATTAAAGTATTATATATTCTATTTGAGGAAAAAGCAAACTTTATAGGGCAAATGATATATTTAAAGATAAAAAACCGGAAATACTTCCGGTTTTTCAGCATTGCTATAGCTTATTCAATTCATCGTGCAGTTGTTTTATTTGTTCAGAGGGATTTTTGTACGCTTTGAGTGTCAGAAGATAGAGTTCTTTAAGTATTTTATTGTAATTCCTTTTCGCATTTCGACACTCAAGCTCTTGTTCAATCCGTGTATGACTTATCTCTTTACTATAATTATAAAGCTCATCTTTTACTTTACCTGATGTTTGAATGTCTTCAAGAAGAATGCTGTTTCGTAAATTAAAAATTCCTTCTTTGGCTTTGGAAGCTTTATCGCGTTCGTTTTTTGCACGGTTAGTAATTCTGTCTATGTCGCTTATTTTATCATTAGCGTTCCATTTTTTAATTATCAATCTTGCAAAAATATAGATAGTCAATAAAGCGAAGCAAAGCCATATAATAGTAGGAGTGTGTGGCCGAAGAGCAATGCTTGCTTTTTTTAATATGTCCTGTCCAATATCGGTTTTCGCAACATAAGTAGCTCCATTTACCACACCTAATAACAGCATAGTAAGGCACAAAGAAAAAATCGATAGTATTTTCAATACACGGATATACTTGGGAGGCTCTTTGCTTTGTTGAGATTTTTCTTTTTTTGTCATATTATATGCTTAATCCTCCAAAATGATGCCCTTGTATTTCTTTGAGTTCTTGTTTTTGAGCCACTTCTAAATCATGTTGCTCTATATCTCTCATAGCCTTTTCGAGATCTTGCCGATGATGAGCGATTTGTTCATTTTCCATTTTAATGTGATTAATGGCTGATGTTATTTCTTCTATCAGTTTGGATTCTTGTTCTGGTTCTAATGAAGTAGTAGCATATTTTAATAAAGTCTGAATTCGCTCGGACAATAAACCGTTGATAATCATTAGGTCATGTGTGTTTTTAAGAACAGCGTTTGCCTCATTGTATAGTGATTGTGAACATCTGGACAAGGACTGTATAGTTTTTTGATGTTCAAGTTCAATTTCGCGAATTGTACTTTTACAATCTTCTACAAGCGCTTGGTTTTGAGAAGAGAACTCTTTGATTTCTTCTTCGAGTTCCTCTAATTTCCGATTGTATTCTTCTTTTTTTTCAAAAGATTGAATCAATTCGTTAAGCACAGCTATTATCCCTCCGATAAAAATTATAGGTGTCAGAACTCCAATTAAGAATTGAATAATTATCTCAAACATTTGTACCACTCCATTATTACATAAATATCAGTATATTTCAACTTTTTTGAAAAAAGATTTAAAAAACGGAAGTACTTCCGGTTTTTAATAATCTGCGGTGCTGCCCACGGACTCTGACGGATTGGCAGACTCTCGCTTTTCCCGTACAGTCTGTCGCCATTTTTCTTCTTTTATAGTTCGTATAACATCATCCAACTTGGCGTAGGCGGTGGCCACATACTCTCGTGTTTCGGAGATATAAGGAGCTTCTAGGCGAATGCCCCATTTATCGTAGCGCGGCATATTGGCGATAAACGGGTGACTGCCTCGCCGGTTGACGACCCATTTGCCAAAGGGCAGGAGCTGCAATTCGTCCGGTGTCATCAGCGGACGGGCAATCATGTTGACGCTGCGGCTGCTATTTGATCCACTACCAAAAAGGCTGCGGCCTTCCCGGTTGTTGGTTGAAACGGAACCGGCAGCGACAGTCTGGTTTCCAAGCAGCTTGCTGAAGGTAACGGCGGTATCGGACATGGGGGAAAAGCCACCGAAAATAACGGTCTGGCAGCAGTCTCGAATAATAGTTTCGCCGTCTGCACCGTAGGTCTGTCTGAGCTGTGCCGGTGACTGGATGCAGGGCACGATAATAATGTTACGGGATCGCGAAGCGCCGAACATGCCGAGAATGTTGCCCATATAAGGAAAAATGCCGAATTCATCGGCGAAGATATAAAGGCGGCGTGTAAGCTTGTTTTCTTTTGTGCATTCATCTGCATAGACGATGGCTTCATTTATGATCTGGCTAAGAAAAAGGGAGACCAATACGTGTTTTGTGGCGTCTTCTTCCGGGAATGTGATGAATACGGCAACTTTTTTCTGGTAGATGTCTGCGACTGTGATTTTGGAATTCTTGCAGAGAATGTTTTCTGACTCTGAGTCGATGAAGGCAAGCAGGCGGGACATGGAGGTTGTGATAACAGATAAATACTGCATACCCTCGCTGCCCGGTACGGAGCCTGCAAACCAACGGATTTTATCATCTTCAGGTAGAAGACTGAGAATTTCATTCAGCTTTGTTTGCTTGACTTTCCTTTGGCTATCGGTCTCATCATTCGCGGATTTAACGGTTTGAACGAATTCGAGAAGTATTTTAAATACGGAAACGATATGACGTTCTTCTGGCTTGCAGTATTGCGCAACAAGCAGGATTATGGAGGTGATCAAGCCTTCAGAGGAATCGTAGAAATACGAGTTCTGACCGCCGCCGTCAAAGCCCTTTGTGTGGACAATAGAGTTTGCAAGAGCTTTTGCGTAGCGCTCGGCGCGGCTGTGGTAGTCTACACGTTTAGGGTCATCGCGCCACATATCTATGTAGAGATTGATGAGCTGCATGTAATTATAGCTGTCGCTTTTCATCGGTGTGCGGAAGTTGATATTCAAACAGGTATAGCCGTATTGTTCGCAGAGCTTGCCGTATAAACGGAGCAGGTCACCTTTGCTATCCGTTGAGATAAAGGAAGTACCGCAAGCGAGCGCGTATTCGATATTCGGAATCATAAAGGTGGTGGTTTTGCCGCCGCCGGTTCCGGCAACCATGAGAGTGTGGCTGTCTGAAGGATCGATGGTTGCGAGAATTTGTTTTTTGTTCTGTGTCAAATTAACGACGATGCCTGCGGTAGTCGGGCGGCTTTCTTCGTTGTATCTCCACGCTTCCGGCTCGTAAGGAACTTGGATAGTCGAACTCTGTATCTCATCTTGTGTTGCCCAACGGGCAGTGCCATACTGGCCGTCGCCGACGGTTTTACGCTTAATAGAGTCCAAATTGTAGCGCTTTTGTGACTCGGATAAAAAGATCAAAGCGACCAAAGCAATACCGACGATGGATAAAAATATAATTTGCTGTGGGGTCATAGAAACTCTCCTTTCTGAATTTTGTCTCTCAAAACGTCGTTCCAGTCCTTCTTGCACGGGCACAGAATAGAGGTTATGTATTTGCCGGAAAACTGCCGCATGAAGCGTTTGGCGGCTTCTTGCCCTCGATTTTCGGGCTTATTTATATCGTTATCAAAGCAGAAAGCGATACGTTGAATAGATTTGTGCTCCTTGAGAAATCGGCGTAAAGGATCTTCTGAAAGCCCGCCAAGCGATAAGTAGCTTGCTCTGTGCCACGGTTTATGCCGATGCAGTGTTAGAAAGCTCATCAAGTCGATGGGTGCTTCAAATACATACAGCACCGTGGCGTTATCATTAGCGTATGAAAAACCGCAGTTGAATTCGCCGCCGGTCACAAAGCTACGGTAACGCTGCGCGGAATTCGTGCCGCGCTTATGAGCTGATTTTACGCGGCCGAAGCAGTCATAGCATACAAATACGATGTTGCCTTGTTTATCTTGATAAATTAAATGCTCATCAATGAAAGTATTGACAATCTCGTGTGCGATGTTGCGTGTATGCGTGAGATACGCATACAGACGACGGTTATCCGGTGCAGCTGGCGGCAGGCAGAAAGCAACGGGGATCATGTCTGTGGGTTTTGCTTCTCGTTTGGTGGGAGGAGGGGCGGCGAGATCAAAAGTGATCTGTCGGTTGCCGATGAGCTCAAGCACAGCGTGCGGGAAGCTTTTGTGAAAGAAGTTTTGCACAAAAGCTACGGCAGCGCCGTGCTTGCCGGTGCTGTTTTGATACCATTTATAGCCGTGGATCACGCAGCTATCGTGCTTTTTCCAGATGTAATGATTTCCTTCTTTTTGTACCTTTTCACCGCGTTCGCGCAGATATTCGACAATGTCTGTGTGCTGTGCAAGCGCGATCTGATCTTGTGTCAGAGGAATATATTCACTGTGACTGCGCATCTGAATTCCTCTTTTTACTTTCTGCGACGGTAATTTCTATGCCCTTACGACGGAATTTTTGGAGAAAGGACTTTGTTTGCTGTTTTGTCAAGGATAAATCTGTGCGCATTTGTCTGGATGAAATAGAGTAGTTATGGTCGACAATATACTGATATACGGCTTCTTCAGTGTTTTTGTTCAGCGGCAATTTTATGATGTCGCTCGCTTGGATAATGGAAATCTGCATACCGTTTTTACGGAATTTATGCATCATATTGTTGAGCTGTTCTCTGGATACATTAAGATCTCGACAGGCATTTGCGATAGAAATTTCACAGTTGTGTTCTTCTATGTACTGTCGTGCTTCTCGGTAGATCTGATTCTCGACCGATTTTCGGATGACACGGACATTCATGCCTTTTTTTCGCAGTAGGCCGATTAAGCTATAAACCTGACTCGGTGTTACGGCAAGCTCGTCACAAGCTTGTTTGACAGTAATTTCGTAATTGTTTTCGAGAACATAATTGTATATAGCTCGTGAACTATTAGATTTAAAGTTGATTTTGTTGCTTTTTTTCTTCATAGGGATCCCTTAAAGATATTACTGGAAAATTTGTTCGTAGTCTTCTTTTTGACCGAGCGCTCGTTTAAGCCTGCGCTGCATACGTCTCTGCTTTCGGTCGGTAGTGGCAGTGGCAGACTGTTGATCTCGCAGCGTTTGGCGGCGCAAAGCGTTGCCTATCGTATTGAGTAGGCGAGCAGCAAAGCTGAGGTTCTGTTGCTGCTGTTGCTTTTCGGCGTATTCTGCTGCACGCTGCTCTTGACGGATACGCTGCATCTCCATGACTTCTAAGCGTTGCTGTGCATAAATGCTGCCGCGTTCAGCCGCGACTGTATACCAGTGCACGGCGGTTTCATGGTCTGCATCGCATCCGAGTCCGTAGCGATACATAGTTGCGAGGCGCACGGCTTGTTGTGCTGTTGCCGATGTAGGACGATGTTCTTCAGCATATAGCATACCGACGCGTGCTGCCGCATAGTGTGCGTAAATCTCCGTTGCATCTCCGTCGATACGCTGCATGAGTTGACCGAGCTTATATTCGGTTTCCGGTGTTTTCAGTGCGGCCTTGTAGTGGTCTATTGCAAGTGAAAGATCTTCGGGCACGCCAAGACCGTATTCATACATGCGTGCAAGGCGCAAGTGAATATGGTTTTCGGGATGATCGTCTTTTAGCCAGATTTCAGCGGCAGTTTTGTAGAGCTTTTGCATATCGGTTAAAGGCAGCTGCTCGTTATTCTGCATCTGCGCTATGGCGTAAGAGGATTCGGCAGTTAAATAATCATTTGCGTTTAAGCACTTACGGTAAAGTGTTTCGGCGGTTTCGACATTCGGCGTAAAGCCTTGCCCGTGTTCAATCATTTTTGCGAGTGCAAATTGGCAATAGGGGTTTTCAGTATTGGCCATATACCAACCGGCGGCACGTTCATAATCCGGTTTGTCGGCAGGGGAGAGCTTACCGTGGAAATACAAATTGCCGAGATAATAGGCGGCGTGCTTATACCCACTTCTATAAGCAAACTCAAAATAAGCTGCTGCTTTATGCGGATCAGTCGCGACTTGCAGTGCGGGAAGATCGTCCGACTCTATGCCGTCTATGTTTGCGATTTCAATGCCGGTTGTGTAAATACGGCCGAGGAAATAAGCGGCTCTGCTAATGGCGCACTGCTGCTTCTTTTCTTCAGCTTCCAGTGGCCCAAAATCGGCAATGGCATCTGCATAGGTGTTGCCAGCCGAGATTGCTTGAAGCTGCATGGCGTTGACGCTATCTAACAGGGTATCTTCAAACCCGAGTTTGGCTTTTAGCAAATAATAGTTACCGAGTTCAACGTCTTGATCTTCGCCCTTTTGCAAATAATACTGCGCTAACTGATAGGCGGCTTCGGTGTGACCGAGCTGCTCCGCAAGGTTGTACCACAGGATAGCGTCTTGCGGACATTTTTCATCGTAACGCAGGTACTGGGCATACCGGTATTTTTCTTCGGCTGTTCCGTCATACGGCGGCGAAGAACTTTGAACTTTCATGTTATCCCTCCAACTGCTTATGTCATTGGTTTTCCATGTCGCTTTGAACGGTTCATTCATTTGTGCATTTTCAGGCTCATCCAACGCATCAGAATAAGAAAAACCGGAAGTACTTCCGGTTTTTGCAGATGAATTTTCAGTTTTGGGAGTCAATGGGGGTGAAGGTTCGAACTGCAAGGCATACTGTACGACGAGATTTTTCAAAGGATACAAGTTGCTGCGCGTGGTCGCGGCAGATAAGGGCTTAGGCTCGTCCGGCATCTTATAATAAGCTTCGAGCTGCTGTTGATACTTGTTGTACTCTGTAAGCAGCTCTTTGATCTCCGGAACTTCACTAATCTCATCGAGCAGTTTATCTACCATAGCTTTAGTGTCTTTTGGCAGATATTTATACACATGCCGACCGGATGCACTTTCAATGGACTTGCGTAACGCTGCAAGCTTTTCCGGCAAGAGTAGATCGGTAACGGCAGCATTGCTGTTATGCTCGAGCTGTGTGAACAAGGTCTCCAATCGGTCTTCAAGCTGTTGACGTGCTTCTTCACGTGGGGCAAAAATCTGATGGCGTTCTTCAGCGAAAATCTCCGAAACGAATTCAGATTTCAACTGCTCGATGGCATCTTCGGAAAGGTATATGCGGGATTTTTGTTCAGTGCTGTACGCAATAAAGTGTGCGTGCGGGTGATGCTTTGTGTTGTGCACGGCAGCAACCCAGTGCAGCTTAGAGGTCGGCACACGCAGCGCTTGGGCGATTTTGTCCGCCTTAATGGCGAACAACTGAGACCAGGCATCCTGTCGGTCATACCCGAGGCGGTCGGCATCTTCGCGCCGTAAAGAGAAGACCATGCTGTAAATATTGCCGGTATGTGCGGCAATAGCCTCCTTTTCGGCAGCGAGGTCAGCTGCACCGTTTACGGTAAAGAGTCCGTGCACTTTGCCTTCGTTATGGACGACGCCCGGACGCTCTGCAATGTAGTTGAGCATGATTTCAAGCGTTTCGGGGTCGGCAGCATTAGCGAGACCGACTTCGAGTGCATGAGAGAGTACTTCGCTTGCGTTTTCACGCGTAGGGGAGGCCTTGTAGTCGCTGTATTCCGGTGTTTGACGGATGGCCGGTACTTTGTTTACAAACTCCTGTATGCGTTCTCGCTGAGCACGTGTGGCCGGGGCCGAGGGCTTAACGTCACCTTCTGCTGTCATGCCGTAGACATATTGTGCGGCACGTGAGATCAGAGCGCTGGCGTTTGCGGCGCTGCGGTCTTCGTCGTAGGCTTTGAATTCGCGCGAAAGCTCAAGGTCAGGGGATACCTCAAGAAATTGATTTATAGCTTCGCGCTGTGCTTCTGTGGCACTCACTTCCTTATAATGCTCATCGTAGTTATAAATGACGGATTCACGCGTCGCAATGTAGTTCACCAGTCCGGCTGCGGCTTCGGCGACAAAGGCGTACTTTGTGGCTTTCTCACCGGTCTGGGCGATATGAAAGTATCTTGCGTTTAGAATAAGACGTGCTCCGTCCATAGGCATTCATCTCCTTGTATAGAAATAAAAAGGGCGATTTTGCCGAGGATTCGATACAAAAAGCGGAAGTACTTCCGCTTTTTAGCGTCCACCGGCGTTACCGAACTGTGCAGATTTGTGCTCTGGGGCACGGACGGAGAGGTGATAGCGCTCCGCACCGCATTTATAGAGGCAATGTCCTCGGTTCGGTGTCTGGATGATCTCATATTCCCACGGCTGCACGTTTATTGTGCGCTGAAACTCCGAAATATCGCAGTTTGCACCGGGGTGAAACAGAAAGCTGTGGGTCGGAATAGACATGAGCGGTTTTGTGTATGTGATAACGCTCGGGTTCAGAAGATCTTCCACGTTTTGCGAACCGATGCAAACGCCGGATTCCTTCTTTCTGCCACGCTTCATGAAGCTGTTGATGTAGGTGATTGCCAGACGGTTTTTCACGAACTCGTGAAGCTCATCGACAAAGAGGTCGCAGCTGCCTTCGGTCAGGAATTTGTGGCTCATATAGGAGAAGATATTCAGGAACATAGCGTTCTTCAGATTGTCGTTTGTGGTGAGTGCATCTTTGACGCAGAAATCGATAAAGTTTGAATTTGGTATGTTGGTGTGCCCGTTAAAGTATCGAGACATAGCGCCGATGCAAATACCGCGCAGGCCGAGACCGACGGATTTGAGCATTTCGAGGCTGTACATAACGGGATGACCGGCTTTAGCGGCAAGTGCGGCTTCTTCATCATAGCTTTCGAGCTTTTCTTCGATGATGCGGTAGAGGTCGCTCAAAATCGGGTAATCCTCAGAGGTCAGCTTTGTGAAGTCCGTGCGGGGTGTGATGCCGCGACGTTTATAGGTTTCCTCTAACATGATCTCGATGATGTCGAGCTGCGCACTGGAAAAGTCCTGATAAACGGAAAAGAAGTCTCGCAGATAGGCGATGTGCTGCGATAGGCGATTTTGCTTTTTAAAGGCTTCCGGGGAATCATCAAATTCATTGATTTCCTGCGTCGGGTCAACCCATGTTTTCGGCTCGAGCACGTTGATGTAGTATTTGCTGTCCATCATATCCAGATACGTACCGCCGAGGTTTTTAACCAACTCTCCATATTCGTTGTCCGGGTCGAGGATATATACTTTTTTGCCCGCCATGATGACGTTTGTGATGATGAGCTTCATCAAGTAGGATTTACCCTCGCCGGAGTTGCCGAGGATTAGGATATGTCCGTTGGTTTTGTCTTCGGCGCGCCGGTCAAAATCTACAATGATGTTGCTGCCGTTCTGGTCACGGCCGATGTAAAATCCATTTTTGTCATTCTTGCCGGAGTAGGAGAAAGGAAACAGGTTTGCAACGCTGCTTGCTGGGAAAACACGCTCAAATTCTGTGCCGAAAGCGTTTTTGCCGTTGGGCTTAACGCTTTCAAAGCCTTGAAGCTGCCGTAGGTATAGCTTATCCACTAAGATTTTATGGTGCGTCAGAATGCTTTGCGTTTCGATCTGCTTCGATTGTAAACGCTCGAGGCTGTCTGCAATCAGTTCAATGAAAACGGCGCAGTACACAAAAGTTTCTTTCGTGCGCTGTGTTTCGCGGATCATGCGGGAAAGCGTAGTAAGCTGCTCATCGGCTTCAATCTGTTCATGCAGCTTGTAGGATGAGCGTTTTTGCATATTTGTGCGGTTTTGGGCACGGTGAAAGATTTCATCGCGCTCTACGGTCGGCATATGACGTGTGTAGATATGCAGCGTTATACCGTCAGATTCACCGAGCTCGCGCAGCAAAGCAATTTCCGGTGAATCTTTTTCAACGGTTTCTGCGTATGAACGGATCGCCCAAACGCAGCGATACGTATTGCCGAGAATGTAATACCCCGGCGAACGTCTGAAGGAGACTACAGAGGGCGCGATTAAATCTTTGTAGGATTTGACTTTGCCTGCTTCAATTTCCTCCGGTGTAGGCATTTCAGCCTTTTTCTTAAACAGTGGCATTGTTGACCTCCATATATTGCATTCCGTCAAAATCGGGAACATGCTCTGTGTAAATGTCTCCAACGTAGTAAATAGCAAGCAGACGCTTGAAGCTGTCTTTTGTTGCGATGCGAGCATGAAACTGGTGTTCGCGGATGAGATTAAGGGTTTGCATAATGCTGCGCCGAGCGTCATCCAGACGATCTGCACGGTGACGCAGGATCATTGCAAACTCGCGGCTTGTGCTCATCGCGATGTTGATTTCATCCAGATAAGCGATTTCTTGCAAGCAGAGCTGCTTTACCATGGGGGATTCGGTGGTTTCTGCGAGATGTCGGTAGTAACGCTTGTTATCCTCGTAATTTTGCGCTGAGGACATGCACAGCATTTGCAGCTCGGCAACATCTGAAAGGATATTTTGAAGGTTGCGAATTTTTGCAAGCACCTCACTGCGGCCAAGAACAGAGATGTTGTCCGGCCGCAGCATGATGTAGGTGTACAGCATACCGTCTTCACCTTCAATGGCTACCGCACCGTTATCTCCGATTTGGAGAGGTACAAATTGTTTCAGATTCAGCAGTTGTTGCGTTGCCGATTCCTTTTTGTCGTTTTTCTTGTTTGATTTCATTTTTTGCTCCAATTTAATATTTAGGCTCGCCCCAGAAGTACTCGAGCTGGTCTAAAAACAGATAGTTGATATATCTCTGTATGACTTTAAGCAGTGATTGATTATCGGTTGTAAAAGTCAACACCATATACAGCAGGGTTATCAACAGCGGAACCCAGACAAAAGAGAAGAAAAAGATAAGGGTAGAGAGCACAAGCCCCACTGCGATGATAACAAGGTTTATACCCGTCCAACCGAAAAACAATGCCTTTTCACTGAGATTTTCCGGGTAGAAAAAATAGTTTTGATCGTCGTTCATATGTTTTCTCCTTATGCGAATTGCTTGACCAACGACACCACGGAGGAGACGTTGTGTGCAGCGTTGCCGAGTGAGACCCTTGCGGAAGTATCGAGACCGAACATTTGCGCAATGCGCGGTACTTCGGCAGCAACAAGCAGCAGGCCGAGCGAAAAATACAGGCTTGAGGAGGCTGCATCCTGCATCATGATAATGGCGAGCAGATAGAGCAGGTTTTGCACAAAAGCAGTAAAGCACAAAGCTGCAACCTGTTTGCACCAACTTCCGAAGCCGTCGGTATATCCGCGTGCAAGCGCAAGCATGTGCATTGATCCTACACAAATTTGCACGAGAAGGATACCGCCGCGTTTGAGGTTGGAAAAGAAAATCTTGAAGATTGCCCACACAAGAATGATAAGCTGAATAAGCGCCCACCAGTCGGCATTTGAGGAAAGTACGGCATCGGCGGGATCGGTGGCTTGGAAGCCGTCTGTAAGCTTTTTGAGGAATTCCCAAATTCCGTTTGCGATTTTAACCGGTGGCAGTGTGCCATAAACAGATTTAAACATACTTTGCACAGCGCCTTTGACCAAATCGGTTATGCCGACGGTTGCGCCGTCCATTGATCCGACGACCACGCTGCGCACCGTGCCGTAAATATCCATGCTTGTTTGAAACAGCAAAATAGGAATACTTGAAAAAGTGAGCAGGGCGACTAAAAGTCGCAGCATGTTCATACCGGTTCCGGCAAAGCTGCCGCCTCCACCGGTCTGATAGGAAACGGCAAAGTCCATTATAGCAATGGCTGCGCCGGTCAATCCCAGCCCCCAAGCAAACAGGGTAAAGAAATTCACAATAGCTTGTATGAATTCGTTGCTGAAGAAGTTGATGGATAGTCCGTTTACATCATCGAGCATAGTGAGGGCAACAGAGGTGAGCTGATAGTACACATAGTGATAAATTTCCTCGAGCGATGAGCTTGCAAACATAGGTCATCACCACCCAATGACGCTCCACATCCACGAGGGCGCGGAAACAACAACCACAAGGCAAATAAACAGAACGAGCAGTACGTTCCATTGAATTTCTCCGCCGTTATGACGATAGTCTCTCCACACGAAAACGCCTTTCACGACGAACGCGATGATGAGCACGCCGGAGATAATATACATGATAATATTTCCAATAGCTTTCATTTCCGGCTTAACATTGTTGTTAAAAGCACTTTCGAGTGCACCTGAGATTGTGGCGACGGTGGATGCCGGTAAATGTGAAATAGCGAGAAAATAGAGCTGATTTAAGATGTTCATAAAGTTACCTCTTTTCTTAATTTACGTTGACGGTGCAGCTTGCGGATTGACCGGTGCTGCGGCTATACACGGTGATGGTGGCCGAGCCTGTGCTTACGGCCGTGATGGTGACGCCGGAAGTATCGGAACCTGAGAGAGAGACAACAGCGGAGTTGCTGCACACCCACTGCGCGCCCATGCTGTAAAAATCACTAGGTGCTGCGGCAATGTTGATGCGCCAGCTGTCTCCGGGCAAAATATCGATGCTGTATGTATCAAGCGAGATATTTTGCACCTCCGGGACGGGAGTGGGTTCCGGCGTTGCCTCAATGACCTGCGGTCGAGGCGTAGGCGTGACCTTTGGCGTTGGTTTTGGCGTTGTTTTGGGTTCTTCAGCAGTGTTTTGATTGCCTGCTTGCGAACCCGATGGCCGACTTTCAGTCGAAAAACCGGAAGTACTTCCGGTTTTTGACGATTCTGCCGGTGCAGAAGTAGGTGTCGACGTCGGTGTTGGAGCCGAAGTAGGTGTTGGCGATGGGGTAGGAGATGGTGTTGGCGTCGGCACTTCCTCACGCAAGACGATTGTAACGGGATCAGCTGACGGTTCATTGGAAGAAGCTTCTTGTCCTTCATTTTTAAATAGAGCTGATACCGGCGAACGCCCGGTGCGATTGACATCGACGACCTGCCATACAATACCACCGGCGACCAACACGATAAGCAGCGTGCCGATCACGGCGAGTTTTTTTCTTTTTTGCATTTGCTCATCCTTTCTTTTGAATTTACAGGTTGCCCCGCCGGGGTTGCGACCGGTCTTCCTGCATTAAAAAAACCTGCTATCCGGCAATAGTAGGCTTTTTCGCTCTGCATGGGCTTCTTAAATAATCAAAAACCTAAAAAGTAAAAAAGTAATTCAATCAATAAAACTGCTCCTATCAAAGTAATAACAGCCATTGGTGTTATACTTACTTGTAATTCTATTGTAAAATCTAAAACAAAGATTAAGAACAGTATGATTGAAACAATAAATAGAATCGCTCCGACCTTTGCGTCAAAGTAAAAAATCGTTAAAAAAGAATAAAGAACTATGTGCGGCAAAATATCTGCACTTGCAAGTTCTAAAGCCATTATCCATATTGGTGAAATATTCTTATAATTCGGTTGTTTTAGCAAATTTTTGTATTCTCGTTGAAGTTCAAAAATAAATTGAAAAATCATAAGCAACAAATGTATAAACGGCCATAAAGTTAGAAGCCATGCAACCACATTTCCGCAGTGTGCCGATATAAATTCAAAAAACTCTTTTGATACCATGGGGTTCCTTCCTTTAAAACTAAATTAGCAGGCCCTGCCGGGGTAGCGACCGGTCTTCCTGCATTAAAAAAACCTGCTATCCGGCGATAGTAGGCTTTTTCGCTCTGCATGGGTAAAATTGAATTGAAGACAAATCAAATCTGGTATAGAGCACTTGGGGTGATTTGTGTATTCTATGTGCATCGTTGTTTGAATTTATTTTAGTAATTCCCGAATCATTAGAATGAAAGTTATGAGTGTTCCGAGCGCGCAGATTATAGCTCCTAATAAGTAGATGAAAATACTGTTGCTGGTTGGAGTGTGAGTGAAGATTTTATAAATGTTGAATATGAGGCAAGATAGGTTTATAATAAATAGGCCAATATGGAACAGCTTTGCGTATATAAATAATTTGTGCATGGTACAATTCCTTTGGTGACTAAATAGTGTTAATACAAAATATTAAAAGAATAGGAGATAAACACGTGAAGCAGAGTAAAACTAAAAACAAATTATCTGTAATGCTTATTGCTGTTTTTGTAATTTCAATTACTAGTGTTTTATCTGTTTTGGCTATTCGTCATTTTACGCTACATCCAATCAGCCGGAACTTCACGGAAGAAAGCCAACACTATATAGGGAGATTTATAATTCCGGCAGTCGACATTGATGTTGGTCTCTATGAGTTTGAGCTTATTACCCAAGAGAATGCTAATGAAATGAAAAATGCAATGGATGAAGATGATGTTGCTGTCAAGTTTTGGGGTTCGTCAAAGGGCGGCTGGTTTATTGGAGATCACAATTATCAAGGCTTCAAGACATTGAAAGAATGCGTAATAGGTGATATAGCATATATTGACTTGAAGGATGGAATCCAACAAAAATATCAAGTAGTTGAGAAATTTAGAGGCGAAAACTCTGGAACTGAATTAACAAAGAATGGGGAACTTATTGCGAAAAATAATTCTGGTGGAGTTATTGTTTATACTTGTGTGAGTGTTTGGAATCAAGGCGAAGTATGGATCGTTCTTTTGCAGCCGGTGAATTCTTGATTTTTATAATCTTAATGGCGGATACAACAGCAGCTATTGCACATATTGCAATTATGGCTGCGCAGACTAATTCAAATTTGAGATGGCGGAGCTGCGATTCCGGGTCAAGCGGAAGCAAAAATTGAGTTTCTTGATTTTCTTCAGAGCAACTGATAGTCGAGTCAATATTTGTGCTTGAGGTATCGGTATCAGCGGCCATAACAGGTGTGCGTAAAGAAATTAGTAAAATTAGTAGCATTATGATAGCTTTTATTTGCTTACTCATAAAGTAGATGTACCTCCTCATTAACATTGCACATAGAGCGCTCGGGATGGTCCGGGCGCTCTTGCTTTTTGCAATGCTATTCAAAATTTATTTTCTCTTTTTGCGGCGAACCAGAAGTACGGTAGTCAAACCTAAAGCAGAACCGGCAAAAGCAATGTAGGGAAGAACACTGCGGCTGCTGCCGGTCTTCGGGCGGTTAGGAACAGGGCTATTAGGGAAGTCCTTGCCCGGGATCGTTTCAAACGTCACGGTCTGGCCGTCTTCTGTGATAGAGAACGGGTAGTAGATCGTATCGCGCACGAAGTTTGCCGGAGCCTGTGCTTCGTAAATCAGGTATTTTCCGTAAACAAGGTCGGAGAGGGAATAGAAGCCGGTTTCTATTTCATCCATACGGCCGATGAGCGTATCTACACCCTCTGTGTAGCGGCCATCACCGTCTGCATCGCGGTAGATTTCAAATACTGCACCGGAAAGCTTGTGCTGCGGGTTGGTAGCATCCACCTTTGTGGTGGTAACAGTGCCTTCGATTGGCTTGTTCGGGAAATCTTTGCCGGGAACAGTCTCAAAGTTTACGATTTGCCCGTCTTCTTTAATCTCAAACGGATAGTAGATGTTGTCCTGTACGAAGCCCTCAGGAGCCTTGTCCTCGTGTAGGAAGAATTTTCCGTAAGGGAGGGAATCCAGCGTATAAACGCCGGTGTCGCCTTCCTGAAGCGTGCCAACAAGCTTATCGGTCTTAGCGTTGAAGATGCCGTCACCGTCTGCATCAGAGTAAACGCCGAACGTCGCACCGGAGATTTTATCTGTCGGGTCGTCTGCGTTTACCTTGGTGGTCATAATGGAGCCATGCAGCGGCAGAATCTTCACCGTCTGACCCTCATCTTCGATGTCTGCATGTACTGCAATTTCAATACCGTCGCGATAAAGCTTTTCAAAAACTACGACCTCAGTTTCGGCTGTCAGCTCACGCGCGTCGAAAGTAAACGTCATCTCAACTTCGCCGGTGGTAGCTTTTGGCGTAAAGGTAGCTTCTGCCGTGATTTCTTTACCATCGATGAGCAGCTTATCGTTCGTGGCTTTGTTCATCAGCACACCGGTAAGCTTATATTCTTTACCGGGGGTCAAATCCTTATAGCTCACAACATCGGTAATCGTGATCTTATCCGCTGTAATTTCCTTTTTGCCGTCTGCTGTTGCCTTTGTTCCGATTTCAGGATTCTTAATCTTTACCGTCTGCCCTTCATCGTTGATGTCCGCATGGGTAGCAAGCAGCACGTTCTCACGGTATAAATCCTCGAACACGACGATCTCTTTGCCATGCAAGCCCGTTGCATCAAAGATAAAGGTAACGTCTATGCTGCCATTCTTTGTTTCTGCGATAAAGGTAGTTTCAGCGGTGATCTCTTTCCCATTCACAAGTAATTTTTCACCGGTTTCTTTATCCATCAGTACGCCGGTTACTTTGTACTCTTTACCGGGAGCAAGGCCAGTGTATGATACCGTATCGGTCAGCGTAACTTTATCGAGCGGATCAACTTCTTTTTCTCCCTCAACGGTGGCCTTCGTACCGATTTCAATCGGCACATTGTGGAAGCTTACAGAAGCAATTTCGCCTTCGCTGAGTTCTACGATCTGCGGGTCAGGCAACTGATAGCCGTAGGTTTTCTCTGTATCGAGTTCTTCCACGCGGTACTGATACTTGGTTGCGCCGTCTTTGTCCGCGTAAATCGGGAGTGTTTCGGTAAGGATTTCGCCTGCGGCATTCGTTACATACTCTGCGGAATAGTTATCCTCAAGGCGCGTCACGCGGAACTTGATGCCCTCGATTACGCCATCCTCGGAAGTCTTTACGATTTTGAGCTGTGCATTTTTCTGTACGTTGACAAGATCATAGCTGTAAACCTTGCCATCCTCGGAGATTGAAACATCAAAATCGGCTACAAGCTGACGGCCGTTGCCGCCCTTTGTTTGATGCACGACGTATGTGCCGTAAGGTAAATCCTTTGTGGTTGCCATGCCATCCGCGCCGGTGGTGATATGGTTGCGCTCGGTCTCTTTGGCTGCATCGAAGCTGCCCGCAGATTTGAGGTAAACGTCAAACTCTGCGCCCTGCTCATCAGCAAGTTTGTCGAGCGTTTCGTACTGCTTGTGCAGCGCAATTTTGCCCTTGAAGACATCTTCCGTAAAGTCTTTCGGTTCGAGTTCATAAACATCACCGGTACCGAGCGTTGTGATGTTGTACGTATGCACAGTCGGATCGAGCTTGTAGCCTATCGGTGCAGTAATTTCCTGAACCGTGATTTGGCCGAGGGGGATTTTATTTAATCCTGTAACGCCCTTGCTGTTAGTGGTAATATCTTTACAAACCATTTGGCCATCGACCAAATAGCTTACACGGTATACTGCTCCGGCCAAAGAAGCATTACCTGAAGCCTGATCCGAATCCGTCTCGCTGTCTTTCTTATGAACAGATAATACGATTGTGCCCGGGTCATCCACAACATTTAGCGTTGTTTCTCCCGTGACGGTGAATTTATGGGTTTTGCTGTCTGCACAGTAGCCCTTCGGCGCTACGGCTTCAAAAGTTACATAGTCGTTCGGAGAGAGCTTTTTACTAAGTTCAGCATGACCGTTTGCGTCTGTGGTAAAGGTCGCATACGGCTCATAATCCCAATACGGATAATCCGGAGTATTGACATATTCATAAACATAGTACACCGCACCTTCGAGGCTGTAATTGGGGTTGCCGTTAGTAGTCGTCAAATCAGCACTTGTTTTGTTGAGCGTGATTGTATACGAAGGCTTTTCGCCTTTGATTTTGATGTACGCCATGATCTGCGTTGTGCCTGGGCAGGTCGCTTGGTGCTGAATATTGGCCTGCTGGTCTCTGTCCTCCCAAACGGCGATGCTGTTTTTATCGCCGACGGTGTAGCCTGCACCGATAATTGTGGTCTCTTGCTCCGGCAGCGTGCTCATAGATATTGTCAGCGTATTGCCGTTACGGGAAATATCAAAGCCTGCTTTTTGAAAATCAAATAAATCCAGCACGCCGTTGGTATCGGTAACGGTGGCCGTATATTTGCCATTCACAAGCTGCAAAGCGATTTCCTGTGCATCGCTGCCGTCGCTGTTTTTTCCTGCAAACGACGGGACGATTTCCGACCGCAAAAGACGATCTTTTAACTCCGCATAATAGCTGCGCACAACAGAACCGTTATACGCCAGATTTGCCATGCGCTCAACATCGTTATCGATGCCGGAACCCCAAGACCAGTTTGTACCGTCTACGGTAATATAGCCTTCGGACGCCAGCCAAACAAGATGCTGTGTGACCATCATCTTGGCGGTTTCGGCGCTGTACCAACCGTTATTGCCGTCCTGCAAAGCGTTTGTGTCGTTAAAACCATAAGCCACGATGCGGCGCATAGCTTCAGTCATGCCATAATTGTCTCTTTGCACGTATGCTCCGTTGTTCACACGACCCTTACCGTGCTGCAAACAGTAGGCCGGATAGCTTGTGCCATTGAACAGGATATCGTAGAGCGGGTATTGACCGAGATCATACAAATAGTTAGAACTGAAATTACCGTTGATGCCTACCGTGCGGTAACGCGTAACCGCCTCATCGCCGAGCGCTAATAGACTGATTCCATCCTCGGGGTTTGGCGTAGGGGAGGCAGTGGGTTCAGCCGTTGCTTCCGGCTCTGCACTGACCTCCGATTTAGTCGGTTCCTCTGTTATCTCCGGTGTGGGTTCTGCTGTCGGTTCGGCAGAGGGCTTTGCGCTTGCCTCCGGCGTCGCGGTCGGTTCTGCCGTGATTTCCGGTTTAGGTTCTACATCTGGCTCCGTGCCCGGTGCAGCTTCTTCAACGACTGTTTCGACTGTAACCGGTGCAACTGCCTCATCGGCAAGAGCGCTCATCGGCACGGTACTGAAAATCAGCAACGTTGCAAGCAGACACGCAAGTGACTTTTTGAGTTTCTTTTTCATGTTTTTGCTTCCTTTCAAAGATTTTGCTATATGAAAAAAGCCGCATCGCAGGGATACGGCTTGAATTTGAGTATTAAAAAAGCACTCAATTATAAAATCAAGTGCTTTCAGTCTGCAATATTCACTTTATTTTCTCCTATCTATATTCCCAGTGTCCGACTTCTTCTTGGGCAGGTATGTCCACGACCCAAAATTTATTTCCTGTATATTCTTTATAAGGTTCTCCGCCAACCATCGTATAGCTACCGCAAGTGTAATTCCCCTCAAAGCATTCTGTAAGATTGTGATCTGCCGCTCCGTCTTCAGTGTCAAATATCTGCCCACATCCATTGCATTGATACACCCATACACTTCTTGATATATACTCATCTTCCCAGTGTCCGACTTCTTCTTTGGCAGGCACATCCACGACCCAAACCTTTTCTTTGGGCTTCGGCGTCGCGGTGGGAACCGCCGTTGGTGCTGCGGTAGGAGCTGCCGTAGGCTTAGCTGTCGGAGCTGCGGTGGGTGCAGCTGTCGGCTTCGCAGTCGGTGCGGGTGCAGGTCTGGCCGCACTGCCGGAAGGCTTGCTGTTGGAAGTATTGGAGCTGCTCGGCTTTGCGGTTGCTGCCGGTTTCGGTGTAGCCGTAGCAGAGGGCTTCACAGCGGTGCTGCTTTCGTTTTTGCTCTCCGGCTTCGGCGTTGCGGTAGGCTTAGCCGTTGCCGCAGCACCGGCAGAGGGAGTAGCCGTAGGCTTCGCCGATGCACTCGGCTTGGCGCTGCTTGCGGCCGTGGAGCTTGTGTTCGAAACCGGCTTGCTGCTCACTGCACTGGATGCAGAGCTTTCAACGCCGGTATCCGCTGTACTGTTGCCCGCACACGCCGCCATGGTAAGCATCAATGCTGCTGTCATTAAAATAGCTGTGATTTTCTTTTTCATGTAAATCAGCTCCTCAGTTAAATTATAGCGCGAGACTTTCTTCAAATCAAGTATGCAAAAAGCAGGTGCTGAATTATCGGCACCTGCTTACGCTGCGTATGGGAGATATTTTATTTTACATTGCGGTGCTTACGATAAATAATAACGCTCATAGCCGCTGCGGAGATCATCAGGATCATGATTGCAGCATAAACGACCGTGTTGTCACTGCCGGTTTTCGGCATGGAAGATGCCGGTGTAGGCGTTGCAGTGGGTGCTGCCGTAGGCGTTGCTGTAGGAACCGCTGTGGGTGTTGCCGTAGGTGCTGCCGTAGGTGCTGCTGTAGGTGTTGCAGTGGGTGCTGCCGTAGGTGCGGGAGTACCAGAAGGCTCCGGCGTCGCAGTCGGCTCTTCTGTCGGTGCCGGTGTTGCTGTGCTCTCGGGCTTTTCTTCCGGCTCTCCGTCGGACGTGTATACATAGGTCTTTTTATCTTCGATGATGGAAGCATTGAAGCTATCGGACAGCACTTCGCCGTCTTCGCCGATCTCACGCACGGTATATGTGCCGTAAGGGAGAAGCTTCGTAAGTGCCGTGCCATTCTCATCGACGGTTACGATGTCACGCTCGGTTTCTTTTGCATTGTCGTAGCTTCCGGCGGATGCAAGGTAAACCTCGAATTTGCGATCCTGTGCATCAAGCGTATCGAGCGACAGCAGCGCAATGTCAGACTGCGTTTTTATAGCAATCTGACCTTTGATAACTTCATCTCTGAGACTGAAATTGTCAAGAACAAAAGGTTCTTCATTACCGCCGACTGTGATATTATACGTGTGTACAATCGGGTCCAGCTTGTAGCCGGTCGGCGCTGTGATTTCCTGCACACGGATTTGTCCGAAAGGCATATTTTCCACCATAGCAAAACCGGTTTCGTCGGTCGTAATGTCGCTATAGGTTTCACCTGTACCCTGCGGATAGTATACGCGATAAACTGCGCCGCCAAGCGTTGCATCACCGGCTGCTGCGCCGTAATCACGGTCGTTTTTGTAGATTTTCATGGTAATCGAACTGGGCTTTACTGTAGCGGTTAAGAGAACATCCTTATCCGTGATTCCAAAAACGTAATGATTCCGATCGTAGCGATACCCCGTTGCTCTTGTGCGCATAATCGCAACATAATTTCCGCTCGGCAATCCACCAGGAACCTCGCAGTAACCGTTTGCATCTGTAGCTTGCGTTGTTGCGTATGGCTCGTGTTCCCAATACGGATAATTGTCCGGGTCGTCTACATCCTTGTAAATGTCGTACACAGAGCCCTCAAGGCTGTAATACGGATTACCGTTTGTGAAATCCGTTTCTGAGTCAGTCAACTGAATAGCCACTTTGTAACGCGGTTCGTCTGTGGTTTCTCCGTCAGAAGTCTCATCCGCAAATACACCTGTCGGCATAATACCGAAGATCAACAGAACGGCCAGAAGACACGCAAACGCTTTTTTCATCTTCATGATTTTACTTCCTCTCGCTTTGATTTTATTTCAGCTGCATAAAGTGCAACTTTTGTCTGAAATTGAATATATCTTTATCGTTATTTTAATACTATCATAAAATCATTTCAATAACAAGTGATAATTAAATTTTCATTTCTTTTACATGCCGATAAAACGTGCTGCTTGTAAGTCCTGTAAGTCTCTGTGCCTCTACGGCTGTAATTTCGTGAGCACGCCATTTTACACAGACTTGCAGAAACTGTTTCTTGTCGACTTGCACTTTCGGCCGCCCGGTGATCCGACCTTCCTGCATCGCAATGCGGCGCCCTTCTTCAGTACGCTGCCGGATGCAATCGCGCTCAAGCTGCGCTAATGCTCCGAATACGGTCAGCATAAATTGACCTTGCGGGGTAGAGGTGTCGATTGACTCCTTCAGACTTTGGAAAGCAACACCTTTCTTTTGCAGCTCGTCTATAATGGTAAGTAGATCGCGCGTGTTGCGTGCAATTCTGGATATATCCGAACAGACGACTTTATCACCTTCCCGGGCGAAGCTTATCATAGCTTCAAGCTGCGGACGATCTCTGTTTTTGCCGGATGCTTTATCTATGTAGATCTTCTCTGCATGGCAAGCATGTGCATCTCCCAGCTGTCGCGCCTCGTTTTGCTCTGCGGTAGAACACCGGGCATAGAAAATAATCATTGAATACCTCCCTAACCAAAAACGTGCCAAAAGATACCAAATAGTTTTGCTACATTTCAAAACTACAAAAGTATATCTTTTGACACATGAATGTACATTGAATCAAAAGGTATAACTTTTGAAACAGTTCATTCTTGACATTCCCTCACAGGTCGTTTATACTTGTAGATAGAAAGAGTGCTGCCGATGAACGGTTAGCCCTCAGTATAGCTTAAAGAAGTTGAGCCGATACCTTGGCATGGGGCGGCTCACTTCTTTTTATGTTCGCGTTTACGAAATAGTTCGATCAGAGCAATGATGACAAGTGCCAACTGGCACAAATCGCTAAAGTTCAGCTCGAGCTTCATAAGCGTCATCCCTCTCTCCGTACTGGATTGAGGGATATTTTCATATCCAAGAAATGTTCCCTCGTACGGTGCGGAAAATCCGCATCTGAGGGCCAAACCGTCCACCGTTTTATGGCAGCACCCGAACCGCATATTGCAGTTCGTTTTTATTCTACCAGAAATCACCTTATATGGCAATGTTTTTATTCGACACTCACGGCCACCAGTTTGCAGTTTAGCGCGGCTGCTATCCGCAGCAGTGCCCGGAGCTGTACCATGTGCTTTTTCTGCTCCATGAGTGCAACCTCCGTCCACGAAACTCCGGCGGCAGAAGCTAATTCGCGCTGCGATATTTTAAGTGCTTGCCGCTGTAAAATCAGGCTATCAATCAGCTCTATATAAGCGTTTGGCATTCTATCACTTCCTTTCAGAACCGGCAATGTTGCCGGTTTTCTTTTTTTGTCTGCGGCGGATTAGCAAGATCAACAGCAGCAACAGCATCGCCGCAAAGGAAGTTATGAGGCCGATTGCAAGTCCTTCCGCATATTTTTCTATCCACGTGCTGCCCTCCGGCACTGCCTTTTCTTCAACCTCCGCTATGGCTTCTTCGGCCATATCCACCCGGTGGCCGCGCACAAGCAATCTGTGCGTATTCACGCCATACGGTGTGCAGGTGAGCAATGTGACGTAATCTTGCTGCGTATCGATACGGATCAAATCAATGTCTGTGGGCTCCACCACTGCGATGTTATCCACTTCGTAAGCTAATTTCTGGTTGCACACCGTGATGAAGAACATATCTCCAAGCTCAAGCTTATCGAGGTCGGTAAAAAGCTTTGCGCTCGCCATGCCGGAGTGTGCGGAGATCACGGCGTGTGTGCCGATACCGCCTACCGGCAGCGACGTGCCTTCCATGTGACCCGCGCCCTTTTCCATCGCCGTACCGGTCGTGCCGTGGTATATAGGCAGGTCTATGTTAATGGCCGGTATCTCTATGTAGCCCATGATGCCGTTATTGGCAAGGTTCAGAAGATCTTCGTATGGCGGCAGGTCGGCTTTGATTTTATCGATGTTCTCAATTTGCACGGTAGAGATTGTTTTGTTATATTCCTGTGCTGCCGCCAACGCTGCATCGATTTCCGAAGTGTCAATCTGCTGAAGCTTTTCTTCGTATTCCGTCTGTACGAGCGATTGTGTGTGCTCGTTGTTAATTGATGCAATTAACGGGTACGCAGCTGCACCCGCACCGAGCAGGATCACAATTATAAAACAGATAATGATGATGGTGTTTTTGCGTTTGCTCATTTTTTGATCCCTCCAATCTTTTTGGCGACGACGATCAGCCTGCCGTTATCGCTGCTGTATTCGCATGTCGATAGAGTAACTAATTTATCTCCGTATTCAGCATCCATGCCTGTATCATATAAGGCACGCTGCTTACATTCGTTGACGTATGTATTAAAGGTTAATTCGTTGTTTTCTACGTAGTTGTAGTATTGAAAACTGTCTGCTTGATAGGCCGTTGTGATGACGACCGCCATGATCTCATATAGCCCCAGCTCGTCTAATGTGTCAAAACGCACGTATTTGTGTTGCTGAAAGAATTTTCTCTTTTTATAGAGCTCGAGGTCGCTGAACATCCCGCCATCAAGCATGTGGTGGCCGTAAATTATCAAGTTATCGCACGTGCGTATATCGCAGTTTTCCTGCAAATACGGCGTGCCTAAATTGCTGTACTCTTTCTCAAAATTTCGGCGCAAATAATAATTGGGGCTATCCGGCGACTGCATTACCGGGTAATTGATCTCTGTTCCCGGCACGCGTATCCAGCCTACAAAGTCTGAGTTATAACTGTGCAGCTCTCGGTATACATCAAGCAACTGTGCCGCATTGCCGATTTGCTCCAAATCTCCCAACGCACTTTCAGCTGCGTCCACCTTTTCGGCTATGGTTGCAAACATCTCCTTTTGCTCTGCTTTTTGCTGTTGGTTATGGATGAGCAGATACGCGCAAAATCCCGCGACGCACAGCAGTAAAATCGCGATGATGATGGCTATAATCTGCGCACCTTTATGCGTTCGCTTTTGGGGCATGTTTTCACCTTCTTAAAGAAATCTTCTTTATTTTTACTTGATTTTTGCTTTATGTTTGCATATAATATAGTTGAAAGGAGGTATGAATAATGTCTGATATGGTTAATGTAAACTTCAAACTTGATGCTGAAACAAAGCGAGGTATGGAACAAGCTTGCAAAGATATGGGATTATCTTTATCAGCAGCATTTACTGTGTTTGCCAAGAAAGTCAGCCGAGAGAAACGTATCCCGTTTGAACTTTCCGTTGATCCTTTTTACTCGGAAAGCAATATGCGCTACTTGGAAGAAAAGATGGCAGCGTATAAAGCTGGAACACTTAAATTTGCAAAACACGAGTTGATAGAGGATTGATTATGCCAATTAAAGTAATACAATGGGATTTAGATGCTTGGGAAGATTATCTTTACTGGCAATCGCAGGACAAGAAAAATCTTAAAAGGATAAACAAGCTCTTGAAAGATATAAGTCGTAATCCATTTGAAGGCATCGGAAAACCTGAACCTTTAAAAGAAAATCTCACAGGTTTTTGGAGTAGGCGAATTGATGAAGAACATCGACTTGTTTACGCTGTCGAAGATGAGAGAGTTATAATCTTTGCTTGTAGAGGACACTATGATGATTGATTAGAGGACGGGAAACCGTCCTCTTTTCCTTTTCACCCAAAGCCTACACACAGGTTGCAGGCTTTGGGTGGGGCTCAGTGCTGTCACTGAGCCCTCCCTGCGAGGTAAACCTAATTCAAAATTTTGGTGTACTCTTACTTATTTTCCTGCTCTTTTCTTTTCTTGAAAACCAAGAAGAAAATGAATGCGGAAGTACCGAGGCAGAAGACGAGAACGCCGCCGATAGCAAGCGCCCATGTGCCGTTTTCACCGGTCATAGGAGTCTCGAAACCCTTGGTGTTCACGACCTGCAGCGGAGCGATTGCATTGGTGGAACCCGTATCCATCTCATCGTCGAGCATTGTGACGTCGTTACCGTCAACCGTTGCAGATGCAGTCTGATAGTTATGAGCGAGCTGCGTCTGCGGGATGTTCGCGAGCTTATAATCTTCATTGTTCGGGAAGTTGTAGCGCGGGTCGTTCTGGATAACACCAAGCGTATCTTTGCTGTAAATGTCGCATGGGCGGTTTACATCATCGACAGACTTGATCGTTACGTCAATGTTATTTTTGAGCAGCGTGTAGCCGTTGGCCGTTTCGAGCTCTGTCCAGATGTACTGGTCATCCTCGACGCCCTTAAGGATGATCTGTCCGGGCTTGCTATTCCATGTTACCGGATACAGCGCAGTAGCTTCGGCTTCCTTATCCGTGTGGCCGGTGACATACCAGATGCCCTCATCAGCGTTCAGCGTAGCGATAACATAATAACTGTCAGTCTTGTTCTGTGCCTTGAAGAGAACGTGATCGAACATCGTCTGTTCTGCCTTACCATCGCTAAAGGTCTTGGCAACGTTAATCGCGTATGTATAGATATGGCAGTCATCGATGAGCGTGTCAAAATACTTATCGTTAGAGCGCTTCCATGTGAGGACAACATTGTTCTCGTTGCCGGCATCGCCGTAAACAAGGGATTCGTCGGAGTTAAGCTTTGCGTTGTAACGAATACGGAGCGTGTAGTTGCTGTATCCTGCGTACAGAGCGCCGTTCGCGTTATTCGCAGCTGTATTGGCTGTGTTGATCTCTTTGAGACCGGCAGGTGTCATGGCAATCGTCATGGTGTGGGACTTATCGCTGTTTTCGGCTTTTGCAACCGTGAATTTGTTGTCAGCTTCCGTCCACTTTGCAGCAGACTGCGTGCAAGCTGCATCCTTGAAGAATTCGAGCGTTACTTCGCCATTGTAGGAAAGACCACGTGCAAGAACATCCTTAAAGGTATAATCGCTGATATTGGTGGCCGCAGACGTGATCGTCGGCAGCGTGCTGATGATCTGGTATTCCACCGTGTCACCGGCGGATGCGGTTGCATTGTGTGCAAAGCCGTCGGTGATAACATCGGAGGCATTGTTCTTGCCGGTATCGTTCTTGGCTTCACGAACGGTCTTTTCGAGCGTTACAATGCCGGTGGTGTTCTTCGGGTAAATCGTCACGTCGTAGAGCCAGTCGTGACCGCCGGTCGTAATGTTGCCGTTCGTGTCGCCGTTGGTCATACCGCCGTCAACGCTCGTCATCGGCAGGGAGATAAAGCACGGATCCGTGGTGCCCGTTACCATTTCAGGCACTTTGGTTTCAACGAGCAGATAAAGGCCGAGCGGCAAGTCATTTGCCTCGGTCTTACCATCCTCATCGGTCTCCAGCATTTTTGTACCGCCGTTTGCCGCAACGTATGCTTCAAGAGCGTTTTTGGTGGTCGTTGCATTTGCAGTCAGGCTGTCGGACAGCGCCTTAATCAGCACGTCGGACTGATAATACCAGTTTGCATCATCCAGCTTGTTCGCGTTTGCATAGCTGTCTTTGCCGTTTTCAAGGCCGAGTGCTGCGAGCATATCTGCGCCCTTGGTCTTGTCGATGGCATATAGCACTTCAACGTGTTCCGATGTCTGACCGTCATTTGCGGACTCCGTAAACTGGGTTATGTCTGCAACCTTTAAGTACGTGTACTCTACACCCTTAATTGCATAGCCGTTCGAGGTCTGCCCGTTGCCGAGATCGGACGTTGTATCGGTGTCGCCTTTGCGCGTTGCTCCGCCAAGCGTGTCGTTAACGCGCTGGTCGTACTGGCCGGTGGAAACGTAGCTGCCTTCGTTCCACACGCCATCCTTGGCTGCATTCGTAAAATCATACTTATACAGCGTGAGGTTGGCCGTCCTTGAGGTGTCGATCGTAGCATCTGCAATACTTGCCGCAGATGCCGAGATCAGAGAGGTGCAAGCCAGAGCTGCTGCTAAAGCCAAAGCACCAATGCGAGAGATTAACTTGGATTTTGCCATTTCTACTCATTTCCTTTCTTCGTTTATTATTCCAAGGGTTGTAGAATCCCCTTAAAATCTCTTTTTTCGCATCAGCATTAAAATGCAGGATGCGGAAATCAGTACGAGAGCAATGCCTACCGGCACGCCCATCATGCCGTTACCGCCTGAAGACGGCAATGCAAAACTTTGATTGTTGACCACTGTAACAACCACATCAACGGTTTCTGTACCGTCATCAAGCACCTGCGGCAAGCTGCCGATAAACAAAGGCGCTGCGAGCAATGTGTTGCCGGACTTCGTGCCGGTTTCGGTTAAGCGATAAAGAATCGTCACGGTCTGGTTATCGACCTGTAGCCCATTAAAGGTAGTGACGCCGTTTTCATCGGTTATAAGTGCGCCGTCAACGACTGCACTTGTGCATCCGCCGATGGAAGGCTTGCTGTCTTCCGCTCTGGCTTCTACCGGAGTCCATGTCGCGCCGTCGTCGGTGCTGTACTCAAGCGTAAACTCTACGCCCGGTATAGCATTGCCATCGGCATCGACCTTTTTAGCTGTAATGGAGCCCACGCTCGGGGTGTTTTCCTGCGTAACTTCTACGATCTGCTCATCGTGCTCGATTGCAAAGTCATGCACGGCATCATCAAGTTCATAACCCTTCGGAGCCATCACCTCTGACCAGTGGTATTTTCCGTAAAGGATCGAGTCTACCTTGATTTTTCCGTCCGGCCCGGAAGTTTTGGTTGCAATTACATTACCGTTATCGTCTATAATCTCAAACTTCGCGCCTTCGAGCGGCGTCACACCGTCGTGGTCTACTTTAAGGATTTCAAGCGTGCCGCGTGAGATTTTGTTGTAAAAACGAACCTCTGCCGTCTGCCCATAGGTAAGCGTTACCGTCTGTGCATCCGGTGTGCGATATTTATCCGGCACGTTGATTTCTTCGACCTTGTACTCATACAGCTGCGTTGCATCTGCATCGACGTATACAGGCATCTGATCTGTAATGATCTCACCGGCCGCATTTGTGGTGTATGTTTTACTGTACCCATCCGAGAGTCTCGTGATCTTGAAAGTGAATCCTTCGAGCTTGCCGTCTTCGGAAGTTTTTACGATCTTCAGCTGTGCTTTCTTAAGCTCGTTTGTGAGCGTCACCTCATACGTTTTGCCGTTTTCGTGGACGTCAACATCCATGTCTTTCAATTCACGCCCCGGCACACCTTTGACCTGATGCAGCGTATACGTGCCGTAAGGCAGGTCTTTGGTGGTTGCCTTGCCATCCGCCCCGGTCACAAGATAATCTCGCTCTGTGTCCTTTGCTGCATTGTAGCTGCCTGCGCTCTTGAGATACACCTGATATTCAGCGCCTTGTTCAAGCTGTGCATCCGCACCGAGCATTTCAATCTGCTTGGTGATCTGGATGTGTCCTTTAAAGACATCTTCGGTGAAATCTTCGGGTTCGAGGTCATATTCAATTTTCTCTGTTTTGGTTGTTGTAACGTAGGTGTGCACACGGGGATCCAACTTGTATCCTGCTGGGGCTGTAATTTCTCGTACAGTTACAGTCACACCAATCGGAAGACCTCTAAGCGTTGCAGACCCCGAGCTATTCGTCGTAACGATGTTTTCAACGGTTTTTGTGCCGTTGACATAGGTCACTTTATACTGCGCTCCCGCTAACGAAGCGTTGCCCTGTGCCACACTGGTATTGGTTTCAGAATCCTTTTTCTTAACCGTAAGACGAATGGTCGTTGGGTCATCCACCACATTCATTGTTGCCGAGTTGTAAGCAAGATAGAACGAATGTGGCGTCGTATCTTTCACATATCCGGGAGGCGGAGTTCGTTCCAAAATTGTATAGGTCGTATTTGGAATAAGAGTTCTACTTAATGTAGCCTTTCCCGACGAGTTAGTTGTGAACGATGCAACCGGCGTACCCGTAGCAGAATTACCTTCATACACATCGTACACAGCTCCGGCGAGACTATAATTGCTGTTGCCTGCCGTGATCGACGTGTTAGCGCTCGTTTTGGTTAGTGTCACCGTCTTAATCAAAGGCACATCGCTAACATTCAGAGTTGCGTCAGCATTGTTGATCCTAACGGTATGCCTTGTCGTGTCCAAGGCATACCCCGGAGGCGCTTTGGATTCCACGGCGGTATATGTGCCGTTTTTTAATTTCACGCTTGAAGTTCCCTTACCCGACGAATCGGTGGTGATGGATGCAACTTCCGTACCTGAACTGTTATAGATTTTATACACGGCTCCGGCGAGGCTGTATCCACTGTCGCCGTTTGTGATAGAGACATTGGCACTCGTCTTCGTGAGGTTAATACTATACTCCAATGGTATCGGAACATCTGATACATTTAATGCAGCGTCTCCGTAAGAAATCGTTACCCAATGCGTTGTTTCGTCCTTGTAGTAGTTTTTCGGAGAAGTGGTTTCCTTGATGGAATACCGTCCGTTTTGGAGGGCAACATTTGTGTATCCGTATCCCGATGCGTCCGTGGCTATAGTCGCTACTGCTGTATTGCCGCTGTAAACGGTGTACACAGCACCCTTAAGGCTGTATCTATTATCACCATTAGTCATAGATGTGTCAGCACTGGACTTTTTTAGATAGATGTAATAGGACGGTGTAACCGTCTGCACTTTGAGATAACTGCGTACCGTTTTAGTCTTGCCAAGTGGTGTGGCTATGAGCTGAATCGCGGAATCTGTGCATTTCCACCAAGCGAGGTTGCTGTCATCGCCTATGGTACGCGATCCCGTTGCAACAACGCCCGACGGATACTCTTTTGTGGTCGAGATTGTGAGCTTATTGCCGTTTTTCGCGAATGTAATACCGTTATAGGTGTACGTATAATAGGCAGCAACAGCTTTGCTGTCCGTGACGGTTGCTGTATACTTGCTGCCATCCCAATACAGTTTTGTTGTCGTCGAAAAGCTGGATGAGCTGCTTGAAGCAAAGGAGGGAATCGTATAAGCATTGAGCAGCTTGGCTTTGACCTCAGCGTAGTAGCTGCGAACTACTGTAGGGTTATACGCATTTTTGGCAACGGTTTCAAGGTCGGTATCGACCTGCGATTTCCATGTCCAGCTTGTATTGCTGTGCTTGGTGATGTAGTTTTTTTCGGCTGCCCAGATCAGGTATTGCGTGACAAGCCATTTTGCAGTTTCATTGGCGTAATTGCCTTTATAACCGCTGCCTTGTGCATTACCCCAATCGGACTTATCCAGAGAATTTGTTTCATGAAAGCCTTCCGCCAGGATAGCCTTCATAGTCGTCTGCTGCGGCACAGTAAACGACGACCATGTAAAATCTATGCCGCCCCAAATTAGCTTATCTTTTTCGAGACAATATGCTGGATATTCAGTTGAGCCGGACTTAATCGTCTTTGTGGGCAGATGACCTAATGAGCCGGTCACTGTTGTCGTCGTTTCTTTGGCGAGCGAATAATAATGTATAACGGATTTGCCTGTATTGCCAACAGCAGTAGGCGATATTCCCGCCTCTGTATCGGCGGCATAGCCCATAATCCACTCGCCCGGCATTGTCCACAGGTATTCTGCCGGATCGGCTTTACCCTCCGAAGTGATGACTTCAAAGTGCAAATGCGGGCCGGTAGCATTTCCCGTGCTGCCGACACGCCCGATGCGCTGCCCGCGCACAACCTTTTCGCCTTGCTGCACATTGATCTCAGATAAGTGTGCATACAGCGTCGTATTGCCGTCCGCGTGCCTGATCTCGACCATGTGACCATAGCTCATCATGCCGGTGGTGTCATACGACCCGTCCCAAATCTGCACATAGCTTACAGTGCCATCCTCTGCCGCATATACAGGCGATCCGCTTGATGCGGCAATATCTATCGCCTTGTGCTCGGCGCTGTATTCCTGTGTGATTTCACTGCTGTTCGGCACAGGGAACAGGTAGATACATACCTTATCTACATTATCCAATACGTCGTGCTCAAGCTTTACTGGGTTCACCACCGGCTGTGGTGACGGCGTAGGCGTCGGCGTTACAGCAGGGGATGTGCTCGGTACAGCGGGCGTAGGAGATGCGGCAGCACTCGGCTCCGGCGTGCTTGTAGGCGCTGCTGTCGGCGTTGCGGTAACTTCGGGTGTAACCGTAGGAGCTGCGGTAGGCTCTGCCGTCGGGGCCGGTGTAGCGGTACTTTCCGGCGTAGGCGTTGGCTCCTGCGTCGGCTCTGCGGTAGGTTCCGGGGTAAGCTCCGGGGTAGGCTCCGGTGTTGCTTCAATATCTGCCGGAGGAGCTTCCGAAACTTCTTCCTGCCCGGTATCTACATCAAACGAAACTTCAAAGCCCGGACTTTCCGCAAGCACGTCGGCTTCATCCGCCAGAGCACTTAACGGCAGTGACATCGTAAGCATTAACGCCGCAAGCGTTCCGGCCAAAATCCATTTTGCTTTCTTCATTTTTTGCCATTCCTTTCATAGATTTTTGTATATGAAAAAAGCCGCACTCAAAAAGTACGGTTTGAATTTTTGCAGTAAAAAAAGCATCCGAGAAAACGGATGCTTCATGCTGCAATATTCAATTTTTATCTATATTCCCAGTGCCCTTGTTCTTCTTGCGCAGGCTCATCAACTACCCAATGCTGACCCGTCACAATCCAACGTGTATTTCCCGGAACTTGCGTATAACTACCATGATCGTTTCCTTTATCCCATTCTTCATCTGAATGTGCATAAAAATCTTCTACCGAAGAAAATTGAGTTCCACATGCATTACACTGATACACCCAATCGCTCTTCCAGTACCCTTCTTCTTCCCAATGGCCAACTTCTTCCTTTGCAGGAACATCTACGACCCAAACTTTTTCTTTGGGCTTCGGAGTTGCTGTGGGCGCAGCAGTCGGTTTTGATGTAGGAGCTGCCGTAGGCTTAGCCGTCGGAGCGGTTGTGGGTTTCGTGGCGGGGTTAGCCGTTGCAGTCGCAGACGGCTTAGAAGTAGGCTTTGTTGTCGGTGCAGCGGTCGGCTGTACGGTAGGTTTCGGCGTTGCAGTGGCCGAGGGTTTTGCAGTCGCGCTGCTGCCGGAAGACGGTTTGCTCACAGTATTGCTGCCGGAGCTGGGCTTCGTTGTGGCAGACGGTTTTGCGGCTGAACTCGGCTTCGATGCTGTGCTGCCGGAAGAACTTGAAGACGACGGCTTGCTCGTTGCGCTGTTCTCCGTTTTAGACGAGGCAGACGAGCTGCTTCCCTTCGAGCTCTCGGTTTTGCTGCTTTCCGTTTTTGCGCCTGGCGTCGCCGTAGGCTTTGCACTTGCAGTGCTTGAGCTTGCAGCTGGTTTGCTGCTCGCATCGTTCTTTTCCGATACCGTGCTACTTACCGCACTGGATGTGGAGCTCTCCGTTACGGCGCTTTCGGTATTGCTGCCCGCACACGCCGCAAGCGATACCGTAAGCGCCGCCGCCATCAATATTGCTGTGATCTTTTTCTTCATAGTCGTTCACTCCTCATATAGAATATTATAATAGCTTTTTAATTTGATTTCAATGAGAAAAGGAAAAACCGGAAGTACTTCCGGTTTTACAGCTTGATTTCAAATTCTTCTTCAATTTTTGGACTGTGGTGCTGTTCATGGTTCATGGTTAGCGCCAAACCTTCAAGACGTTCGATACGTTGGTCTAATGCGCTCGAAAGACAAACACAGCGTTCGGAGTCGAGATAGGGGGACTCTGCGAAGATTTCGCACACACGGTTTCCAAAGTGCTGTAACGCTTCAAAGTTGACCCAATCGAAAGACGATACGAGTTTAAGTTGTTCCTCATGCGTTTCTTTGAACGGCTTTGAAGGCAAATCAGAGGCCAGCGGACGGATGAGTTTGGTCGGTGTATTACACCAAAGAGATGTACCGGAGTCGTAGATCGGCGCAGAACCGATCCACTCTAAGGAATTGGCGTTTCTAATCGCACCGAAGTTATTATAGTGACGGTCAGTATTGGCGAGTAAATAATCGATGACAATCATTTGGTCTACGGCTTGCTGTGCATTAGAGATGCCAAAGGCGGCACAGCAGTTAAGGTAATGCTGATATGTCGAGAGGTGATTTGCTTTCTTTTGAGACTTCATGATGTAGTCAGCAGAGATAAGTTCCGTGTCCGCATCGATAAAGTCTTCGCAAACGCTGTAAGGATAATCGCCCTGCATAATGATCCGATAGGGAACATGAGGGATGTTGAGCTTTTCCATCAGCTCAGAAGCAATAACTTCATTGTATGGCTCCTGTTGGTTCACGCCACTGCCGCCTTTAATGAGGCAGCGCTTGCCGTCGATGATCGTCCACTTTTTGCGTAGCCAACCATCGGAGGTGTTGTCCGGGGACATCAAATCGATTTTCGCACTGGAGCTGTGACCGCCAAAAAGAATGTCACCGATGTCACGGGAAAAATCATTTGTGAAAAAATTGATCTCAGCCCATTCCAACGAGGAACCTTTCTCCTTGATCCAATACTGATCCGAAAGGCTAAGTCCGTAGCTTTTATCGATAAGCTCTTGCGTGCTGCCGATACGCAGAATAGCGAGCGCTTGTTGGATGCCTTGACGGCTTGCCGGAATGGAACGCCCATACCACCATTTGTTGAGTGCCTTGCGGTCGAGAATGTCGTTCTTGTACGCAATGCCGATTGGAATGTGCGCAGCATTATGCACATCATCCACACGAGTAATCGCGCCGGACGCATCGTCCAGTTCAATATCGACTACGGGTATTTCTTTGTGCATCAATGTGTAGTGCATGGCGACACCTCCTGACTTTTATGAAGCTCTATTTCTATGAGCCTATTATACAGTGTTCGTGAAATCATTTCAAGGCTTTATTCCGCACTGTCCTGCATTGTATCGAACAGAGAAATGCGGCCGGTGGAACGTTTTACGGCTGCAACAGCTTTGCTACGCATTTTATCGTACTCATCTTTCGATAGTTCGTATTCGAATGCGACGATACGTGTTAGCATGTTTGTTTCAACAGCTTGTTTAAAGAGCTGCGAAGATATGCGATCTGTTGCCCGCTGCACAAGTGCTTCGACTTGTCTGCCGTAAATGCCGCAAAGGTAGTCTGTGTTCATTTGATTACTCAAATAGGCGAAATAAAATTTCAAAGCTGCTTCAATTGCTTCGCTTCGGCCGTTTTGTGGATTGAGGTGCAAAAGATCAACAATAGCATCTAACATACGGACTTCGTCATCTGCAAGGTACGTTGAGACCCTCTTTTTGTCAGTAGCCATTTTAAATTTATAGCATCTCCTTTTGCTTCAAATTTCAGTAGTACCACTAGTAGTACCACCGGAATTTGGCTTGAAATCTGAATATTTCGTTTGTTTTATGAAATAGTAGGCGGTAAGGTGGTACTACCGTTCAAAAAGTAGTACCACTTTTTAAAACCCGAAAACCCGCACACTGTGCGGGTTTGTGATGCAGTAGAAACACGAAGTGGTACTACTGCTTTATCCTGCATTCTAAAAAGACACCGATTTGAGAGATTTTGGCGCGTTTTCAAGATGTGAAACAGTTTAAAAATATTACGACCAGAAACCACCGGGGTTTGAGATCGGATTTGACTTGGTTTCGGGCTCCGGTTCCGGCTGAAGCTGTGGGGCATTGTTGATAACCTTTTCTTCGGAAACCGGATCAGAAACGGTTGAAAGTGTTGTGCCTTCAATGTATTCCCGCACGGCTTTTGGAACGATTTTCTTGTACATTTTCTCGAAATACGCTACGAATTCTGCGTCAATATCGATGCCTTTTTGTGTTGAAAAGGTGTGCAGTGCATCGTATTTTCGCTCATCTAAATTGAGCTTTATGGTGAGTTTTTTCATTGTTTTGACCTCTTTTTCTTCAAAAATTTTCGTCGTCGGCACGCAAGGCGTGCCGATTATTAGTAAGGAAAGAATACCCACAAAATTGTGGATCACTCAAAGAATTGCAAAGGATCGAGCCTATTATCGTTGTATCTGATTTCGAAATGGAGATGATTTCCGGTCGAATCCCCGGTGCTTCCGACGTAGCCGATGAGATCACCGGCAGATACAGATTCGCCGACTTTTGCAACACGTTTTGTTTGGTGAGCATATAGGGTAGACCACCCGTTTCCGTGGTCGATTTTTACGAAATTGCCGTAGGAATCATGCCAAGTGCTCATCACAACTGTGCCGTCGGCCGCTGCGTAAATCGGGGTCATTGCCGGTGCACCAATATCGATTGCACCGTGCGAATTTTCGTACATTCCGGTGACCGGATTGTACCGGGAACCGGAGCCGGAAGTGATGTAATCTTTACCGTAAGGAGCGGGGAGAGGCCACTCAAATTCACCCTTTCCCGCTACAATTCCGGCGGAGATTTCTTTAATTCTGCCGTTCTCCAGTGTTACCTTTTTAGTGCCGTATGGGTGTGTTCCGCCGGTCAAATATGTAATGCCAGGCAACTGCATCCAGTACGTCCAACTGCCCTCACTGAGCTGCGTTTTTACTACGCCGTCGTGGTTGCTTTTGGCCTCAATTACCTCACCGTTTCCTATATAAATACCGATGTGTCCGCTCATACAAACGGCCAAACCGGGTGTATCGGGGATAGAGGAAATCTCACCGAAAATGACAGCGCTGCGGAACATTCCGTCTGCGCCGACATCGCGAAAACCATTGGATTGGTAACGGATAATGCCGGTGTCTTCATCAACCCATTCATACGCTTTTATGAGCCCGATGCAGTCAAAAGCAGGCTTTCCGCCGTAGGTTTCGTAGATGAAATTGACCTCGCTGTTGGTCAGATTTGCATCGGAATCCGTGAAAAATCTGGACTGCTGCTGCTTAAGAAATGCCATGGTTACGTCTTGGCCGTAACCGCCATAGATGTAGCCGGAACCGGCATCCAGAGCGTTTATTGCGAAGTTGGTGAGACCGATATTTGTTTTGCCGTCGCTGCTTTTTAAGTTACGGATCAGCGTAGAACGGTCGGCATAACCGGTGGGCATTTGCTCTGCAAGCCGTAGCAGTTGCGAGCGCATGTATGCGTTGATTTTGAGATCAAACGTGTGCTCGATTTTATCAAAAATTTCATCGGAATCGGTTAGCGGGGAGAGCTTATCATCTGAAACAAAGCAGTCAATCAGCTCATCGGTTTGGTTCTTTAATCGGTCGTTATCCGTAAAGATTTTGGCGTACACAGCATAGAGAAGCTTATCGTTTATGCGTGCACCGGAGTCAAAAACAGCGCTGTATTCGTTCAGTTTTGCAGAGAAAAGCTGCGAGCAGTCGAAGCCTAAATCGGTAAAAGTCATTGCACCGCAGCTGCCGAGCAGTGCAGCGGAAACGATAAAAATAGAGATGCAGGCAATAATGATTTTTTGCCATGTTTTGGGGTCGGCTGCGACCAAAGCGAGCTTCGCAATTAAAACCGGGTTTGCCATTTTTCCTCCGAAAAACCGGAAGTACTTCCGGTTTTATAGCATTGTGATTTCAAATTCTTCATGCTGTTCTTGCCTGATTTCTGCACGATTTTGTGTTGCGATTTGCTCAAAATCGTGTATGATTTCTTCTTTTGTAAGCGTATTTTCAGAGCTTTGCTGAATGGATTTTTTCGAGATTTGACGCATCCATTCTGCGAATTTTGGAGAGAGTTCATTGATTTGTGCCACGGAAAAATCGTAATTACCTTGGTTCAGCATAGCACGGGCAGTACGCACATTTTGCTGCAAGGCGGCGAATTGCTCACTTCTTTCGAGCGTGAGCTCATCGGTTTCACCGAGCTTTTCCGAAACGCTCTGTTCGATTTCGGAAAGCGTAACATGCAGATTTAAGTAAGGAATGAACTCGTTTAAGATGTATTCTTTTTCGTGTCTGTCCTGTAAAAGTGCATCGCTGCCGCCTGTTTCTAACAAGTAATTTTCCCACTGAGGGTTCTCGTTGCACAGCGTATTTAGCCGATTGATATGGTCGATCAGACTGCCTTCACCGGTGCCGAAACTCTGTCGGCCTTCATAGCTGCTCGGTTCTCCGTGCAGCATATAATCAATGCGAAAAGCTGCCTTGTGGTAGCAGTTCGGGTACTTCTGTTGCGCCTTATCGATTGCTTTAAAAAGTTCGTTTGCACGCGATAATCGCATGGTCTGGCCGTCGTGCAGACGCTTGCTTTCCGTCCATATAACGGTTACGGTCGGCTCCTTTTTCATAGCCTGTTCACGCTTCAGTTCAGCAGCTTTTTGGGAAGAAATGATCTGCTGCGGTATTACGCCTGCGAGAGAAAGTTCCTGTTCCATTGTCTCAATATGTTGCTGAAATTTTTCGCGAACCGGTGCTAAAAGTGCATCGATTTTTACTTCCGGCTGTGCCTTAAGCAACTCTTGGTAGCAGGCTGCAAGGTGGCTTTTTCGGGCGTTACTGGGCTCAATTCCGAACGTTTTTCCAAACATAATGGAGAGACCGTCGGCTTCAAATTCACGCTGCATGGTAGGCTTTTCTATGTTAGGACTATGCCCCATAAGGTGGTGTGACATTTCGAGCAACAATGTATCGAGCTTCTGTGTGTCGCCGAGTAATTGGTTAATATGGATGTGCTTGTTGCGCGGGTTATAAGTGCCGCGTGTGCCGATTCCTTCAAAATCTTCTTCGGATACAGGCACGCCGATTTCTTCAGAATAAAGGCAAAGAGTGTTGTAAATATCTTTGTGCTGCGTACTGTTGTATCCTACGCCGCAGAGCTTGGGGTAGTCTTCTGGCGGACAATTTGTCTGCGAAATATCGAACACCGTGCAGGGTTTGAAATAGGTAAAATCACGGCTTTCGAGCATGCCGATTTCAACTTCATGGCGTTGCTCCGGCGAGGCTTTAGATAAAAGAACCCATGTTGGATTTGGCACGTTTGGCTTGAAATAGCGCGTGGTTTCCGGCCGATAAATATTAGCACCATGCTCACCTTCCTGCACATAATACCCCAGTTCTTTCCAATGTGTGTATGAGGCAATAAATACGGAATCAGGACGCTGCCGGTAGATCAGCATTGTGTTTCGTGAAGAATATTTGTAAAACTGAGTGCTGAATGCGAGGTATTCTGCGATGTCCTTGGGATCGTTTTCCCAGTGCTTTGTGAGCTCCTGAATCTGCAAATCTGCTTCTCTTTGCTTCTTTTCATGATGTGCTTTACGTTCTTCTTCGGAGTAGAAGGTTCTTTTTTTAGGCATCTTCTTGCTCCTCTCCGCGTATCAAGTGCTCAAGTAGGTCATCCGGCAATTCCTTGTAAATTGCCAACACACGATCAAATTGTTCGGGTGGCAGATCAATAATCGGCTTGCATCTGAAGCGGGGATACGGCTCACCCTGATTTACAAATTCATCCGGAATTTCGGTCGTGTAATACAAATCGCCCCACTCATCGGCACAAACGGTAATATTCGCTGTGCTAAAAACGATGGTGACATTTTCTAAAGGCTCATAGCTCATAAATAAATCTTTCCTTTCGTAAAAAATGTATGAAAAAAGGTTTGCTGCCTGTGTGTACAGGTAACAAACCTTTTTGCTGCTTTGTTTTATTTTCATATCTTTTCGCGTACCATCATTAAGGAGTATAGATTTAATAAGAGGGCTTAAAGATATATTTCGAAGAATTGCGTTTAATCAGGCTTTCTACAACGAAATAGCTTGAGATATATCGAAATCCGGTATAGGCGATTCGGAAATAGCCCCAAGCTCCCAGTCGTTGAATTCTTTGAGAGCCTGCATGTTTTGCTCGTATCGTTCTCGCATATCCGGCTCTTGTAACCGTTGCCACACATAGGCGGTAGCAATGCAGTCGGCAGCTGCATTGTGCCAGTTTGAGCCTGTATAGCCGCAAAAATCGGCCATGGCTTTTAAATTCTTCCACTTATAGGTTGATGGTGCGCCATTGTTCGTGCGCAGCTCTCCGTACACGACAGCGCCATCAAGCATGGGGTCGGAAACCATGGCATCCGGTCGGAATCGAATACCGTAGCACTCGAGAAACGGAATATCGAAGTGCTTGCCGTTGTAACCGATAATTGTTTCGGCATTTTGCAGCAGCGCCGCCATTTCGCCGATTTTGTCGATGATACCCGGTGCATCTGCTACCATTTCCGGTGAGATACCGTTGACATTTTGTGCTTTCGGCCATTCGGTTACGCATGCCGGTTTAAACCGGGACTCAAACAAAATGTCCCCATCCGTCGTAACAATTGCGGCTTCAAGTATTTCATCTTCAGCGGGGTTTAAGCCCGTCGTCTCAAGGTCAAAGACGAGCTTGAGATTTGTCGGATTCTTGGGCACTGCCGCACAAATGCCGGCGCATTGCTTACGATAGGCTTCAAGATCATGTTCCATGTTCTGGGTTCCTTTCTTCGTTTAAGTGATCGAAAAAATCGTATTTCTCGTAGATCTTGAGGTCGTACGAGGGCTTGTTTTCTTCCGGCATAGCAAAAAACTGCGCGTAGAGATTACTCTCCGGCGCAGTTTGGGCGGCATTGTACAGCAATGCAAGCAGATACTCTTTAGGTTTCCGTACATTGTTAGAATATTTGGTTATGCGGTAGACGGCCTGCAAATGCTCCGGCGTTAAGCTGTGCAACGCTTGGCATACTTGCGTGCTCGGAAGCACTTGCTTACCGATGCGGACAGTCGATAAGGGAGTAGTAGTAATTTCGCAGATCAAAGAGATGCAGGCTTTCGCAAAATCCTTCGGAACATCTGCATTCATCAAAAAATCAAAATTGCCGTCGCTCTGACTGTCTGTCTTATTATACTCAGTCTTATTATACTCAGTTTTATTAGGTGCGGTTTTACAGAAGTCAAGACTGCGGTTTTTCAGTACTCTTGACTGCGATATTTCCGCACTCTTGACTTCGGCTTTTCCGCAGTCCGGAGTGCGGTTTTTCAGAAGTCCGGACTGCGGAATTTCAGTACTCTGGAGTGCGGTTTTTCCGCGCTCCGCATAATCACTGGGTTTTTCATGACTTTCAGGCTCTTGCTCACCATTTTCTTCGTCTTCATCTTCAAAATCGATACTCATTTCTATGAGTTCAGAATTATCGGGGTAGCGCAGGTAGAGGCGATTTGGCTGATTTAACCCTTGCCGGACTTCATCGAGCAGGCTTACGGATTTGAGCTCCTTAATAATTTTTTGCACTTTATCCTTTTTGCACCCGAGCAGCTTTTCCATTTGTTCACGCTTAAAGTAGAGGTAAGCTTCACCGTTATCGTCGATCCACTTATTTGTAATGCTCAGCTGTACGCGATCTCGCAAGTAAGTATACAGTAGGATTGCTTCGTTGCTGATTTCTGCCTCTACGCGAAGCGCCACAAGCCATTTCGGGAGTTGATAAAACTGCGTGCTGTGCGCATCAGATAGGGTGTAACGCTTAGTGTTCATTTAGAGACCTCATCCTATATGTTTTTAAGTACTTTTCTGTATTTTATGAAAATCTATCAAGAGAGTATATACAATTCTTCAAAAGTTCAAAAACCGGAAGTACTTCCGGTTTTTCTCAGTTCTTCTTTATATGCGGATAGCACAGCTTGTTCGATGCGTTTGTGTGCTATGGGGTTCATTGGCTTAAAAGCAAAGATTTGGCGGCGCTTGCCTTCGCGTTCGGCCAAATGCGGATATAAGACTTGTAACCCACCGTCTGCTCGTCTGGTGATGCGCACACCGTTTAAGGTGTACGCATTATCCAGAACCAAACTGACGTAGCCAAGGTAATAGCCACTGCTCGGAATAGTAACATCGACTTTTGTAACTCTCATTTTGCATCCTGCCTTTCCGGGCAAAGCTCTCCGTCTCGGTACAGCTTGCGGATCATGGTGTCTGCCTCGTTATAGGTGTAGGCGGCAATCGTCTGCATTGCACCGTTTTGTAAAATAAGCTTTGATGATGTGCATTCATAACTGCCATTTAAATGCTTCATAATTAAAGTGCCGCCATGATAGCCGTATTTGGGTTTTAATATATCTTTCACGGCTTCCTGCGGTGTAGGCATCATCTCAACATAATAATCTAACAGATCTTCGCAGTTCCAAATATACCCACTCATGATGACTTTGCGGAGCAGGTCTTCGCGCATTTCCGGGCTTAGAGAGCTCTTTGTGCTTTCGGTCTTGTTCGAAAAAGCGGAAGTACTTCCGCTTTTTGTGGCGTTTGCTACTGTCGGCTGCGTTGCTTTGGCGGCTCGCTCGACTGCGATATTCTGTGCTTCGCCAAATTTGAGCGTTCCGGCAGCAAGATCAACCTTTTCGAGCTCGGTAAGCTGTTCCGACATTGTGCGGTAGGTGCGGACTTGCCGGTCAGAGACATGCATCAGTTCGGCGACACCCTTTTGTATGCCACCTTTAAATTCACCGGATGCCTTTAGCTCATTCAGCAACTCTCGGTATTCTTCATAAAGTGTTAGCTTTTGCTCGGCCGTGTAATCGCGTCCGCCGTTTGCGATGTGCAGCATGAGTTGTGCACGTCCGGCCGAAACGCCTTCAAAAATTCTGCACGGGATTTTGTTCCAGTGTAGGTACTGTGTGATGGCGCGGTATCTGCGTTCACCGGAAAACAGCTTGTAACGATTGCCGGACTGGATCACGCCGAGAGGATTCAGCAAACCGACGGTTTCAATTTGATCTGCTAAGTCGCGGATGCTGTCATCCGTGTCGTTTGCGGCGTATGTGTTTTTGTTTGCAAAGTCGATCAAGGAGACGTCGATCAGCTCATCACGTGCAATACCGGCATTTTCGTTGGCCAGTTCCTTAATGGTGCTCAAACCGGCATTGATGTTTCCAAGATTTAGCTTTTTCATTTCTCGACCCTCCCGATGATTTCGTTTACGACCGCTTGGTAATCGATATTACCGTTGCAGTGCTTTGCATATGTATTGATAGGCTCGTGCGCGTTGATGGCGCGGCTCAAAGTGATGTTCTTACGCACGGTTGCGCTGAAAAAAGGAATGACGTCCTGCGATTGCAGGGCGTCGCGGTAAATGGCTTTTGTTCCATTTTTTTCATCCATGATAATTAAGCCGCCAAGTAACCGGAGGTGCGGATTGATCGTTCTGCGAATTTCAATGAGACTTTCGGCTTTGATGCGTAAGCTGTGCAGTGCAAATTCGTCCGGGATCATCGGGATCAAGATGTAATCTGCATAGCGCTGTACGTTTTCGAGAAGTTTATAGCCTTGCGGCGGACAATCTATAATAATGTAATCGTAGTCGCTCTCTATCGGTGTAAGGAGCTTAGAGAGCAGATCGTTGTATGCTCTGCCGCGAAGCTTATATTCAGTGAGCATTTCTTCGAGCCTCATGGATTTTGTGTTCGATCTCAATACATCTACACCAAAATCGGTTTTCACTATGGCGGCATTCACCGGCCAAACACCGGTGATGGCGTCATATAAGGACGGATCATCGGCATCATACAGACCATAGTACATGGTTGCGTAGCTCTGCGGATCAACGTCCGCAAGCAACACACGGTAGCCGCGTTCGGCAAGAATGGCCGAGATGTTGACGGCACTTGTGGTTTTTCCGCAGCCGCCTTTTTCGTTCGTGATAGCAATTTTAATTGACATGTAAATGTCCTCCTGTAATAAAGTCTCCGCATTGCTGTACGGGTAAAATATGAAAAAACCGGAAGTACTTCCGGTTTTTGGCTGAGTAACAATTTTTGAATATGACAAAGGAGCAGCCTTTCGGATGCTCCTTCGTTTAGTCTTAAATGGTTGTACGGGATGTGATTCCCTTATTTCTTTACACATTCCCGTAAAATTACGCATATTTTACGGGAATGAAATTTAAGATACGGGAATCTAATTTAGTCTAAAGTAACAAGTGTTTTTTCCGTTACCTTCTCTTTTAAGCTCACCGAAGGCAACCAATTCTCGCAATGCCTTTTCGATGGCGCTATCACTGAGGGTTGGGCAAAACTCTCGAATATCTTGCTTGTTAAATCGACCAACCTTGTGTTTGCTAGCTTGCCGTACCATTTCACGTGATGTGAGCTTTTTTTCTACAATGACTATTCGATCTCCAAAATCTCTGTATGCTGAAAGGATAGTGCCGAGGATGTACTTAACAAATGGTAAGACGTCTTCTGTCCCAGTATGCCATCCAGTTTGAGATTCGGCAAGTGCATTATAGTACAAATCTTTATTTTTTGCTATCTTAGCCTCCAGTGAAATGTATTTCCCAACATAAAATTCATTCTGATATAGTAACAGAGTGGTGAGCAGTCGGCTCATTCGACCGTTGCCGTCATTAAACGGATGGATACAAAGAAAGTCATGAATGAAAACAGAAATCGCAATAAGTGGCTCAAGTTCCATGTTTCCAATCACTCGGTTGTATTCCTCACAAATTCTATCTAATGCTTCTGGTGTTTCATACGGTGCGAGAGGGGTGAACAGTGTCTCAACATGTCCGTCAGGGTAGGTAGCGCTGATATAGTTTTGTACGGTTTTTGTACGGCCTGCAAGAGGGTTGTTCATATGACCATAAAGAATTTTGTGAAGTTGTAGAATGTAATTTTGTGTAATGGGAATTGCATCAAAGCTTTCATGAATAATATTCAAAGCATCACGATAACCTGCGATTTCCTGTTCATTACGGTTTTTAGGTGTCGTCTTTTCTTCAACAAGTTGGCGAATACGAGTGTTCGTTGTTACGATGCCTTCAATGGCATTCGATGCTTCGGTGCTCTGTATTTTTGCAACATCTATAAGTTTTTCTAGATCTTCTGGTTGCTGCTGCAAATACAATTCTTGCTTTCCCGCTTCTTTGTATATAGCTGCAATCAATCCCAAAATCTCAGAATCCCATTTTTGGTTTCTAATTGCAGAGTAATTAAAAGACCTCACTCGCTTACACCTCCCTGTAAATGATTGTGTGTGTTATCACTCTGTTTTATTCCCGGTAAGCATTGTTCATTAAATGATCCGGAAGTTTTACTTCAAAGGGAAGACCTCCACAAAGAACGCATTGGTTCAGAAAAGCATTCACTGCACTCGACATATCAAGCCCCAAACGATTGAATAAGTCGTTTGCTTGCTTTTCTATATCAGGATCGATATAAATTTGGATAAATTCATTCGACATATTCTTGGCCTGCTTTCAAAGGGTAGCTCTTAATATATTTCTCGCCTATGCCCAACAGACAGTGCGAGAATGACTAAACGTCCGTCATCAATTTCGCAAATAAGGCGATAGTCACCTATTCGATACCGCCATTGGCCGCTACGGTTAGCGACCAAGCCTTTTCCGTGGCGGCGTGGGTTTTCTTCGCCAACAAGATTCTTGTCAATCCAACCTTTAATCATGCGCTGCGTATACCTGTCGAGCTTCTTGAATTCTTTATCGAATCTGGAGGTCGTTTCTATAACGTAAATACTCATAAATCCAACTCTTTCCAGAGCTCAGATATAGGTCTGCTCTTGCGGCCATCGTTTACATACTCATCGTAAGCTTCTTGTGCAACCGTAAGGTCATACTCATCTTCTATTTTTTCAAATAGAGCTTGCTTGAAGGCTTCACCGAGAGATATTGCGTGAATTCGTGCATAGCTTTCTGCAAGATTCTTTTCTTCAGTAGTCAATCTAATGGAAAAACTCATATAATCATCTCCTTGTAGTACATTGTACTACTTATCTGAATCTTTGTCAACTGATTTACTATATTGTTTGAAAATGAATTAGTTTTATGAACCTAAACAAATAATTACAATCGAGCTAAGGGAAGCACCTGCCTTACAAGCAGGGGGTCATAGGTTCGAGTCCTATTGTCCCCACCAAATGTGGCCCGGTAGTTCAGCTGGTTAGAACGCTAGCCTGTCACGCTAGAGGTCGACGGTTCGAGCCCGTTCCGGGTCGCCACATTTGCCTCTGTAGCTCAGTTGGTAGAGCAGGGGACTGAAAATCCCCGTGTCATTGGTTCGATTCCGATCGGAGGCACCATATGCGGACGTAGCTCATCTGGTAGAGCGCCACCTTGCCAAGGTGGAGGTAGCGAGTTCGAGCCTCGTCGTCCGCTCCAAAAGAAAAAGACGCTGAAGACAAGGCGTCTTTTTCAAAATGGTGACATAGCCAAGTGGTAAGGCGTGGGTCTGCAAAACCCTGATTCCCCGGTTCAAATCCGGGTGTCACCTCCAGAAAGAAAGCACTTACGTTTGTAGGTGCTTTTTTGTTATATCCGGAAATATTTTGCTTGTGCAGTGTAGGCGAATATGATATGATGAAACTGAAAAAGAGTTCAATTTGCTTTAGAAAAGTGTATCGGAAGATGACATAGAGGACTATGACGGGACGATCATATGTGCAGCTAGGCTGCGTTGGCGTGCGATTGACGGACACATGGGCAATGGGGAGTTCTATAAATCGGTTTATTTAGAATAAGGATATTGCACTTTTTAACATGAAAACTACACGAAAAAGAAATACTTTTTTCGGTATTTTGCGAATTTTTTGCTTTACCGGAATAAAGGGGCAGCAGTCGCTTTACAATTTGTGGAACCGGTGCTATACTGCATAAAGACCGATTAAAACGAGAGGATAAAAGAAATGAAGAAACAGCTTTTACATTCCGGCTGGCAGCTGACGACCGTCGGAAAAAATGACACGATTCCTGCGACCGTGCCGGGCTCCGTGTACAATGACCTGCTGAACGCGGGTCGCATGGAAGACCCTTATTGGCGCGACAACGAGATGAAAGCGTTGGCGCTGATGGACGAGGACTACCGCTACAATACGACGTTCGACGTGAATGCGGACGTTTTGAACAGCGAGCGCGTCCTACTGCGCTGTGAGGGCCTCGACACCATTGCCGACATCGTTTTGAACGGCGAGAAAATCGCGAGCGTGTGCAACATGCACCGCACGTGGGAATTTGACGTAAAAGATAGCCTGAAAACGACCGGCAACACGCTTGAGATCGTGTTTCACTCGCCGACAAAGTACATCAAAGAGCAGGATAAGATCTGCCACGCGGGCGGCAGCGACGACGCAATGGTCGGCTTCCCGAACCTGCGCAAGGCGCACTGCATGTTCGGCTGGGACTGGGGTCCCCGCCTGCCTGATGCCGGCATTTGGCGCGACATTATGCTTTGCGGCGTGAACGGCGGCCGCATCATCAGCACATACGTGAAGCAGACGCACGGTGAGAACACCGTGACGCTCGGCATTGAGCCGGAGATCGAGACTGTAAACGGCGCGGAGTTGACCTACACCGTGACGCTCACGATGCCGAACGGCGAGGAGAAGATCTACACAGGCTCCCCGAAGGAGATTGCGGTGGAAAACCCGCAGCTTTGGTGGCCGCATGGCCTCGGCGAGCAGCCGCTTTACACGGTGCGTGTCGATTTACAGCGTGACGGCGAGACCGTTGATACGTGGGAAAAGCGCATCGGTCTGCGCACGATGACGATGCACATCGAGAAAGACCGGTACGGCGAGAGCTTTGCGCATGAAGTGAACGGCGTGACGTTCTTCGCGATGGGTGCGGACTATATCCCGGAGGACAACATTCTGCCGCGCACGAGCCCGGAGCGTACGAGAAAGCTCCTTGAGCAGGCTGTGGTGGCAAACCACAACTGCGTGCGCGTATGGGGCGGCGGCCATTACCCGAGCGATGCATTTTACGATGTATGTGACGAGTTGGGCCTCGTCATTTGGCAGGACTTCATGTTTGCTTGCGCACATTACAATTTGAGCGACGAGTTTGAAGAAAATCTCCGTGCGGAGTTCAACGATAACATCAAACGCATCCGCAGCCACGCTTCCCTTGGCCTGTGGTGCGGCAACAACGAGATGGAGATGTTCACATTCTTCGGCGGTTTGGCGCTTATGCCGAACAACCCGACGGGCCACCCGCCGATGTGGGAGCTGACCCCGAAGCAGAAGGGCAACTACACGCGCCTTTACGAGTACATTCTGCCGAAGACCGTAAAAGCGCTTGACCCGCAGACGTACTATTGGCCCTCAAGCCCGTCCTCCGGCGGCGACTTTGACAACCCGACCGACGAGACGCGCGGCGATGTGCACTACTGGGACGTTTGGCACGGTAGCCTGCCGTTTACGGACTACCGCAACCACAACTTCCGCTATGTTTCCGAGTTCGGCTTCCAGGCGTTCCCGACGCTGAAAACGGTCGAATCCTTCACGGAGCCGGAAGACAGAAATATTTTCTCCTATGTCATGGAGAAGCACCAGCGCAACAACGCGGCGAATAGCAAGATCATGACGTATCTCGGCCAGACGTACCGTTACCCGACGGAGGGCCTCGGCACGCTGCTGTATACCTCGCAGCTTTTGAGCGCCGAGGCGATGAAGTACGGCGTAGAGCACTGGCGCCGTCATCGCGGACAGTGCATGGGCGCGATCGTGTGGCAGCTGAACGACTGCTGGCCGGTTGCTTCTTGGTCGTCTATCGACTACTTCGGCCGCTGGAAGGCGCTGCACTACTATGAAAAGCGCTTCTTCGCGCCGGTGCTGCTCTCCTGCGAAGAAAAGGGCTTCTTGGATGACCCGAACCCGAACCGCGAGTGTCGTGACTTGAACACCGACACCGTAAAGAGCATCCGCCTGAACGTCTCCAACGAGACGATGCAGCCGCAGACGGTCACCGTGAAGTGGGAGCTGCGCAATAACCGCTCCGAGGTTCTGCGCGACGGCGGCGAGGTGGAAATCACCGTGCCCGCAATGGACACCGTGTGGCTCGATACCGTAGAACTGCCGGAAGCGAACATGTTCACCGACCATGTGCACTATGCGTGCTACCAGAACGGCGAGATGATCTCCGAATCCACCGTGCTGTTCTCCGTGCCGAAGTATTACGATTACATCGACCCGCAGCTTTCCTGCCGTGTGGTGGGCGATGAGATTATCGTTTCCGCAAAGGCATACGCGAAGAGCGTGGAAGTACTGAACGAGAACGAGGACTGGGTGCTTGAAGACAACTACTTCGACCTCGAAGCCGGTAAAGAGCGCCGCATCCGCATTGTGAGCGGCGATGCGAACGGTATTCATATGCGCAGCGTGTATAACATTCGCTGATTTTGCGTTAAAACTAAAAAGACAAAAGCCGTTACAAGACAGAGAATAGCTGTTTTGTGACGGCTTTTTCAAGTTTCCCTGCATTTTCTCTTGCAAAATATCGTGCGTTTGCGTATAATAGATAAAGAAATTGAAATCGTAGTGTAAACTAACTTGCGCTGTTATGATTTTGAAAGATACATGAAGGAGCGATAAAAATGATTAGAATCGGCATTGCCGGATACGGAAATCTTGGCCGTGGCGTGGAAAGTGCGCTTTCCCACACGGAAGATATGGAGCTTGTGGGCGTTTTCACACGCCGCAGCCCGGACAGTGTGAAGACGAAGACCGGCGTGCCGGTTTATTCTATGGAGCAGGCAAAAAACATGACGGATAAGATTGACGTCATGATCCTGTGCGGCGGCAGCGCGAACGACCTGCCGAAGCAAACCGCAGAGCTTGCACAGTATTTTAATGTCATCGACAGCTTTGACACGCACGCGAAGATCCCGGAGCATTTTGCGGACGTAGACGCGGCCTGCAAGAAGAGCGGCCACCTCGGCATGATTTCCGTCGGTTGGGACCCGGGTATGTTCTCTCTGAACCGCCTCTATGGTCAGGCGATTTTGCCGAACGGCAAAGACTACACGTTCTGGGGCAAGGGTGTCAGCCAGGGTCACTCCGATGCGATTCGCCGCATTCCCGGCGTACAGGATGCCCGCCAGTATACTATCCCGGTGGAGAGCGCGCTTGAAAGTGTGCGCCGCGGCGAGAACCCGGAGCTGACGACGCGCGAGAAGCACACCCGAGAGTGCTTTGTCGTTGCCAAAGAGGGTGCGGACAAGGCTGCCATTGAGGAAGCCATCGTCACGATGCCGAACTATTTCTCCGATTACGATACGACCGTACACTTCATCAGCCAGGAAGAGCTTGACCGCGACCATTCAGGCATTCCGCACGGCGGCATGGTGTTCCGCACCGGTGTGACGGGTCTGAATGGCGAAAACAAGCACATCATCGAGTATAAGCTGACGCTTGATTCCAACCCGGAGTTCACTTCCAGTGTGCTCGTAGCGTTTGCCCGCGCGGCATACCGCATGCACAGTGAAGGTCAGGTGGGCTGCAAGACCGTCTTTGACGTTGCTCCGGCGTATCTCCACCCGGAAAGCGGCGAAGCGCTCCGCGCAAAGCTGCTGTAAGGTTCATGCAAGTTTATAATTAAAACGAAAAAAGCTGTTCCGCGTGAAAACGGAGCAGCTTTTGTATGTTTAATATGTTTTGGAAATGTCTGCCTGAAGCTCGTCAATCTTATCGCGGAGCTTTAAAAAGTCGTCGAACGCGGCGGGCTTTTGTGCGGGATTGCGCAGCAGGGCGGCGGGGTGGAGGGTTGCCGTCATGTAGATGTTGCCTTTTTTGAAAAACTGTCCGTGCTCGCGTGTGATCTTGAAATCGGGTTTGATGATGCGCATGGCGGCGATACGGCCGAGGCATACGATGATCTTCGGACGCAGCAGGGCGGTTTGATTGCGCAGCCAGTCCATGCAGGCTTCCTGTTCCTCCTGCAAGGGGTCGCGGTTTTGCGGCGGGCGGCATTTGACGATATTTGCAATGTAGATATTCGTGCGGCGGTCGAGGTCGACGGCGGCGAGGTATTTATCGAGCAGCTGACCGCCTGCACCGACGAACGGCTCGCCTTGCAAATCTTCGTTTCGGCCCGGGCCTTCACCGATGAACATGACCTTCGCGCGCGAGTTACCCACGCCGAACACGACATTGGAGCGCACTTCGCACAGGCTGCACTTGCGGCAGTTCAGGCAGTTTTCTTTCAATTCTTCCCAGTTTTCAAACATATTTCACACCGACTTTTCGCGTTTTTTCAAATTACGGTCTTTTCTGCATTAAGTTTATCATAAATCGGAGAAAAAACATAGCCCAAAACTTGTATTTTCTGTCGGTTCGTAGTAAAATAGAAATACAAAATCCGGAAAGGACAGGTATTTTCAAATGAAAGTTATGGTTGAAACCTCCGCACGTCACGTTCACGTGTCCGAAGCGGATCTGAAGACGCTTTTTGGCGCAGACGCAAAGCTTACCGTTAAGAAAGAACTCTCTCAGCCCGGCCAGTACGCTTCCAACGAGAAGGTAGAGGTCATCGGCCCGAAGGGTTCCCTTGTTATGTCCATCCTTGGCCCGACGCGCCCGGAGACGCAGGTTGAAGTTGCACTGACCGACGCACGCAAGCTCGGCATTGCAGCACCGATCCGTGAGTCCGGCGACCTTGAGGGCACCCCGGGATGTACGCTGAAGGGCCCGGCAGGCGAAGTCGTCATTGAAAAGGGCGTCATCGCAGCAAAGCGCCACATCCACTTCAACGTGGAAGAGGCAGCGGCAGCCGGTGTGGAAGACAAGCAGATCGTCTCCGTTAAGGTCGGCAAGGAAGGCGAGCGCAGCGTGATTTTCGGTGACGTTGTTGTACGTGTCAGCCCGAAGTATGCGGCTGCTATGCACATCGACACCGATGAGTCCAACGCAGCGGCACTCGGCGGCACCGTTGAGGGCGAGATCGTTAAGTAATTTCGCTTAAAGCTACATGAGCATAAAGAAAGAGCGTGCAGTTGAAAGTTTGCACGCTCTTTTTGTTATGCTCTGCAATATTCTCTGTACTTCCTCAGCACATCTTTATCGTTTTCAAACGTAATGTGTGCCGCAGCTTCTTCTGCCGGTACCCAGCAGAGCTCGGTGACTTCCTCTACCTGCCGGTGCGCTTCGCCGCCGATGTATTCGGCTGCAAAATAGATGACATCTTTCATGACATCCGGCTTCGGGGAGTAGGTGACAACGGCGCGAAAGCCGGTATCAAGCGTGACTGTAAGGCCGGTCTCCTCGCGGATCTCGCGCAAGGCGGTCTCGCTTTCGGTCTCATTGCCCTCCATATGGCCTTTCGGAAACGCCCAATGACCGCCGTTTACATGGCGGATGAGCAGAATTTCACGTCCGTTTTCGGTTTGCCGCGCAATGACCGCGCCGCAGGAAATTTCTTTTTTCAAAAAATGACCTCCTTGCAATTTGCCGCGGAAAACCGCAGGCGATGAAATCGGAAAGGGCCGCCCTGCGGCAGCCCTCCCACATTATTTCACAGTGAATTTATAGATTGTTTTGGACTCGAACGGTTTCTCCGGCGTGACATAGCGGAACGGGAAGTTCTCGTGATGCACGGAATCCGGGTAGAACTGTGTCTCAAGGCACAGTGCCCCGTGGGGAACCATGTCGCTGCCGTCTTTGTTCTTCAGGCCGGAGGTGCGATTGAACGTATACAGTTGCACGCCGGGCATATCGGAATAGACGGTCATTTCGCGGCCGGTCTCCGGCTCGTAAGCTACTGCAATCTCGCGCATGCCCTCGCCGTCCACACAGAAGTTGTGGTCGAAACCGCCGCAGAGCTGGATGAGGTGGTCATCCGCGAACATATCCTGCCCAAGCGGCTTTGCAGCCGTGAAATCGAGCGGCGTGCCTTTTACGGGCAGCAACTCGCCGGTGGGAATGAGGTCGTCTGTGACCGCCGTTACCTCAGACGCGTGAATCGTCACAAGCGTGGAAAGCACGTTTTTGGAGCCGTCGGCTTTCAGGTTGAAGAACGAGTGGTTCGTCGGGTTGAATACTGTCTTACGGTCGGTCTTGCCGCGGTAGGTAATCTCCACGGCGTTGTCGGCTGTCAAAGTGTACTGCACTTCAACGGTCAGTGTGCCGGGGTAGTTTTCGTCGCCGTCCGGGCTGACATGTGTGAACGTGACAGACGGTTCGTCGCCGTCGTTTGTCTTTTTCACATCAAACAGTACTTGATGGTAGCCTTTTGTGCCGCCGTGCAGCGTGTTTGCGCCGTCGTTTTGATCGAGTGCATACGTTACGCCGTCAATGGTGAGCGTTGCGCCGCCGATGCGATTTGCGTAGCGGCCGACGAACGTGCCCTGAAAGTCGGAGCCGAGGTATTCCTCGAGCGTGGCGTGGCCAAGCACGACATCGCCGAGCTTACCGGACTTGTCCGGTGTTAAAAGCTGTAAAATGCGGCAACCGTAGTTTGTGAGCACAAGCGTCACGCCTGACGCGTTTTTCAGCGTATAAGCGTCAGCCGTTTTCCCGCAGGGGAACGTGCCGAACACGGATTTTGTAAGAGACATGGGGAAAATCAGTCCTCCTGCTTACCGAGCAGTGCAGCGCCGATGATGCCGGCGTCGTTGCCGAGCTGCGCCTTGCAGACCTTCGTCTTCTTCGTGGAGTTCATAGCATACTGCTCTCTATCGATGAATGCTCTGACCGGAGCGAGAAGCGTTTCACCCTCGTTGCAGATACCGCCGCCGATGCAGAGGATAGCCGGCTGGAAGATGTTGATCATATCGGTGAGGCCGACGGAGAGGTACTTGATGTACTCGTCAACAACAGCCTTGCCGACCGGGTCGCCTGCGCGCATAGCGTCAAATGCGGTTCTGCCGTTAACCTTGGACTCGTCGCCGTCAACAATTGTCCAGATCGGAGAGTCCTTCGGGGCATCTTTCATGTGCTCTTTTGTGGTTTTGATGAGACCCGTTGCAGAAGCATAGGTCTCCCAGCAGCCGTGTCTGCCGCAAGTGCAGGGACGACCGTCAACAACGATGACGGTGTGGCCGAGCTCGCCGCCGGCAAAGTTGCTGCCGGAGTAGACCTTGCCGTTGATGATAATGCCGCCGCCGACGCCTGTGCCAAGTGTGATAGCCAGCGCATTGTCTGCGCCTGCAAGTGCGCCTGCCTGATATTCGCCGTAAGCTGCTGCGTTAGCGTCGTTCTCCAGAATGACGAGCTTGCCGTTCGTGCGCTCTGCCATCATGTCGCGGAGCTTGAAGTTCTTGAAATAGAGGTTGTTAGCAAATTCGATGATGCCGGTAGCACGGTTAACGGTGCCCGGGCAGCCGATGCCGATCCACGGTACATCGTCGAGGGTCAGGCCGGCCTTTGCCAGTGCATCGTTGCATACAGCGAGAATCGCATCGCAGAATGCGTCTTCCGTGCACGGAACGGGCGTCGGATGGGAAGCCTTTGCGATGATCGCATTGTTTTCGTCTACGATACCGACGGCAATGTTTGTGCCGCCTACGTCAACACCAAGATAGTACATAATACGAACTCCTTATAGATGGAATATTCCGGCACGCCTTGCGCCCGGTCTTTTATCTATAGTATACAATATAAAGCGCATGTTTGTAAATGCAAAAAGTTGAAAAATTTGCGATTTTTGCGAAATCAGCCTTTTGTGGGCAATAGAATGAAAGTGAAAGCGCAGAATTCGGGCTTGCGTGTACGTTTTCCAATTCGCCTGTTGACATTTGATTTTACGGATATATATTTCATAACGATGTTATGAATGGAGCAAAGGAATGGCCAAGCAGACCGCGTTGTCCGTAATATGCCTTTTCAGGGTTTCCGAGTACCTGGCTTAGCCGGGGGGATGCCTTTTTACGCGGATGAACAGAAAAATATGAAATGCCGGAATAAAATGGCTTGATTTTATAGCCGGGATGTGCTATTATAATTAAGATAATTTAAGCCGGCGTGGCGAAATCGGCAGACGCAAGGGACTTAAAATCCCTCGATGGAAACATCGTACCGGTTCAAATCCGGTCGCCGGCACCAAAAGCCTGACACTTTTGTGTCGGGCTTTTTTGATGTATAAAACTCGCTGCGGAGGTTTTAATATGAACAAAGATCTGACCCGGGGGCCGGTGATGCGGTCTATGCCGTGGTTTGCGCTGCCGATGATCCTCGGCAATTTATTGCAGCAGTGCTACAACATTGCGGACACGCTCATTGTAGGACGCTTCCTCGGCAAAACGGCGCTGGCGGCGGTCGGCTCGTCGTTTTCGCTGATGACATTTTTAACATCGATCTTGCTTGGGCTGTGCATGGGCAGCGGTGCGCTGTTTTCCATCCGCTTCGGGCAGCGCGATGAAACTGCCTTAAAAGAAAGTGTACGGGCTTCGTTCGTGCTCATTTTAGGCGTGACGCTGCTTTTAAACGGTCTCGCATTTGCGTGTCTTGACCTCATTAAGAGCTTTTTGCAGGTGCCGGACGACGTTTGGGACGATATGCGTGCGTATATCGCAATCGTATTCGCGGGCATTTTCGCAACGTTTTTATATAATTACTTCGCGTCTTATCTGCGCGCGGTGGGTAATTCCGTCGTGCCGCTCGTGTTTTTGGCGGTCTCGGCGGTTTTGAATATCGCGCTCGACTTGTGGTTCGTCATCGGCCTCAACTTTGGCGTTGCGGGTGCGGCGGGGGCCACGGTCATCGCGCAGTATGTTTCCGGCATCGGCATCATGGTCTGCGCGCTCATCAAATGTCCGCAGTTGCGCGCGCTGTGCAGCCGCTCGCCCATCCACGCGAGCCGTATCCGGGAGATTGCCGGGTATTCCATTTTGACTTGCGTGCAGCAGTCCGTGATGAACCTCGGCATTTTGATGGTGCAGGGGCTTGTGAACAGCTTCGGCGCGGCGGTAATGGCGGCGTTTGCGGCGGCGGTGAAGATTGACGCATTCGCGTATATGCCTGTGCAGGACTTCGGCAACGCGTTCTCCACATTCATCGCGCAGAATTACGGTGCGGGCAAGCAGGAACGCATCCGCAAGGGATTGAAAGGCGCGGTTCTTGTATCCGTTGTGTTTTGCGTGATTGTGTCCGCCTTGGTGTTCGTGTTCGCAAAGCCGCTTATGCTATTGTTTGTGGAAGCGGGCGAAACGGAGATTATCGCCGAGGGCGTGCGCTACCTGCACATTGAGGGCGCGTTCTACTGCGGCATTGGCTGCTTATTCCTGCTCTACGGGCTGTACCGCGCGGTCGCAAAGCCCGGTATGAGCGTGGTGCTGACGGTCATCTCGCTCGGTACGCGCGTGGTGCTGGCATATCTTTTATCCGCTATCATCGGTGTTACAGGCATCTGGTGGTCGGTGCCGATCGGTTGGTTCCTCGCGGATGTTACAGGCGTGGTGTATTACTTCATTCATAAAGAAAAACTGCTGCATTTCGGCGAAAGCAATTTGAAGCGTACAGAAAGCTAAATATCAATTTTGGGCGCACCGCTTGTCCGTGCTTTACGGGTGGGCGGTGCGCTTTTTACAAAAATTCAAGCGTTATTTGTAAAATGGGCGGGAGATCCTTAAAACGATGGCTGACGCTTTTGCGATATCCTTGCGAAACACGTCAATTCATGCAAAAAACAAGTGAAATTTGTTGTTTCGCTTTGTATTTCTGGACAAAATACGATATATGTGATATACTTGATTTCAAATACAGTACTCAAAACCAATTTGGTTTTATTCAAACTTAAACGAAACGGCGGTGAACCTATGAAATCTCTGAAGCAAATTATCAATCGCTATATTCGTTCTGCGGCAATCGTGATGGCTTTAGTGATCCTTGTGGTAATCGCCTTTGCGGAAATTCTGATTGAACAGGGCCGCGTGGAAGACACCGCTGCCGGTACATTTGTGCGTCTGGAGCAGATTATCGAAGAAAATGAGAATGAACTGAAGCAGGTCAAGGAAAAATACGATAAGACCTGTTTGCATGATGCCGAAGCCATTGCCTTTCTGCTGCAAAAAGACCCGGAGGCAACAAACGATACCTTAAAGCTGAAAAAATATGCGAATCTGCTGGAGCTTGATGAAATTCATATTTTTGATGAGACCGGCACGATTGTTTCCGGCACAAATCCGGAGTATTACGGCTATTCGTTTTCATCCGGTGAGCAGATGGCGTTTTTTGCGCCGATGCTCACGGATAAATCCTTGCAGCTTGTGCAGGATGCCGGCCCGAACACCGCTGAGGGCAAAAACATGCAGTATTCCGCCGTGTGGAGCGCAGACGGCACATTCATCGTGCAGGTGGGCAAAGACCCGCAGCTTGTAACGGAGGCTATGGAGAAAAACGAGATTTCGTATATTTTTCATCAGCTCAATATCAGCCCGGCGATCGATTACTGTGCCGTAGACAGTGAAACGCTGTCGGTCATCGGCGCAACGAATGCGGATATGGTGGGGAAGACCGTGGCAAACCTCGGTATTTCTGCCGAGAGCATGCAAAATGAGGAGCACGGCTTTCACGCAAATATTGAGGGAAAATACTACTACTGCATTTTTAAGAAGATACAAACCCGTTACATGGGTTTCATCATTCCGATGGACGTATTGTACGAACGTATTCCGCTTGATCTTTTGAATCTGGCGCTATGTCTGGTTTTAATCTGCGGTACGTTGACGGTTTTCGTCGCGAACTGCGTGAATCGGTACGTTATTCATGACATTCACCGCATAAACGGCAAGCTCAATCGCATCACGCAAGGCAATTTGGAGGAAAAAGTCAACGTGCAGAGCAGCCGGGAGTTTTCTGCGCTCAGCCGATACATCAACGAGATGGTCGGCAGCCTTGTCAACAACGACCGCAAAATGTCATACGTTTTGAGCCGCACGGAAATGAACATCGGCGTGTACGAGTACCGTGACGGCGTGCAGCAGGTGTATTGCACGGAGCGTATCCCACAGATTTTTGGATGGACGGATGAGGAGACGGCGTACTACACCGGTGACCGCGTGCATCTGTATACATTCATCGAGGAGCTGCGCCGCAGCCGCGTGGTCGGCGAGCGCAACGTATACCGCATTCCGGGCGAGCCGGACCGCTACATAAAGCTGGAGGAAACGCACGAGGAGAGCAGTGTTTTCGGCGTGGTGAACGACGTGACGGAGGAGATGCAGCGCCGCATACAGATCGAATCTGAGCGTGACACCGATCCGTTGACCCGACTTTATAACCGCCGCGGCCTGAGCCGCCGTGTGGAGCGCATTTTGGAAGCGGGTACAGGCGATACTTACGCCGTGGTGATGATCGACCTTGACGACTTGAAAGAGGTCAACGACACCTACGGGCACGAGAGCGGCGACCAATATATCATTTCCGCAGCAGAAATCTTAAAAAAGATCGTGGGCGAAAGCGGCCTTACTGCACGTCACGGCGGCGATGAATTTGTCCTGTTCCTCGAAGAAAAAAGCGAAGAAGCGCTGCGGGAGAAGCTCACGCAGCTTGAGCAGGCGCAGGACAGCTCCGAAGCCGTGCTGCACGATGGACAGCATGTACCGCTGCGGTTCTCCATGGGCTGCTGCTTCATAGATGAAGTTGCCGCGCCGTATGACGAAATGCTCGAAAAAGCGGATATTGCCATGTACCAAAACAAACGTCAGCGCAAAGAAAAGCACGGCAAGCAGCCGAGAAGGAAAGAATAAAGCAAAAAATCACCGAGATAAACCGGACAAACGGTTTCCTCGGTGATTTTTTTGCGGAATTAACTGCTTATTCTGTCAATGCGCGGGTAAGCCAAGCATCGGCGATGTCCAAAGCAAGATAAAGGCCGTTTTTCTCGCTGGTCTTTACAATCTGTTTTCTGGAGCGAATCTCCGGGTCGGTGAGCATGAGCTGCACAATGCACTTATCGGCAACCTCCATGTCCTCCACGGTCTTCTTCGTTTTGATGTCGATCTTGATGACGTATTTATCGGTCATGTTTCCGTAGTAAATGGTATCGCCGCTACGCACAAGGGGCTTGCCGCGGTACATGGGAAACGGGCTCTTCTGCTTTTCGCTCATAGTATGCAAATCCTTTCATAAAGTCTCGTTGGGGAAAATGCCGGAACTTTCTAAGCACCGGTGCAAAGCATTCAATACACTTTTAATTAGTATAGCATAGATTAAGAAAAAAGACAACTTGTATTTGCACATTTGAAAATAAAAATTGCCGCCGACGGAAAAATCCGCCAAGCGGCAATTTCGGTTTCAGGCAATGCCGTGCATAAAGCGACGGCGCATCAGAAAACAGGCTTATTCGCCCAAATAGGTACGCACCATTGCTTTCAGCAGCTCATCGCGGTCGATCTTGCGGATGAGGCTGCGTGCGTTGTTGTGCGTGGTGATGTATGTGGGATCTTCCGAGAGAATATATCCCACGATCTGGCTGATGGGGTTATAGCCTTTTTCTTTGAGTGCATCGTAAACCTGTACGAGCACCTGCTGCATATCGAGCTTCTGCGGCGTCTCAATGCTGAATGTCTGGGTGCGGTCGCTGAAATCTTCTGCCATGTGGAACACCTCCTCGTTTTCCGATCGTGTAAAGGCTGCAAAAATACAGTCTACATTTCATTGTATGCCGGGCCCGGTGTTTTATTCGCGTATAAAAGCACAGTGGAATAAACACTGTATACAGCATACCGCAAAACAACAAAAAAAGCAAGCGGTACGAAAATTTTTAACAAATTATCTCAGCACAACGCCAATCTTCGCAAGGTTCTCGATGATGGTGTCAACATAGCTTTGCACCTCGTTCTTCGCGAGCGTTTTCTCGTTCGAGGAGAACGTAAAGCGCAGCGTGATGCTCTTGACGACGCCGTTGTAGGAATCGATAAGCGCAACGTTCTTGAGCAGCGGGGTGACGTTCTGCCATGCGTCGGAAAGCGTGCTGTACGTCTGGTCTGCGCCGATGACGAGAGAGAGGTCGATATCGATGCCCGGGAACTTGGACGGCTCCTCATAGTGAATAACGGATGCTGCCATGGAGGAGAGCGTATCCATGTTCAGTTCACCGGCAACGATGACGGCTTTCTTATCGATCTTCGACTGTACGGACGGATGTACGACCGTGATAAAGCCGACGTATGTGCCGTCGAGATAGATCTCTGCGGTGTTGCGCGGGTGCTGCCAGTTGTGCTTTGCTTCCGCGATGCGGAACTCAAAGTAACGGTGCTTCAGCTCTTTGCTGATGGAAGCCATGATGTCGCGCAGGCCGAGGTAGAGGTCCTTTTCGCTCTTAGTGCGGCTGTACAGCGCAATGCCGAGGTGCTTCTGCTCATCGCACAGACCGTCTTCGCCGAGGCCGTTGATGACGCGGGCAATCTCGAACACACCGAAATCGTTTGCGTATGCTTTGTTTTCGTTGACGTAGGTGATCATCGTCGGCACCATGGAGCGGCGCAGCACGGTGTGGTCCGGCGTCATGGCGTTGATGACGCGCACGTTGTCCTCAATCTCGATGTTGAGGTCCTTGTACTTCTTCGCGTCGCACCAGATGTAGGAGTGCACTTCGTGCATGCCGTAGCGCTGTACAAGCAGGTCTTTCGTCCAGCGGTCATCATTGTTGCCTGCGGTGCGCATGACCGGCGCCAAAGCTGCCTTTGTGGTCGTAATCTTGAAGTTATCGTAGCCGTAAACACGGGTGATCTCCTCGATGATGTCGGCCTTGATGGTGACATCCTTCGTTGCACGCCAGGACGGCACGTGCGCGGTGAAGACTTCGTTTTCAAGCGTCGGTGCGAAGCCGAGCGCGGAAAGGGTATTCAAAATCTGTTCGTCGGAAATATCGACGCCCGTATAACGGTCTACAAATTTCTTATCGAACGTGATGTCGATTTTGTCGTAGTGGCGGACATAGACGTCTGTCATGGAGGAGATGATCTCCACACCCGGGTCGATCTCGGTGAGCAGCTGCATGAAGTGCTCGATGGCGACGTCGGTCATTTCCGGGTCAAGGGTCTTCTCATAACGCATGGAAGCATCCGTGCGCAAACCGATGCGCGTGGAGGACTTGCGCACGCTTACAGCGTCAAAGTTTGCGGACTCGAGCAGCAGACTGTCCGTGTTATCTTCAATCTCGGAGTTGAGACCGCCCATGATGCCTGCGATGGCGACCGGTTCTTCCTTGGAGCAGATCATCAGCGTGTTTTCGTCGATGCGGCGCTTTGTGCCGTCCAGCGTTTCAAACTCGAACGGAGCGGAGAAGCGCTGCACCTGAATGGAATCGACCTTTGCGCAGTCGAACGCGTGCATCGGCTGGCCGAGCTCGAGCATGAGGTAGTTTGTGAGGTCGGCAAGCAGGTTGATGGCACGCATGCCGCAGTAAAAGAGACGAATGCGCATATCAACCGGGCTGACCTTCTTCGTGATGTTGCGCACCTTGAGACCCGTGTAGCGGTAGCAGAGCTCTTTATCGCGGATATCGATATCGATGCCCGGCAGAGAAGCGTAGGGGGTGAGATCCATGCGGCTGACCGGCTTTAATTCGCGATTGGTCAGCGCTGCAAATTCGCGCGCGATGCCGTAGTGACCCCAAAGGTCCGGGCGGTTCGTCAGAGATTTATTATCGACCTCGAACACAACGTCCTTTACGCCGTACGCGTCCGTAATCTGTGTGCCGAGCGGCAGGTCATCCGTGATCTCCCACAGGCCGCTGTGGTCGGCGCTGATGCCGAGTTCTTTTTCGGAGCAGCACATGCCGTGCGATTCATAGCCTGCAATTTTTGCGCAGGTGATCTCCATGCCGGAAACGGAGCCGCCTTCGCGGGCAAAGGCAACAAGCATGCCCTCGCGCACGTTTGGTGCGCCGCATACGCAGTCATAGACCTTGTCGCCTGCATCAACCTTCAAGAGGTGCAGTTTTTTGGAATCCGGGTGGTTTTCGATGGAAATGATGCGCGCAACAACAACATCTTTGATGTCGCGGCCCATATAATAGATGTCTTCGACCTCTGCAGTGGAAAGCGTGAATTGGTGAATCAGCTTTTCAAGGTCCAGACCGGAAAGATCAACGAAGTCGTTGATCCAGTTCATTGAAATCAGCATTATAACGACTCCTTTTCTTATTCGTGGTTGAACTGCGAGAGCACCTTCAGATTGCCGCTGTTGAGGTCGCGGATATCTTTGATGCCGTAGCGCATCATGGCAAGGCGGGTGAGGCCGAGACCAAACGCGAAGCCGGTGTATTCATCGGGGTCGATGCCGCCGGCGCGCAACACGTTCGGGTGAATCATACCGCACGGGCAAAGCTCAATCCAGCCGGAACCGTGGCAGGTGGAGCAGCCCTTGCCGCCGCAGATGTGGCAGCTGATGTCAAGCTCAAAGCCCGGCTCAACGAACGGGAAGAAGCCCGGGCGCAGGCGAACCTGTACGTCCTGCTTAAAGACCTTAGAAAGCATGGTCTTCATGAAGTAGATGAGGTTCGAAATGGAGATGTCTTTATCAATCATGATGCCTTCCATCTGGAAAAACGTGTTCTCGTGGGAAGCGTCTGTGCTTTCGTTGCGGAAGCAGCGGCCCGGGAAGATGGCACGCAGCGGTGCACCGTACTTTTTCATGATGGTGTTCTGCGCGGCCGAGGTGTGGGTCTTCAACAGCTGACCGTTATCGAGATAGTAGGTGTCCTGCATGTCGCGGGCGGGGTGATGCTTCGGAATGTTCAATGCCTCAAAGCAGTTGTAATCCGTTACGACCTCGCGGTAGTCTTCAATCGTAAAGCCCATGGAAGCGAAAATTTCTTCCAGCTCGCGCTGCACGAGCGTGATGGGGTGATAGGAGCCGCAGTCGGTATCCATCGGCAGCGTGACATCATATTGCTCTGCGCTGTTGACAAGGCGGTCTTCCTCCTCCTGCCGGATGCGCTCCACGTGTGCTGTGATGCGTTCGTCGACCTCGCGCTTGAGCGTGTTGATGGTCTGGCCGAATTCTTTTTTCTCCGCGCCGGAAAGGTCTTTAAGGCCCTTTAAAAGCTCGGTGACAGAGCCTTTTTTGCCGAGATACGAAACGCGCAGCTTTTCGATGGATTCGCTGTCGCGCACTTCGGAAAGGTCTGCGTCAAACTTCTGGCGCAGCTCGGAAATGCTTTCTTTGATTCCCATATCAATATATCCTTTCATAAATGATTTCCGTTTTGTACCGAACGGTGAGCATGAAAAAAGCCCGCCCCATGCACAAAACATGGGGCGAGCCGGAACGCTCGCGGTACCACCCAATTTCGGCGCATTGCGCCCTCTGAAAGCCTTTAACGCAGCTACCCGTTGCGGCCTACTTTAATTTCAGCCGCACCGCTCCAAAGAGAACTTCACCTATACTCAATGCAGGCGCGTTTTCAGCCGACGGCGCACCCTCTCTGCCCACGAAAAACAGGCTACTTTTCTTTTTCATCGCGTTTCACTGTTATTTTAGCATAGAAATTTTCGGTTTTCAAGCCTTTCGCGGGATTTTATGGACAGAGTTTTGCGGTTATCGCACGGTATTCGTAATATTCGATAAAAATTCACAAATTACGCAGTTGAACTTCCGTGTGGGTTATGGTACAATGACAATATTGAATTATGGAAACGGAAGGTAATTTACAGTATGATGACAGATGTGTTTGTGGAATACATGGTGAAAAAGAAGACCGGCAGCAAGGATGTTTTGATGTCGCTCGGCGTGTCAATCCTCGGCGCGATCTTGATTTTTGTCAGCATTTTCCTGACGCCGGTTTCGCCGATGATCCCGTTCCTCGTGATCTGCGGCGTGATCTACGGTGTGTACTACGTCATCTCCTCGCGCAGCCTGGAGTTTGAGTACAGCATCACGAACGGCGACATTGCGGTAGATAAGATCATCAACCGCAGAAACCGTAAACGTCTCACGTCTTTCGATGCCAAGGCGATTGAAGAGATGGGCAAGTACACGGAGAATGCGCAGAAGTTAAAAGGTAAGCGCGTGGACAAGACCATCTTCGCGGCGGAGACGGACGACGGCAAGGACGCGTGGTACATCATTGCAAAGAGCCGCAAGACCGGCTTGACGCTTCTTGTGTTCTCGCCGGACGAGCGCTGCATCGATGCCATCAAGCCGTTTATGGACAGAAGACTAAAGTTTGAAATCTTCGGCAGAAACTAAATTCAAAAATGTGAAGCGCCCCGTTATCGGAGATTTTCCGGTGACGGGGCGCTTTTCCGTGCGGCGCGAAAATGATTTCAATTTTCACCGCTTCCATAGTTGAAAACCGTACGGGAAAATGATACCATTAAAACATAAAATGCTACGGAAAAGGGGCAGGTATATGCGGGTATTGACAGCGGCAGAGATCAGGGGGCTGGAGTCATGCGCGGTGAAATCCGGCGTTTCCATGGAAACGCTTATGGAGAACGCGGGCGCCGCGGTGGCGGCAGCAGTGACGGAGAAAATGGACGTCACAGGCAAGAAAACGGTCATTTTGTGCGGCAAAGGCAACAACGGCGGCGACGGCTTTGTGACGGCGCGCTTATTGGCGGCCGAGGGCGCAAAGGTGACGGTCGTTTTGATGCAGGGCGCACCGGCTTCCGATCTTGCAAAGCAGGCGTATGACAAAATGGGCCGCGGCATTGAGATCATCATGTACCGCACGGCAGGCGGCGCGGTAGACGCGGCGGACGTCATCATCGATGCGGTGTTCGGCTTCAGCTTTCACGGCCGTCTGCCGAGCGTGATGGAGCCTTTGTTTGCGCGTGCAGCGGAAAATAAAAAAGCGTTTCACATTTCCGTGGATATTCCAAGCGGCGCGGTGTGTGATACCGGCGCGGTGGAGGGCGCGTGCTTTAAAGCAGACCTTACGGTGACGTTTACGGCGATGAAGCCTGCGGGCGTTGTGTACCCGGCAGCGGGCTTTGGCGGCATGACCGTTGTGCGTCAGGTGGGCATCAAGGAGGAGCACCTTGAGATGCTGCCGTGTGACACGGAATCCGTTTTGCTCGGCAACATTTGTCCGCTGTTCCCGAAGCGCGACCCGGAGGGGCACAAGGGCACATACGGGCGGCTTTTAATGATCTGCGGCAGCGTGGGCATGGCAGGTGCATGCATCATGGCTGCGCGTGCGGCGCTGCGCAGCGGTGTGGGACTTTTGAACATCGCTATTCCGCATGCGCTGTACCCAATCTTGGCTCCCGCCGTGCCGGAGGCAATCTTCACGCTGTATGACCCCACGGAAGTGCCGGGTGAAGCGGTGCTTGATGCTATCGACAAGGCGAGTGCGTGCCTTGTGGGCTGCGGGCTCGGCATGGCGCCGTATGCGACAAAGCTCGTGGATGCCGTACTCGAAAATGCGCACGGGACGGTCGTTCTGGATGCGGACGCGCTGAATATCCTTGCCAAAACGCCGGAAAAACTACTTGTGCCGCAAGCCCCGGTCATCATCACGCCGCACCCGGGGGAAATGTGCCGTCTAAACGGCCGCACCATGGCAGAGCTGCGTGCCGACCGCTTGCAGACCGCGCGTGCCTTTGCGCAGACGTACCGCGTTATCACCGTACTAAAGGGTGCGGGCACAATTATCGCAGCGCCGAGCGGTGAAACGCGTGTGAACACAACGGGCAACCCCGGCATGGCGAAGGGCGGCAGCGGCGATGTTTTGGCCGGCATCACAGGTGCGCTGTGCGCGCAGAATATGCAGCCGTTTGAAGCGGCATATTCCGCCGTGTGCATTCACGGTGCGGCGGGTGACCTTTGCGCCGAAGCGCTTTCGCAGCATGGTATGTTGCCGACAGACCTCATCGAAAAATTGCCGCAGGTCTTTTTGCAGATCGAGGGCAAATAAATCCTGCGCATTTTGCACGGAACACACAACTTTGTAATAGAATGGAACAGGCGTGTTTAAGCGCCGAAAAAACGGGCAAGAATATAAGTAGCGTCGCGGGCGTTGATGCAAATTCTGTTCGGAGTGTGAAAACCGTGAATGTACACAGAGGCGATATTTACTACGCAGATTTAAGCCCCGTGGTGGGCAGCGAGCAGGGCGGCGTGCGCCCCGTGCTTATTGTGCAGAACGATGTGGGCAACCGGTTCAGTCCCACGGTGATCGCGGCGGCCATCACAAGCCAGCGCGACAAAACAAACCTGCCCACGCACATTGCGCTCCATGCCGAGCGCACCGGCCTGCAAAAGGATTCCATTGTGCTTTTGGAGCAGGTCCGCACCATTGATAAGCACCGTTTAAAAGAAAAAATGGGCAAGCTCGATGACGACGCCATGCAGCGCGTCAACGAAGCCATCGGTATCAGCTTCGGCCTTTACGATACATATAAGTAAAGGCCGAAAAAACCGCGCCGTTTCGGAAAAGCTCCGAGCGGCGCGGTTTGCACTTTATTTGTGTTTTTGTGTGTACCGTTCAAGGTGCAAAAGCAAGACTTCGCGATCATTCGGAAGCTGGCCGCACAGCACAGCGTCTAAGAGTTTGTTTAGGGTTTCGCCGATTGCTTTGCCCTGAAATCCAAACGCTTGCAGGTCTTTGCCGGTGATTTTGAGTTGGCGCAGAGATAAGCAGAAATCCGCTTTTTGCAGCGCTTCGGCTTCGCTTTTGGCATCCGCAAGCGCTTTGCAGCGGTCGTCGATGCACCACGGCGCGTGCGCTAAGCTGTCTGCACGGCTTACGGCGAGCAAGCGGTAGAACTGCTCATAGCCGAGCTTTGCGAGCAGGCGGCGGAACTTTGCCGTGCGCTTCGGAAAAGCGGTATCGTGCAGCAAAACAAGCTCCGCGACGTTTTCGCGCGTTTTGTTGTCGCAGTGCAGCGCGCGCAGAGCTTCATCGGTGAACGCGGCGCTTTTCTCCGCGTGCCCGAAAAAGTGGTCATAACCGTCTTCACCCGTCGTGCGGACGGCTTTTTTGCCGACATCGTGAAATAAAATCGCAAGGCAGGCGATGGGGTCATCTGTGCCGATACTTTCGAGCGCGTGCAGCGTGTGCTCCCATACGTCGTACATGTGATATTTGCTGTTTTGCGGCACACCCTTGAGATTTTCGAGCTGCGGCACGGCGCAAAAAAACAACTCCGGCGCGGCACGCAGCGCCTCGGCGGCATGCGGTGCGCAGACGGTCTTTAAAAGTTCCGTGAAAATGCGCTCTTTTGCGACGCGCCCGATCGTTTCATGCAGGTCGTGCACGGCGCGCAGCGTTTCGGGCTCGACCGTAAATCCGAGTACAGCCGCGAAACGAATCGTGCGCATCAGGCGCAGCGCATCTTCCGAAAAGCGCTTGTGCGGGTCGCCCACGCAACGAATGATTTCATTTTTCAGGTCTTCCTGCCCGCCGAACGGGTCAATGATTCCGGTTGCGGGGCTGTAGGCCATGGCGTTGATCGTCAGGTCGCGCCGCGCAAGGTCATCCCGAATATCGGTCGTGAATGCAACGCTGTCCGGGTGACGGCCGTCTGTGTAATTTCCGTCCACGCGAAACGTTGTTACCTCGTACGGTTCGTGGTCGATGAGCAGTGTCACCGTGCCGTGTTTAAGGCCGGTCTCTAAAACGGGAATGTCGGAAAAAAGCGCGATGATTTTTTCCGGCTTTGCCGCGGTCGTGATGTCCCAATCGTGCGGCGTTTTGTGCAGTAAGCTGTCGCGCACGCACCCGCCGACGGCGTAGGCCTCAAAACCGTTTTCGTGTAGGCGGGAGAGGATGAACGCGCACGGCGCGGGGAGAGTAATCTTCAGCCCGCTCATTTTAAAAAGATCGCCGTATTGCGGGAAAGTGTACCGAAAAGCAGCGAAAACCGCAAGCGAAGCGGGATGTTCTTCGTGTTTTCAAAGCGTGTGGCAGCGACGAACTCCGCCAGCGTGTACGTGTCCACGCCTTCGCTGAGCGCCACGGTCACGCGGTTGTTGCTGACATCAAGGCCGGTCACAACACCGTATTGCAGCTTGGCCGATTCTGCGTCCGCGACGAGCATCAGCGCGATGACGGGTTTCTTTTTCTTGAGGCTTTTGTAGATTTCTTTGAAAAGATCGGTGTTCGTAAGGCCGGTTTCAAGCCGCAGCTTTTGGCTGCCGAGCGCCGTTTCCATGCTGCCCGTAAGGTCTGCGGGGAAGATGAGCGTGTCTTTGTCATCTACTTTTGTGGGGATAGCGGAAGACGAAATGGGCTGTCCCAAAGAAATACATACAGCCTGCGCGGCGTCGTAACCGATGGGGAGATTCTGATCTAAGCGAAGTTGTGCACTGTTTGCGGCAGCGCTGTAATACGTGCTTTTCTGCACGTCTTCAATATCGCGGTCGGTCCAAATGTCCCACACGGTGCCCTTTGCCCAGAAGCCGCCGCACACAAGCAGCAGGCACAGCACAAGCGCCGCAATCTGCCGCGTGATGCGCAATGCTGCGTCGGACGGTGTTTCGCCGCTGTACAATCTGCGCTCATGAGAAACGGATTTGTTTTTCTGTGCGGCGGGCACTTGGCGCTTTACCGGCTTTGCGGCAGGACGAGGAGCCGCCGGTTTTGCCTGCGGCGGCTGTGCGGTTTCGCGTTCTGCTTTGCGCGCGGCAAAGCGTTCGTCGAGCACGGCGGGTTTATCGAAAGTGAGCGTTTCAAAATGCTGCTCACCGGTTTCTTCTTCATCGGGATCTGCGGTGCGCAGCGTCTCATCGCTGAAGACCTGCTTTTTAAAGAGTTCATTTTGCTCGCCCGCGGGCGTTTTGCGCTCGTTGTTCGGTTCCATTTTTGTCTCCTTGTGCTCAAAAAATAGAAATTCAACTAAAAAATCGAAATATAATCGGGATTTCTTTATAAGAATAGCACGTTTGGCACTATTTTTCAATATATTAGGGTAGTTTCTGCTTGAAAAAAGCAGCGGATTCGGTTATAATCAAAAATAGACTTTCAGGGGATAACCGAAAGCCGCTTAAAAGATACGAAAAGGATGAAGCATCATGGCACTTTTTAAGGATTGGCAGGATTTTGCAGACAAGAAGTCCGCAGAGCCCGGCGCAGAACAGTACTGGACACAATATTTCCTTAGAGAAAAGGATTTTTACGAGAAGCTCCTCAAGGGCGAAGCTCCGAAGAGCGGCACCGTACAGGCACTTGCTGACCACTTCGGCGTGGATATCATCGAAATGACCGGCTACCTTGACGGCATCAACGAGAGTCTCAAGGCGGAAAACGACCTGGAGAATATGACCGCCGAGACTGAGGTTTCCCTTGATTACGAGCCGGAGAAGCTCTATTACAACATGGTCGGCGCAAAGGCCGAGTGGCTGTATAAGCTCCCGCAGTGGGATTCCATTCTCACCGAAGAGAAGCGCAAGGAGCTCTACAAGGCACAGAAGGCTTCCACCACGATCGTAAAGGGTCCGAAGGTCGGCCGCAACGATCCGTGCCCCTGCGGCAGCGGCAAAAAGTACAAGAAGTGCTGCGGCAGATAAGCTGAAAATTCAAGATGCGTCGGGCGTCCGGCGCATTTTTTCATTTTTCGGTAGCCTTTTAGAGTTTTCTATGCTATACTGAAAATACCGAAGCGAAATTTAGCTTTAGCAAAGGAGAACACAGAGCGCGATACGCGCGAAGAAGTGCTTCAAAAGCTTGCGGAACATTTTGAATTAAACTGAATTAAACATAGAATAGGCGGGGTGCGGCTGCGGCGGCACCTCGTTTTACAAAAGGAGTACATAAATGAGCTGCGAAAAATTGTATCTCACCGCGCCGGAGATGCTCGAATGCACCGCGCGTGTTGTGAGCTGTACGCCGAACAAAAACGACGGCTATGACCTTGAGACTGACCGTACACCGTTTTTTCCGGAGGGCGGCGGGCAGCTGAGCGACATCGGCACGGTTTACGACCCTATGCAGGGCTTTGTGCCGGTCACGCACTGCTTTGAAGCGAACGGCACGGTGCTGCACCGCACAGGAAAGCCGTTTGCGGTGGGCGAAATCGTCACGCTCAAAGTGGATGCCGCAAAGCGTTTGAAATACACCCAGCAGCATACGGGCGAACACCTGCTTTCGCATGCCTATGACGTGCTGTTCGGCGCGGAAAACGTCGGCTTTCACATGGCGGGAGACGTCGTGACCATCGACCTTGACCACGATTTATCGGATGAGGAGATCGAGGCCGGCGAAAAATACGCAAATGAACTCGTTTGGAAAAACGCGCCCGTGCGTATTTTTAATGTGGACGCTTCCGAGTTTCCGAATCTGCCGCTGCGCAAGAAAAATGAGAAGCTGCACGGCGAAGTACGCATCGTGGAGGTGGAAGACGGTGATCACACCGAAATGTGCACCTGCTGTGGCACGCACTTCATGAGCACCGCACCGGTCGGCATGATCAAGGTTTTAGAGCATGCGCGGTATAAATCCGGCTGCCGCATCACGTTCGCCTGCGGCGTGCTGGCGCTGGAGCACTTCACAAAAGAAAACGCCGAGCTGCGCCGCACTGCCGCTGCGCTTTCCGTAAAGCCGGACGGCGTGTTCGACGCGCTCGCCCGCAAGGAAGAACAGGTGCAGGGCCTGAACCAGAAGCTTCGCGAGAAAAACGCGCAGCTTGCAAAATTGTACAGCGAAAAGCTGCATGCCGAAGCACAGGAGAATTTCATTGCGGCATACCTGCCGGTCGATTTTGACGCATGCAAAACGATTGCCGAAACGCTTTGCGCGGACGATAATTTCTCTGCTGTGCTGTTCTGCAATGAAAGTGACCGTTTGCGCTATATTTGCGCGCGCGGCAAAAACGGCGCGCTTGACTGCCGCGCCGCCGCACAGAAAATCAACGCTTTGCTCGGCGCAAAAGGCGGTGGCAGCCCCGTGACATCGCAAGGCTCCTGCCCCAAAACAGCTGAGACAGAGCAAAAACTTCGCGAGATTTTATCCGAACCGCTACAAAACTTGAATTAAAACAGATAAAACGCAGACTTTTCATAAGCCTGCGTTTTTATGTACGCGGCAGGGGAATTCCCTTGCCGTTCTGGCTCACAGCTCTGCTTTAATGCGGCTCATCGCGCCTTTTTCCAAGCGTGAGACCTGTGCCTGCGAGATGCCAATTTCCCCGGCGACTTCGGTCTGTGTTTTGCCGTCGATGAACCGCATGGAAAGAATTTTTCGCTCGCGGTCGGTCAGATCGCGAATCGCCTCGCGCATGGCAATTTCCTCCAGCCAGTCGCCGTCCGTCGTGCCGCCTTTCACCTGATCCATAATATAAATGGTGTCGCCGCCGTCGGAAAACACCGGCTCGTAAAGAGACACCGGCTCCACGATGGATTCGAGCGCGATGACGATGTCTTCGGGCGGCAACTCCATGCGCTTTGCGATTTCCGTGATGTTCGGCTCTTTACCGTTTTCGTTCGTCAGCTGCTCTTTGATCTGCATGGCGCGGTACGCCGTGTCACGCATGGAACGGCTGACGCGCACGGCGTTGTTGTCACGCAGAAAGCGTTTCACTTCGCCGGAGATCATCGGCACGCCGTAGGTGGAGAACATTACCTCGTGACTTGGATCGAAATTATCGATGGCCTTGATGAGCCCGATGCAGCCCACCTGAAAGAGGTCGTCCGGGTTTTCACCACGGCTCGTAAAGCGCTGGATGACGCTGAGCACCAAACGTAAATTGCCGCAGATCAGCTTATCACGCGCATCTTTATCGCCGTGATGGCTGCGGTCTAAAAGCTCGCGCATCTCGTCATTTTTCAGGGTTTGCAGCTTTGCCGTGTTCACTCCGCAAATTTCCACTTTGCTCTGCGCATACGCATACATAAAAGCACCTCCACAATTTGCAATTTTTGCGGCGCTTGCAAACAGGAGTATGGGCGGTTTTAAGCGGTATAATCAGCTTTAATCAGTTTTGTATGATTTTCGCATAGAAAAATCTGCTCAAAATTAAAAAAAAGTGGACATTTCGCGAGCGACATGGTATGATTGGGTCATAAGATACGAAGCAGCGGTGTTCCATGTACGAATGGCTAAAATTATGTAAACTTAAAGCGTGTACAAAAGGCGAACAATGGGTCTTTCACTGTTCGTCTTTTGTGTGTTGTGCTTAATCTGTCAGAGCGATGATGCGACCAAGTTCGGCAGAAGTTCTGTGCGAGATGGAAATGACGGTGCGGTTTTCCGCTACGCGTTTCAAAGCGGAAAGCACGGCGCGTTCGGTCTCGGCGTCAAGATTCGCGGTGATCTCATCGAACAGCAGCATGCTCGGTACGGCTGCTGCGGCTCTTGCGATGGACAAAAGCTGCCATTGACCCTGCGAGAACAGATCATCGGTACAACGCGTGTCGTAGCCTTTTTCCATGCTTTCAATCGTATCCTTGAGCCCGGTGAGCTCCGCCGCAGTGTGCACGGCTTCGTCGCTGATTGTGCTGTCATATAGCGTGATCTGGTCGCGCACGGTGCCCGGCACCATGTGGAACGTCTGCTCCACGCAGCCGAACAGACGGCGGCGTTCATCATCGCGGATATCGGCCGCCGGCACGCCGTGAATGAGCACTTCGCCGCTCTGCGGCTTATAAAGGCCGAGAAGAAGCTTGAAGATGGTACTCTTGCCGGCGCCGGTGCGGCCGGTCAGCGTGACCTGATCGCCGTCCATGACTTTAAAGCTTAAGTGATCCAGCACCACGCGCTTATCGTAGCCGAACGTGACATCGCGGAACTCGACAAACGGCACGCTTCCCCTTCTTGCGGTGATGGTCTTCGGCTCATGTGTCGGTACGGTATCGGGATTTTCTTCCAGCGCGAAGAACTCGTTGATGCGGTGGATGCCCGCCAACGCGGACTGGATGGTCTGAATCTCCATGCCAAGGCTTTCAACCGGTGTGAAGATCTGCGAAATATAGTTGATAACGGCAACAGCCGTACCGGCGGACATACCGAACAACGTCAGCACGGTGGTGTTGCCGGAAGCGGAAAGCAGCATGACGACGGCGACGACCACTGCGTTCGTAATGAGGATAACGGGGGAGTAGACGGCATCATAGAAGTTCGTCTTTTCCATAGCGCGGTAGCTCTCATTGATGTACGTGTCATAGCGCTTTTCCATGTACTTCTCTTTGCCGAGGCAGTGAATGGTGCGGATGTTGTGCAGTGTTTCCGGCACGTGGCCCGAAGCGCGGCCCACGGCCTTGCGGTTTTCAATCTGCGCTGCCAGTATTTTTTTCTGCACGTGGCGCGTGAAGCAGAACAGGAACGGCAGCAAAACGAGCAATACGATTGCCAGACCGCGGTTTTGGAACCAGATAACGACCAGAATACTGATGATTCTGCACGCATCGGCGAACATACTGATGATGCCGGAGGAGAATAGGGTTTCAACGGTATCGACATCGCCGACAAAGCGGGAAACGAGCGTGCCGGGCTCCTGTTTTGTCATGTTGTCGGCGGTAAGGTGTGTAAATTTGTCCATTAAGCTGCTGCGTAGCGCGTGGGTGATTTTCTGGCCGAACACCACGAGCAGGCTTTCACGCGCGGATTCTGTGAACCCGGTGAGCGCCAGCATGGCGAAATACAGTAGGATACGTGCGAATGCAGCGTCGGTTCCGGCTGTGATGGAGTCTACGATGTTGGCTAAGATCAGCGGCGGGATAAGTGCGAACACAACAGCGCCGATAACGGCCAAAACAATGCCGAGGGAAAGGTCTTTTTGCTTTTTTACGGTGTCAAAGATCACCGTTCTCACTTGTTTTTTGCGCGTCATGTTCGGCACCTCCGTTCTCTGTGGTATGGACTTGCGATGTATACAGGTTTTCGTATTCGGGGACGATTTTCAGCAGCTCTTCGTGTGTGCCGGTCACGGCCTTGCCGTTTTCCATCCAGATCACGCCGTCCATCTCCGGGAAAAGGTATAACCTGTGCGAAATCAAAAGCACGATGCTGTCTTTTGCGAGCGTTTGCAAATTGACGAACGCCTGTTTTTCCGTGTTCTTATCGAGCGCGGAGAACGGATCGTCCAGAATGAGGATCGGCTTATCGTGGCACAGCGTGCGGGCAAACGCAAGGCGCTTTGCCTGACCGCCGGAAAGGTACGCGCCGCCGCTGCCGATGAGCGTATTTTTGCCGTCGGTCATTTCCGCGACCTCCTGCTTCATGCACGCAGCGTTTAAATACGTATCGCTGTTTTTGCTGTCGCCGAGCAGAACGTTGTTTTCCACGCTGTCGTTAAAGAGTTCCGGGTCGTGCCCAAGGTAGCCGACGATGCCCGTGCGCACGCTTTGCTCCATGTTTTGCAGCTCTGCGCCGTCCACCGTGATGTGGCCTTCGTACGGATATTCGCACAAAAACGCCTTGCCGAGCGTTGATTTGCCGCATGCGACTGCGCCGGTGATGCCGATGATCTGGCCCTTTTTCGCCGAGAACGAAATATCGTCGAGAATTTTCTTGCCGTCCGGGTATGTAAAGCTCAGGTGCTTGACCTTGAGCGCCGCAACGGGCGTTTTCTTTACTTTGACTTCATCGGTCTCGTTTTCCTCTTCCTGCGGTAGCAGGGGCGTGATGCGGTTCCAAGAGACCTGCGCCTTGTGCACCGCGTTAAAGAGCTTTGCGGCGCTGGAGGATTTTACGGAAAGCTTTACAAAGCATACAAGGAACGTTGTAAACGAAGCAATACTCCATGCTTGCCAGCCGGTACCAAGCACATTCTTCTGACCGAAATACAAAATGAAGAACACGCCCGCCATAGAGATGATGCGGTAGATCGGCGGCATGGCGGCGTTCCAGATGTTCGCTTTCACGGCTGCTTTTTCATAGCTCGTCAGGTTTTTTTCGTATACAGCCTGACGCTTTTTTTCAAGACCGAAAACGCGGTAGGTCATGGCGTTTTCTGCACGGTCCAGAGTAGCGGTGCTCAGCCGGCCGGATTGCTCCTTGTACGCCGCGCCGGCTTTTTGAATGACTTTTTTCATCTTTTCCGCCGTAACATACGAGATCGGCGGGAAAAGCATGCACAAAATAGTCAAACGCCAATCATACCACAGCAGCATGCAGAGGTATGCTGTCAGCGCCACGCCGGTGTCGAAAATCTCGGTCGTGAATTTGCGCATGCCCTCCACGCAGTCGTCTACGTCAAGAATGGCCTTCGTCATGATATTGCCTTCGCCTTCTTCGCGCAAACTTGCACGGCTTTTTTTCACAAGGCTGCCGTACAAAGTTTCTTTCATGCGCCGATTCACATTGTTTGCAAAGCGGCGTACGTAAAAGCGCTTCACGTAGCGTGAGATCTGCACGACCGCCGTGACGACCGCAAAGCTGATGACGAGCATCAGCATGCCGGAAAACTGTCCGGTGCCGTTTAAAATCTCTACAAGGTACCCGGTCATCGTGCCCTCAAACCACGGCCCGGTCAAAAGACCGATGTTGTAGATCAGGCCGGAGACTGTGACAATCAGCAGTGCTCTCCACTCTGCTTTAAAGTAAGAGAGGACACGATTCGATTGAAACTCCGCAGACTTCCTATTTGTCTTCATTCTGAGCCTCTTTCTCTTTTACGCGCTGCGCGACATGCAGAAAACCTGCGCGGCGTTCTTCCTTGGATTTTAAATAGAGGGTGTTCAGTGTTTTGCAGAACACCTCTTTTTCGTCGTCAGGCAGGCCGTCGAGCAGCCACTCGTAAAACGAACCCTCAATTTCCGCCTTGGAGTTGCGGAGCGCTTCGGCTTTTTCAGTGGGGTAGAGCAGCTGACTTCTGCCGTCCAGAGGATTCGGCTCGCGGGTGAGGTAGCCCTTTTCCTCCAGCCGCGCCACGCGACGCGCCGTTGCGCCCTTGTCGATCCTCAGCGCTTCCCACATTTCTTTTTGTGTTGTACCGGGGTTATGCCGTACAAAGTGGATCACATCCATTTCCGCTGTGCCTATGCCGTCTTCTTTCATCGTCTGCACCGTAAACCGATTTGCTTCACGGGCGATCTTGGTTATCTGGCGCTCTGTGTTGTCCATAGAGCTGTGCCTCCGTTAAAAGTGTTTAGTTGTATGTTCAACTAAAATAGAGGATAGCACAACTAAAACGCACTGTCAACTACATAAAGTAAATAAAACTTCTTGAAAGTTAGTATCATCTAACTCTTTTGCTGTAACGAAAGGCGAGCAGCCGGAGATTTCCGCTGTTCGCCCTTTGTGTTATTCGTCTTCTTTTGATTCTTCTTTCAGTTCTTCCGTGCGGGTGTTGTAGATCTCGGTGAACGTGTGTGTCACACCGCGTGATTTATATCCGACCATTGTGTCGAGACAAACAGAATGGATGCTGTTGAAAATACTTTTCTCTATATTTGGATTATCGTGTTTTAAGCGGCGCAATAAAAGCTTTGTTTCCTGCCGCTTAGAGACGCTTACGTCATTGTCACACGTTGCGCAGTTTTCCGTAAAGCGGCATGCACACTGGATAAACTCCAAATCGTTGTATCTTTTCCATGATAAAATGTCGTCTTCGTGGATGCAATACATGGGGCGAATGAGCTCCATACCTTCAAAATTCTGGCTGTGCAGCTTTGGCGGCATCGCCTGTAATTGCGCACCGTAAAACATGCTCATCACAGTGGTTTCCACAACGTCACTGAAATGATGTCCAAGTGCGATCTTGTTGCAGCCGAGCGACTTCGCTTTGCTGTATAAGTGTCCGCGTCGCATTTTTGCACACAAATAGCACGGATTCTTTTCGGTGTTGTTTGCCACAGAAAAAATATCGGTCTCAAAAATCGTGATCGGAATGTGCAGTAATGCCGCATTGCTTTCGATTTTCTTGCGGTTCAGTTCATTGTAGCCCGGGTCCATCACAAGGTACACAAGCTCAAACGGAACTTCGCTGTATTTTTGCAACTCCTGCAAAAGCTTTGCCATCAGCATAGAATCCTTGCCGCCGGAGATGCATACCGCAATCTTGTCGTTTTCCTGAATGAGCTCGTAACGCTTTACTGCAGCGATGAACGGCACCCAGATTGACTTGCGGAATTTCTTTTGTATACTGCGCTCAACGCGCTGGTAGGGTTCAAGTTCTCTTTCCATTTTATGTAAACTCCAAATATAGCTTGTCGAAGATCCTCTCAAATTCATCGAGTTCATCCTCGGTCATCGGATGGCTTAAACTGATGCGCCAAGAGTTCAGCGCATTTTTACGGTCGCGGCTCACGGCATATACCGCGCGGGAGGGGGGGTCTACGGAGCAGGCGCATTTGCGGCGTAATCCAAGTAGATTATGCGCCGATGCCGCGGCCTTTGAAGCCGGTCAGATCTTTGATGACTTCGCCCGCGATGATGAGTCCCACAACGGATGGCACAAAAGCGTTGCTGCCCGGCACCTGGCGGCGCTGCGTGCACTTTCTCTCGGTGCCCGGCGGGCAGATGCAGTGCGTGCGGCAGCTTATGGCCATGTCGTCCACGGGTGTGATGGGCAGCTCTTTGGAGTAAACCACTTTCAGCTTGCGCACGCCGCGTTTTTTCAGCTCGTTGCGCATAACCTTCGCCAGCGGACAAACGGAGGTCTTGTATAGGTCTGTCACTTCAAACGCGGTCGGGTCTACCTTGTTGCCGGCACCCATGGAGCAGATGATCGGCGTTTTCGCCGCTTTTGCGTTCATCACAAGCGCAATCTTGCCTGTCACCGTGTCAATGGCGTCCACAATATAATCGTAGTGTTTAAAATCAAACTGGTCGGCCGTTTCGGGCGTGTAGAAAGTCTTGTATGTGCGCACCACGGCGTCCGGGTTGATGTCTTTAATGCGCTCGGCCGCAACATCCACCTTGTACTGACCGACCGTCTTGCGCGTCGCGTAGATTTGGCGGTTGATGTTTGTCAGGCAGACCTTGTCGTCGTCGATGAGGTCGAGCGAGCCCACACCGCTGCGCGCAAGCGCCTCTACCGTGTAGCCGCCCACGCCGCCGATGCCGAAAACGGCTACGCGCGCATCCTTCAGCATCTCCATGGCATCACGGCCATAGATTAGCTCCGTTCTGGAAAATTGGTTCAACATATTTCTTCGCTCCTTAGCGTTTGTCTTTATATCGCCTATAAATTCAGTATGCTTTGTAAAGTATACAAAACTTAAACGGGAAAGTCAAGATAATACCGATTATACCGCATCTGCCGTTTCCATGCAATACCGCTTCCTTTTTTAGAACGGGTGTGCTATACTGTAAACCCAAGATCAAAAGAGTGGAAAAAGGGGATAGTATGGAACAAAACGAAATTTACGCTGCGCTGCCGGGAGTTTTGCTGCCGTGGTACGAGAAAAACGCGCGCGACCTGCCTTGGCGGCACACGAAGGAGCCGTACCGTGTGTGGGTTTCGGAGATCATGCTCCAGCAAACGCGTGTGGAAGCCGTCATCGGGTATTACGAGCGCTTTATGGAAGCGTTCCCCACGGTACAGGCACTTGCAGAAGCCGACGAAGCCCGCGTGTTAAAGCTCTGGGAAGGACTCGGCTATTACTCCCGCGCACGAAATTTGCAGAAAACGGCAAAGCTCCTCACCGAAACGCAAAACGGCACTTTTCCCGATACCGCCGAAGCGCTCGAAAAGCTACCGGGTATCGGCGCATATACGGCGGGCGCAGTGGCGTCCATTTGCTTTGAGCAGCCCGCGGCGGCTGTGGATGGCAACGTGCTGCGCATAATCATGCGCATGACGGCGGACGACCGCCCGATCGACCTGCCGCAGGTAAAAAAAGAGATAGGGGAGGCGCTTTGCAAGGTCTACCCGAAAAGGCACTGCGGCGCGTTCACGCAGGCGCTCATGGAGCTCGGCGCGTGTGTCTGTACGCCGAAAAGCCCCAAGTGCGAAGTCTGCCCCACGCAGAGCTTTTGCCGTGCATATAAAGCCGGAAACGTCACAAAATACCCCGTAAAACGTCCGAAAGCCGCAAAGAAAACAGAAGAGCGTACCGTGCTTTTGCTCGAATGCAATGGCAGATTCGCCGTGGAAAAGCGAAGCGAAACGGGTTTGCTCGCCGGGTTATGGCAGTTTCCGAACGTACCTCAAAAGCTCGATGCCCAAACCGCCGTACAAACAGCGCAGAGCTTTCACACCGACCCGAAGGAGCTGATGCTCGAAACACACAAGACGCACATTTTTACACATATTCGCTGGGAGATGACTGGCTATGTGATCCGCTGCAACGCGATGTCCGAAGCGTTTACATGGGCAAGCCTTGCGGAGCTTGAGCGCGATTTCGCATTGCCTACCGCTTTTCGGCGATTTTCAGACGAGCTGAAAACACTATAAATAAGCAGCAAACAGCCCGCAGCAGGAAAACCCAAGCTGCGGGCTGTGCTTTTATGCGATTTTAGTCGTCCAAAATGCCGTGCATCGGGTTGTTTTTCATCGGCGCGGTGCGCGTGTAATGCGTCGTCAGCGGGATGAATTTGCCCTCGCGACTGGATTTTTCAAAGCTCGTCAAGATCTCCAGCACATGATACTGCTGCTGGCAGTTCGCGCGGAAATCGCGGCCGGTGCGCAGCGCCTTGCACATGTCGCTGAGGCCGAGCGCACGGGAGTTCACGTTGTAGTCGAACAGCAGAGGAATCTCCTTGTAGCCGGCGTAAGCGGGCAGATTGCCTGTGCGCAGACCGGGATCGGAGTGCGTTGCTGCCACGTCTTCGGGGCGCATCAAAAGTACCGGGCCGCCGAACGTGTTCGGATCCGGCACAATCATCGTGCCCTTCGTGCCGTATATTTCAAAGCGTGCGTAGTTCTGCGAAGGATAGTACACGTCAAACGTCGTGAACACCTGCGCAATGGCGCCGTTCGCGAACGTGATGTTGCCGGTGAGGTACGTATCGGCCTCCACGTCGATCTTTTCGCCGTAGTGCGGCTCGGAGGTGATCAGACGCTCTTTAAACGACTTTTTCGTCACAGCCGTTACACCGACTGCTTCGCCGATGAGCTGCACGAGCGCCGTCACGTAATACGGGCCCATGTCCATCATTGGACCGCCGCCTCTTTTATAGAGGAAATCCGGGTCCGGGTGCCATGTCTCGGGGCCGTGCTGGATCATTGCGCATGTCGCACCGATGACATCGCCGATCAGCCCGTCATCAATAACCTTGCGTGCGGTCTGGATGCCTGCGCCCATGAACGTATCCGGCGCGCCGCCCATGAGGAGATTTTTCTCCTTTGCGAGCGCCATCAGCTTTGTGCCTTCCTCCATGTCCGCCGCAAGCGGCTTTTCGGAGAATACATGCTTGCCGTGCTCCAGCGCGGCTTTCGTCACGCCATAGTGCTCATACGGGCGGGTAAGGTTCAGAACAACCTCCACTTCGGGATCGTTGAACGCTTCATACATATCCTTATAAATTTTCGGCACGGGGGCTTTTGCGCCTGCTTCGATGTATTCCTTCACCGTTTGCACGCCTTTTTCCGCGCGCTCCGGGATGAGGTCGCATACGCCGACGAGCTCCACCTCTTTAAATACGTTCGTGATATTTTTAAGGTAAATGCCGCTGATGGCACCGACGCCGATCATTGCAACTTTGACCAAATTCAATTCCTCCCCGATAAAAGTAAATCGCCGCCACTCGGCAATTCACGCATCCATTTTCACGTATATTATACACGTTTCGCATAAAATAGCAAGATGTTTTACTTAAGTTTCGGGCAAATTTGCATGCAAGGCAAAAAGCGTCGGATTTTCTTGCTTTTTTGCATTTCCTGTGCTATACTGTACAGCGAAAACTGAATGAAAACAACAGGTGCCTTTCGTGTGCTTTTAAAAGCGCATAGAAAAGGGTAAAAGGGAAGCGGGTGCAAATCCCGCACGATCTCGTCACCGTGATAAGGGAGTTTGCCGCCATGGCGTTTTGCCGGTCACTGAGCATAGCTTGGGAAGGCGGCGGCAGATGACGATCTTTCAGCCGGGAAACCTGCCTGTGTGTTGGTACGGGAGTGTCGCACTCCAAATCACGAGGAATTGGTTGTACCGAAAATGCTCTGACTATACGCCGGGGTCTTTTTGTGTTGCCGTTCTATACATTTTGTACGTTTCAGCAGCACAAAGGACCTCGGCTTTTCTCATGGGCTTTATGGTGTATTTGAAAGAAAATTCATATATACCTTAGTTTCCTGTACCGTTCTTTCAGCGAAAATACGATAAGGACCGATATTGACCACGGAAAGGAAGCACAACCCATGAGTAAGCTTACATGGAAAAAGACCGCCGCACTGGTAATGACAGTTACAATGCTTACGACCGCTGCCGCAGGCTGCGGTAATAACGCGTCTTCGAGCGCATCTTCTGAGGAGAGCAGCACTTCTTCCACAGTTGAAAGCCGCGAAAGCTCCGCAGAGGAAAGCAGCGCGGCGAGCGCAACCGAGGAGGAAACAGACGAAATGGCAGCGAAGAATGTTGCGGATCTCATCGATGCAATCTATGTGCAGGAGCGCAATGACAATACCGATGAAGAATGCAAAGCAGCAAGAGAAGCTTGGGACGCGCTGACCGATGCGCAGAAGGAGATTGTGGAAGGCGATAACGCCGACCCGGATTACTTCGGCCGCGATACGGGCGACGCTGCAAAAGACGACCCGCGCAACGAAGACGAAATCGGCGAAAACGAGCTGCTCGTTGTCAGTTTCGGTACGTCTTTCAACGACAGTCGCGTAAAGGATATCAAGGGCATTGAGGACGCTTTGCAGGAAGCCTACCCGGATTGGTCTGTCCGCCGCGCGTTCACCGCACAGATCATCATCAACCACGTGCAGGCGCGCGACGATGAGAAGATCGATAACATGCAGCAGGCGCTTGATCGCGCTGTCGCAAACGGCGTCAAGAACCTCGTTGTGCAGCCGACGCATCTCATGCACGGCGCAGAGTACGACGAGATGAACGATATACTTGACCGGTATAAGGATAAGTTTGAGAGCATCGCCGTTGCAGAGCCGCTGCTCGGCGAAGTGGGCAACGATGCGACGGTTATCAACGCGGATAAGGAAGCTGTTGCAAAGGCCATCACAGCTGAAGCTGTGAAAACCGCCGGTTATGATGACGTCGCTGCCGCTGCAGAAGACGGTACCGCATTTGTTTTTATGGGCCACGGTACGGCGCATGTTGCAAAGGTCAGCTACAGCCAGATGCAGACCACCATGGAAACACTCGGCTACACGAACGTATTCATCGGCACCGTTGAGGGTGAGCCGGAAGACACCTCCTGCGAAGCCGTTATCGAAAAGGTAAAGGAAGCAGGCTTTACGAAGGTTGTGCTCCGCCCGCTGATGGTCGTTGCAGGTGACCATGCCAACAACGATATGGCTGGCGACGATGAGGATTCCTGGTTGAGCCAGTTCAAGGCTGCGGACTGCTTCGACAGCGTTGATACGCAGATTGCGGGTCTCGGTGAGATTGGGGATATTCAGCAGATCTACATCGACCACGCGCAGGCAGCGATTGATTCCTTGAATGGCTAATCCGTAAACACAGCGCCCGGAGAGAATCGCTCTTCGGGCGCTTATGTTTATAGATTGTTTTTAAAATAAAGAAGAGGTATAACAAAATGAAAAAGAAGCAGATTACAGCCCTTTTGCTCTCAGCGCTCCTGACCTTCGGGTGCAGCGCGTGCGCAGGCAATATGAATGAAAGCAGTGCGTCTTCCGAAACTTCCGTTTCAAGCGCAGAGCCTACCCCCACCGAAGAGCCGGACGTTGTGCCGGAAGACGGCGTGTACACGGCAGAGTTCAAAACGGACAGCTCTATGTTTCAGGCGAACGAAGCTTGCGAGGGCATGGGTACGCTGACAGTTGAAAACGGCGAGATGACGTTCCATGTCAGCCTGCGTTCTAAGAAGATCTTAAATCTGTACCTCGGTACGGCAGAGGACGCAAAGCAGAACGAAAGCGAATGGCTTCAGCCGACCACCGATACCGTCACCTATAAAGACGGCACATCGGAAGAAGTTTACGGCTTTGACATTCCGCTGAAAAGCGTCGATAAAGATTTTGACCTTGCGCTCATCGGCACGAAGGGCACGTGGTACGACCACAAGGTCAGCGTGCGTGACCCGCAGCCGATCGTTGAGGACACCGCAAGCGACGCAGAGACCGAAGTGCCGGAGGACGGCACGTATACGTGCAACGTCACGCTTGAGGGCGGTTCCGGCCGTGCAACAATCGAGAGCCCCACGGAGCTCACCGTTGCGGACGGCAAAATGACCGCGAAGATCACATGGAGCAGCCCAAACTACGATTATATGATCGTGGACGGCGAAAAGTATCTGCCCGTCAATACCGAAGGCAACTCCGTGTTTGAAATTCCCGTCGCCGCACTCGATACCGCACTCGCCGTTACGGCAGATACCACGGCCATGAGCACTCCGCACGAGATCGAATACACCCTGACGTTTGACAGCGCGTCTCTTACCGCATGAGACGGCTTACAGCGCTTTTAGCGGCGCTTTTGCTTCTGGCTTTCACGGGCTGCGCAGCAAACCCGGCACAGCCTGAGAGTACATCAAGCCCAGCGCAGGCCGATGAAACGCAAGCAGATTTTCAAGTCGAAAGCGCCTATCCGCTCGAATACGCGAAAGAGTTCACCGTGGACGAGTGCACCGGCGGTACAAGGCTCATCACCATTCAGAATTCCCGCTACCTCGTCGTGCCGGAAAACAGTACCGTGCCGAACGGTCTTTCGGAAGACATCACTGTTTTGCAGAAACCGCTTGAAAATGTCTATCTCGTCTCCACGTCTGCGATGGACCCGATCCTGAAGCTCGATGCACGAAGCGCCGTCACGCTTTCCGGCACAAGCGCCGAAAACTGGTATCTGCCGGAAGCGAAAGAAGCCATGGAAAACGGTGAAATTTCCTACGCGGGTAAGTACAGCGCGCCGGATTACGAGCGCATCGTGTCTGCAAACTGCGGCCTCGCGATTGAAAACACAATGATCTACCACACGCCGGAAGTAAAAGAGCAGCTTGAAAAGTTTGGCATTCCTGTGCTTGTTGAGCGCTCCAGCTATGAATCCGACCCCTTGGCACGCATGGAGTGGGTGAAGCTCTATGGCATTTTATTTGATAAAGAGGCAGAAGCCGAAACGTTCTTCAACGAGCAGGTTCAGCGCATCCGGCCGCTTTTGGGGCAGGATACCACAGGCAAAACGGCAGCGTTTTTCTCTGTGACGTCGAATAACCTCGTCACGGTGCGTAAATCGAACGATTACGTTGCGAAGATGATTGGCATGGCGGGCGGCGAATACGTTTTTTCCGATCTTTCCGATAACGGCAACAACCTCGCAACAATCAATCTTTCGCTTGAGGAGTTCTACGCCGGCGCGAAAGATGCAGATGTTTTAATCTACAACAGCACCATCGAGGGCAAGATTGAAACAACCGAGCAGCTCTTATCAAAATGTCCCATGCTGGCAGATTTCAAAGCCGTGCAGAACGGCAACGTCTGGTGTACCACGCAAAGCCTGTTTCAGGAAAGCATGGAGCTGCCCGATTTGATTTTGGACATGAACCGCGTGTTCACGGCGGAAAGCCCGAAGGCGGTCAACGAAGATGAACTGAAATTTCTGACACATGTAAGCTGAGGAAACCATGAAACAAAACGGCACAAAGCGTTTGACAATTTCATATCTTGCGCTCACGGCTGCATTGCTCGCGCTGTTTATGCTGAACATTTTCTGCGGCAGTACGGTCCTTTCGCCGAAGGACATTTTAAGCACGCTTTTCAGCGCGGGGAATAACGCACTCGCGCAAAAGATCATATTTGGTTTACGCCTGCCGCGCGCCGTCATGGTCGTTTTGCTCGGTGCGGCGCTGTCCGTTTCGGGTTACTTATTGCAGACTTTTTTTGCAAACCCTATCGCCGGGCCGTTCGTTATGGGTGTTTCCGGCGGCGCAAAGCTCGCCGTTGCACTCACGATGGTCGTGCTTTTAAATCACGGCTTGTTCACAAGCTCACTCACGCTGATTTTAGCGTCATTTGTCGGTGCCATGGTCGCTATGGGCTTCGTCTTGGCCGTTTCACAGCGCGTAAAGCGCGCAGGCGTGCTCGTTATCTGTGGCGTGATGATTAGCTATATCTGTTCGGCTGTCACGGACGTTGTCGTTGCATTTGCGCAGGATTCCAACATCGTGAATCTACACAACTGGTCGATGGGAAGCTTTTCCGGCATGACGTGGGAGAATGTCCTCACGGCGGCTTTAATTGTGCTGCCATGCCTTGCGCTTTCGTTTATGCTTTCCAAACCGATGGCGGCGTACCAAATGGGTGAAGCCTATGCGCAGAGTGTCGGCGTTTCCGTGCGTCCGTTCTCAGTCGCACTTGTGTTGTTATCCAGCCTGCTCGCGGCATGCGTCACGGCATTTGCAGGGCCGATCTCCTTTGTCGGCATCGCGGTGCCGCATCTCGTAAAGCGCACACTCCGCAGTGCAAAGCCTTTGCACGTGCTGCCGGGGTGCGTTTTAGGCGGTGCAGCATTTTGCCTTTTGTGTGACCTCATCGCGCGCAGTATATTTGCGCCGACGGAGCTTTCCGTCAGCTCCGTCACGGCGATTTTCGGCGCACCGGTGGTCATTTTGCTGCTTGTGCGCAAGCAGAGAAGGGAGGCGGCAGCATGAGCTATTGTGAAGCGAACGACCTTGCGGTCGGCTACAATTCGCCGCTTTTGGAGCATATAAAATTCGCCGCCGAGCGCGGACAAATTTTGACGCTTATCGGCCCGAACGGCGCGGGTAAATCGACCCTGATGAAAACGCTTGCCGCGCAGCTTGCGCCGCAGGGAGGGACCGTTTTGCTCGATGGGCAGTCCCTTTCGGTATACGCACCGAATGCCCGCGCGCGCAAAATGGCGCTGATGGTGCCGCACACGAACCGCACAGAGCTCACGACCTGCTTTGATGTCGCCGCAGCCGGGCGTTACCCATACACAGGCCGCCTCGGGATTCTCTCCGAAGAAGATAAAAAGCAGGTTTTCGACGCGCTGCATCTCGTAAATGCAGCCGATATTGCCGACCGCGATTTTGATAAGATTAGCGACGGTCAGCGCCAGCGTGTCCTTTTGGCACGGGCGGTCTGTCAGGAGCCGGAAATTCTGTTTTTGGACGAACCGACTTCATTTCTCGATGTTAAAGGTAAAGCGGAGCTCATGACAATCCTGCGTCGCCTCGCAAAAGAGAAGAATACTGCAATTATCCTGAGCCTGCACGAGCTTGACCTCGCGCAGAAGCTCTCCGATGCCGTTGTCTGCGTTTCGCCGAACAGTGTCTCGGACATCATGACCGTAAAAGACGCGTTTCAAAAAGAGAACATACAAAAGCTATATAAAATGTCCAACGAAGAATACACGTTCCTGTTCGGTAAAAAGGAGCCGCCAAAGTTTGAACACTACATTCGCAGCGGACAAAAATTATTGCGCTGCGGCTACACAACGGGCACGTGCGCGGCACTCGGTGCCGCCGGTGCGGCGCGACTGCTTTTCACCGGCAAGGCCCCGGAAACGGTCGGTCTGCGTACACCGAAAGGCATCGTTGTTGAGGTCGCGCCAATCTACTGTGAGAAGACCGAAACCGGCGCCGTATGCGCCATTCGCAAAGACGGAGGAGACGATATTGACGCCACGGACGGCTTGCCCGTCATCGCAAATGTAACGCTTTTGCCCAATGAACACGGCGTCGTCAAAATCGACGGCGGCAAGGGTGTTGGCCGTGTGACCAAGCCCGGGCTTGACCAGCCCGTCGGCGCGGCGGCCATCAACCGCGTTCCGCGCGAGATGATCACCGAAGCCCTCTTAAAAGAAGCCAAAACATTTGAGTATAAAGGCGGCTTTTCCGTGCTTGTCTCCGTCGAGGGTGGGGAAGAAGCCGCGAAAAAGACGTTCAATCCACACATCGGCGTCATCGGCGGACTTTCGGTGCTCGGTACCAGCGGCATCGTGGAACCGATGAGTCAGCAGGCAATCGTCGATACGATGCAGCTGGAAATTCATCAGGCTGCGCTCAAAAACGGTGCGCGCCGCCTGATTCTGACGCCCGGCAACTACGGCCTCGATTATCTGCGTGAAACCTACCCCGCGCTCTTGGATATTCCCATCATAAAGTGCTCGAATTTTATCGGTGACGCGCTCGATGCCGCTGCAACAGAGCACTTTGAAGAAGTTTTACTCGTCGGGCATATCGGTAAGCTTGTGAAGGTCGCGGGCGGTATTATGAACACGCACTCCCGCATGGCGGACTGTCGCACGGAGCTTTTCTGCACGTATGCGGCGCTTGCGGGCGCGAACAAAGAGGTTTGTGAAGCGTTGATACAAGCTGCAACGACCGACGCTTGCCTTGATATTTTGGATCAAAACGGTCTGCGCGAGCCCGTCATGCACGGCCTGATAAACGCTGTGCAGCTGCACCTCGAGCGCCGCGCAGCGGGTGCATTCCAAGTCGGCGCGGTGCTGTTTTCCAATCAAACCGGCCCCCTTGGGCAGACCGAAACCGCAGAAAAATTGCTGCAAAAGTGGAAGGAGTCGTAAACATGGTACATTTTGTCGGTGCCGGCCCGGGCGCGCCGGACCTCATCACGCAGCGCGGTGCGGTGCTCTTACAGACTGCCGACTGTATTATCTACGCCGGCAGCCTTGTCAATCCCGCACTTTTGGGGCTCGCTAAAGCGGATTGCACGATCTATAACAGCGCCAAAATGACGCTGGAAGATGTGATTTCCGTCATGCGCGAGAACGAAAAGAACAACAAAACAACAGTTCGCCTGCACACAGGTGACCCGTGCCTTTACGGCGCAATCCGCGAGCAAATGGATAGGCTTGATGCAGAAAGCATTCCCTATGACGACACTCCTGGTGTCTCCAGCTTCTGCGGCGCGGCGGCAGCTTTAAACGCAGAATATACGTTGCCGTCTGTCAGTCAAACGGTTATTATCACGCGCATGGAAGGCCGCACGCCCGTGCCGGAAAAAGAAAAGCTGCAAAGCCTCGCCACGCACGGCGCGACCATGGTGATTTTCCTTTCAATCGGTTTGGTCAATCAGGTGCAGCAGGCGCTTTTGCAGGGTGCTTATACGGCTTCCACTCCTGTGGCAGTCGTCTACAAAGCCACGTGGCCGGAGGAGAGAATCGTGCGCTGTACTGTCGGTGATTTGGCCGAAAGCGTGCATAAAGCGGGCATTACCAAAACGGCGCTTATTGTCGTCGGAGATTTTCTCGGCACACAATACGACCGCAGCAAGCTCTACGATCCCACATTCACGACGGAATATCGGAAAGGCAGCAAAGCATGAGCTGCGCATATATCGCTTTCACTGAAACCGGACTAAAGCTCGCAGAAAGTCTGGCTTTTTCACATCCGGGCAGCATCAGTCGCGGCGGTAAAAACGGCGTGAAATTATCCGAGTGGACGGCCGAAAACTTTCAAAAATCCGATGCACTCATCTTCATCGGCGCTGTCGGCATCGCCGTGCGCGCCATTGCGCCGCATTGTAAAAGCAAGGCGACCGATCCCGCTGTGATTGTGCTCGACGAGCGCGGTCGGTTTTCCATTCCGATTTTGTCCGGTCACCTCGGTGGCGCAAATGACCTTGCCAAGAAACTCGCGAGCATCTGCGGCGCAGTGCCGGTCATCACGACCGCGACCGACGTCGAGGGTGTGTTCGCCGTAGACGAGTGGGCGAAAGCGCAGAACTGCCACGTGCTCGAGCCTGAGCGTATCAAAACCGTCAGCGGCACACTGCTCGCCGGTAAAGTGGTTTATTATGACTCGCAGTGGAAAATCACAGGCACTCAACCTAAAAATGTTTTCCCGGCAGACGAGAACCTTCAAGCCGATTTTTCCGTAACACTCCACCCGCAGAGCGATGCGCTGCACCTCGTTCCAAAAATCTGCGTGCTTGGCGTCGGCTGCAAACGCGGCACATCGGCTGAACATATCGAAGCAACATTTAAACAATTTTGCAAAGAAACAGGCTGTGCACCGCAAAGCATCTGTGCGTGTGCGAGCATAGACCTCAAAAAAGATGAACCGGGGCTTTTGGAATTCTGTCAAAACCATAATTTTAGCATCCGTTTTTATACAGCCGAGGAGCTCAAAAAAACGTCCGGCAAATTCACATCATCTTCATTTGTGCAGCAGATAACGGGCGTTGACAACATCTGCGCTCGTGCGGCCGTGCTGGCGTCGGGCGGCGAATTGGTGATCGAAAAGCATATATACAGCGGCGTGACGTTCGCCGTCGCCGCAAAACCCTTTACCCCGGATTGGAGCGTGTAAAATGAAGCGAAATCTCGTTTATGTCGTGGGCCTTGGCCCCGGCGACCCGCAGTTTTTGACCGCACAGGCGAAAACGGCGCTCGAAAACGCCGATGTGCTGTGCGGCTACACCGTCTACATCAATCTTATCCGCTCGTTCTATCCCCAAAAAGAGGTGCACGCAACGGGCATGACAAAGGAGATCGACCGTTGCCGCTGGGCGCTTGAGACCGCGCAAAGCGGCAAAACCGTGGCGCTTGTCTGTTCGGGAGATGCCGGCGTATACGGCATGGCGAGCCCGATTTTGGAACTTGCACCCAATTACCCGAGCGTCGAGATCGAGATCATTCCGGGACTTACGGCAGCGCTCAGCGGCGGTGCGGTTTTGGGCGCACCGCTTGCGCATGATTTTTGCGTAATTTCCCTTTCTGACCGACTCACCCCATGGGAGATAATTGAAAAGCGCCTTGCCTGCGCCGCCATGGGCGATTTCTGCGTGACAATCTACAACCCGTCCTCGAAAGGCCGGCCCGATTATTTGCAGCGTGCCGTCCGTATTTTGCTCCAAAACGGCAAATCGGAGGAGACCGTCTGCGGCATCGTACGCAACATTGGCAGAGAGGGGCAGCAAAGTGAGATCATAACGCTCCGCGAACTTGAAAACAAGCAGGTTGATATGTTCACGACTGTATATATAGGCAACAAAACAACAAAGAATATCGAAGGCAAAATGGTAACGCCAAGGGGGTATCGCACGGTATGAAAGCTGTGGTGTTCAGCGGAACGACAGAGGGCAGACAGTTTTCAAAAATTTTGGCAAATCTCGGCGTAGAAGTTCTTGTCAGTGTTGCAACAGAGATCGGCGCAGAAGAACAATACGAGAATGAAAATATCACAATTCATGTAGGTAGATGCACTGCTGCAGAGATGACGAAACTTTTGCATGGTGCGTCAATCTGTGTGGACGCAACGCACCCCTATGCAACAGAAGCCACGCGCACCATTTGTGAAGCGTGTGAAATGACAGGCGTTGAGTACCATCGATTGCTCCGTACCGAAAGCGAATTGCCGAAGAACAGTATCGTGTTTGAAACGGCAGCAGAAGCGGCAGAATATCTCGAAAGTACTGCCGGGAATGTCTTGCTCACGACCGGTGCAAAGGAGTTGCCCGCTTTTAAAAATCTAGATATAAAGCGGATTTTCCCGCGTGTATTGCCCACGCTCGACGGCATTCGCGCGTGCGAAGCCCTCGATATTCCGCACCGCAACATCATCGCCATGCAAGGCCCGTTTTCACTTGACCTCAACCGCGTGATCCTTGAACAATTCAACATTCAATGGCTCGTTACAAAAGACGGCGGCGCAGTAGGCGGCTTTATGGAAAAAGCAAAAGCCTGCGCATACTGCGGTGCACGCCTCATTGTACTGCGCCGCCCGCGGGAGAACGGGGAGACAGTTGAAAGTATCCTTGAAAGGTGTAGAGAATTGCTATGAAAATCACTTTAGTCGGCATGGGGGGCGGCACATTCGACAGCGTAACAATGCAGGGAGCACAAGCTTTGCATGAAGCTACACTCATCATCGGCGCAAAGCGTTTACTCGAAAACTTGCCGGATTTCTGTACGCAAAATCGTATCGCAATGTATAAAATCGGTGAGATTTTATCCGTGCTTGAAACAACAAAAGAACAAAATATCGCACTTGTATACAGCGGTGACACCGGGTTTTATTCCGGCGCCTCTGCACTGTGCCGCGTGCTCGATGAACGCCACATCGAATACACCGTGATTCCGGGCGTTTCCAGCGTACAGTTGCTTTCTGCTGCCATCCACGAACCGTGGCAGAACTGGAACCTCGTCTCCGCGCACGGCTGTGCATGTGACCCTGTTGCTGCGTGCAGCATGGGCAAGCCCACATTTTTCTTAACGGGCGGCGAAGTTACTCCCGCAGTGATCTGCGCGAAACTCACCGAAGCCGGGCTGGGAGACGTGCAGGCGGTTGTCGGTGAAAATCTCGGTACACCACAGCAAAAAATCAGTAAGAATGCAGTACGAAAAATATCTGAAAGTGTTTTTGCACCGCTATGTGTGCTTCTTGTAGAGTCGTGTGAAGTACCCGTGCAGCGTGTGCCGGGTTTGCCGGATGAAGTCTTCATCCGCGGCAAAACACCCATGACAAAGCAGGAGGTTCGCGCCGCGGCACTCGCAAAGCTTGCTGTTAAACCGACCGATATTCTCTGGGACATCGGCGCGGGGACCGGCAGTGTCAGCATAGAAATGGCGCTTGCAGCGCCGCTCGGATACGTGTATGCCGTGGAGTGTGACGCAGCTGCCTGTTCGCTGATAAAACAAAATCGAGACAAATTTCATGTACATAATTTGACACTTGCAGAGGGCAAAGCGCCGGAAAAATTAACGGGTCTTCCTGCACCGGATGCCGTGTTTATCGGCGGCAGTAAGGGCAATCTGCCCGAGATCATCGATGCTGTATTGACCGCAAATCCGAGTGCTCGCCTGTGTGTTTCCGCTATCGCGCTTGAAACGCTGCAAACGGCGCTTTCATCTTTTGCAACCCACGGCATGACTGCGCAAATCACACAAATTTCCATAAGCCGCAGCAGTTCAGTCGGTAATTTGCACCTGATGAAGGCGAATAATCCCGTTTTTTTGATTGTGAGGGAATGACATGCTGCAAATGCTCATCGCCGCGCCGAACTCCGGCAGCGGCAAAACGACCGTCACCATTGCGTTGCTTGCGGCGCTCAAAGCCCGCGGCCTCAACCCCTGTGCGTTTAAATCCGGGCCCGATTATATTGATCCCATGTTTCACCGCAGTGTGCTCGGCGTTGAAAGTCACAATCTTGATTTGTTTTTCTCAAAGCCGCAAATAGTGCAAAATTTATATAATAAAAGCGCAGCCGATCACGGTGCGGCTATATGCGAGGGTGCTATGGGGTACTATGACGGTCTCGGCGGTACAAGCGACATCGCAAGTGCGTGGCATTTGGCCGATACGTTGAATCTACCCGTCCTGCTTGTCCTGCGTCCGAAGGGTGCAAGCTTAACCCTCGCAGCGCAGGTACGCGGCTTAATGTCCTTTCGCACACCGCACCATATCGCCGGTATTATACTGAATGACTGTAAAGAAAATTTGTACCGTATTTTAGCACCGGTGCTCGAAAAGGAGACAGGTGTGCCTGTTATCGGCTATCTGCCCCCAATGCCCAAAGCTGCGATCGAAAGTCGTCATCTGGGGCTTAAAACCGCCGGTGAGATTGAAAATCTGCAAAAGAAGATCACACTTTTGCATGAGACGATGAAAAAGACGGTCGATTTTGAAAAACTCTTTAGCGTCTTTGCGTGTCCGGCACCCAAAGTACCGAAAGAGGAATTTCCGATTCCTAATGTGCGCATCGCCGTTGCAAGGGATGAAGCCTTTTGTTTTACATATACCGAAACGCTTGAAGCGTTCAAAGAAGCCGGCGCAGAACCTGTCTTTTTCAGCCCATTGCACGATAAAAGTTTGCCTCAAAATATCGGCGGGCTGTATCTGCCCGGCGGTTACCCGGAGCTTTGCGCAAAGGCACTCAGCGAAAATACCGAGATGCTTTTGCGCATCAAAACCGCAATTAAAAACAGTTTGCCGACTGTGGCAGAATGCGGCGGCTTTTTGTATTTAGGTCAAACACTTGAAGATGTAAACGGCGACAAATACCGTATGGCAGGCGTTCTGCCCGGCGAAGGCTTTAAGGTCGGCCACCTCGTGCGCTTCGGTTACGCGACGCTTACTGCGAAGGAGAACAGCATGCTGCTAAAAAAAGACGAGTTGCTTCCTGTGCACGAATTTCACCACTGGGATTCCACCGAAAACGGCATAGCGTGCACAGCGACAAAGCCGAACGGCCGTACGTGGGACTGTGCTTTTGCAAACGAACATTTTTATGCGGGTTTTCCGCATTTATACTGGGCGGGCACGCCGCTGCCGCAGCGCTTTGCGGACGCCGCCCGCCGCTACATGAGGGACAAAATATGACGGAAACAGAACTTAAAAACCGGCTCAAAACAATCACGCAGCCGGATGAAGCCGCGCGCAAAGCCGCCCACGCGCATTGGGCGTCGCTTGCAAAGCCACTCGGCGGGCTTGGCGATCTCGAACCATTATTAGAAGATGTGGCTGCGCTTACAGGCGCGCCGCAGTTCGATTTTTCAAAGCGCGCGGTCTTGGTGCTGTGCGCGGATAACGGCGTCATCGCGCAGGGCATCAGCCAGTCCGGCAGCGACGTGACGCGCGCCGTTTTGCAGAATCTTGCGCAGCGCAAAACAAGCGTCTGCAAAATGGCGGAAACGGTGCACTGCGGTGTGACTCCCGTCGATATGGGCATCGCGGGAGCGCCCGTGGACGGTGTGAAAAATTGCCGTGTGCGTGCGGGTACGGATGATTTCACCGGCGGACCTGCTATGTCTCGTGAGGACGCTTTAAAAGCCATCGAGACCGGCATCGAGCTCGTTCGCGAGCAGAAAGCGCAGGGCATAAAGCTCCTCGCGACCGGCGAAATGGGCATCGGCAACACGACAACCTCTGCCGCCGTGAGCTGCGTTTTGCTCGACCGCGCGCCCGAAGAAATGACCGGCCGCGGCGCGGGACTCTCCAATGACGGTCTGCGCCGCAAGATTGAGGTCATCTATCAAGGCATCGCGGTCAATCATCCCGAAAAAACCGATGTGATCGGCGTGCTGTCGGCGCTCGGCGGCTTAGATATCGCCGGGCTGTGCGGCGTGTTTTTGGGTGGTGCTCTGGAGAATATTCCTGTCATTATCGACGGTTTCATCAGCAGTGTGGCGGCACTGTGTGCGGCACGGCTGTGCCCGACGGCGACTAAGGCCATGTTCGCAAGCCACGTTTCGGCGGAGCCCGCGGCGCGTATCGTTTTGGAAGCGCTCGGCAAAAAGCCGCTCATCACGGCGAATATGCACCTCGGCGAGGGCACCGGCGCGGTCGCAAGCCTGCCGCTGTGGGACATGGCGCTTGCGGTCTATAACAACTGTTATTCGTTCACGGAGGGCGGCATCGCGCCGTACACCCCGCAATGCTGACGCTCGTCATCGGCGGCGCAGCAAGCGGCAAAAGCGCCTATGCAGAAAGCCTGACCTTAAAGTTCCCGCTGCCGCGTTACTACGTCGCCACCATGCAGGTGTGGGATGAAGAGTGCGCCAAACGCGTCGAAAAGCACCGCGCCATGCGAAAAGAAAAACAGTTTGAAACGATCGAATCCCCTATCAGTCTTGATAAAATCAGAATACCAAATCGCGGAATGGTTCTGCTCGAAGACCTCGGCAACCTGACCGCAAACGAACTGTACGATCCGAAAGGTGCGGGGGTCAATACCGCAGAAGCCGTTCTGTACGGCGTCGAAATACTATATAAACAATGCGAACATCTGATTGTCGTCGGCAACGAGGTGTTCAGCGGCGGTGCAGCGTATGCCGACGAAACAGATCTGTACCTCAAAGCGCTGGCGCAGATCCAAAACGGCATCGCTGCCCGCGCGGATCACGTCTGCCGCGTAGTATGCGGTATCCCGGTTTATTACAAAGGAGGGGAAAAGGTATGACGATTTTGCAGACGATTGCCGTGGCGTTTGCTATGTTTTCAGCAATTCCTATGCCGCAGTTCGAATGGAGCCAAAAGAACATGCGATACGCGCTGTGCGCATTCCCGCTCATCGGTGCAGTGTGCGGCGGGTTGTGGTGCTTAGTCGGCGTCCTGCCAGTGCCGGAGCTCGCCCGCGCAGCAGGCTTTTGCCTTGTGCCTGTGCTCGTCACCGGCGGCATCCATCTGGATGGCTTCGCCGATACATGCGATGCGCTCTCAAGCTACGGTGATGCGGAAAAGAAGCTCGAAATCTTGAAAGACCCACACTGCGGTGCATTTGCAGTTATCCGATTATGCGCATATTTCATATTGTATTTTGCGCTCTGTGCTTCGGTGAAATTTACGGTACGTTTCGGTGTGGTTTGGATATTGGCACTCACCTTGGAGCGTGCGTTTTCCGGCCTCGCCGTGGCATCATTTCCTATGGCAAAAAACACCGGCCTTGCGCATACGTTCGCGGAAGCCGCAGACCGCATAACGGTGCGTCGTGTCTTGATTATTTATACTGTCGTGCTCGGCGCTGCGATGCTCATGCTCGGCGGCTGGGCGGCCGTTTTGGCTGCTTTACTTGTCTTTTGGCGGTATTACGCAGTGTCGAAAAAGCAATTCGGCGGCATCACGGGCGACCTTGCCGGGTGGTTCCTGCAAAGGGCAGAGCTCGCCATGTTGGCAGCGCTTGCCGTGTGCCAGTGGGGAGGAATCTTGTAATGTTGTTCATCACAGGTCCGCTTTACAGCGGCAAGCGCACGTTCGCGCAAAAGCTCGGCGGTACATGCTGTTTTGAGGTGCAAAAGCAGGCCGAAACGACGGAAGACCTCGAAGCACTTGCTAAAATACTTTCTGAAAAATACGATATTATCACCGCAACGGAAGTCGGCGGCGGTGTTGTGCCCGTTGATGCCACAGAGCGCGCAAACCGCGAAAAAGCCGGCCGCTTGGCATGCCTGCTCGCCGCGCGTGCCGATTGTGTTGTGCAGATGTTCTGCGGCATTCCGACCGTCTTGAAAGGGGAACTGCCCAAATGAAAATTTACCTTTTGCGCCACGGTGAAACCGCCTATAATGTTGATCACCGCTATCAGGGCGTGACGGACATTCCACTCTCACCGGCCGGGCTTGCGGCACTGAAGCAGGCGGACTTTTCGCCCAAAACCGTTTATGTCACGCCGTTAAAGCGCACAAAACAGACAGCGGAGATTTTATTTCCGACTGCCGAGTATATCCCCGTAAACGACCTCAGCGAGATGAATTTCGGCGTATTTGAGGGACGTAACTATAAAGAGATGGAGCACGATTTCGCCTACCGCGCATGGGTGGATTCGAACTGCGAAAGCACCTGTCCCGGCGGCGAGTGCAAAGCGGATTTCAGCGAGCGTGTTTGCAAAGCATTTGAATCACTGCTAAATCAATCTATTCAAAACAGTGAAGACATGCTCGTTATCGTTGCGCATGGCGGCACGCAGATGACCGTCATGGAAAAGTACGCTGTGCCGCAGAAAAATTATTATGAATGGTGTGCGCCGACTGCCGGCGGCTATGTGCTCGATGCCCGCGATTGGCAGGAAAAGCACGTTTTGCATCTCATCGGGACCGTGCAGTACACAAAGGAGGCCACATGCTGATTTTCTTCGCCGTCCTCGGCGGATTCATTTTAGACGCAATCTTCGGCGACCCCCTGTGGCTGCCGCACCCGGTTGTATATATGGGCAAGGTTATTTCCTTTTTAGATCGAAGCTTGCGGAAAATTTTGCCAAAAACACCGCGTGGCGAGCGCATCGGCGGCGCAATCACCGCATTCATCCTGCCTGTCGGCACATTCCTGCTTTCCGGCGCGGTGTGCTTCTTCTTTTATAAAATTCATTGGGTGTTCGGACTTTTGATTCAAATGTTCTGGTGCGCGCAGTCACTTGCCGCAAAGGGGCTTGTGCAGGAGAGCTGCAACGTTTACAAGGAACTCAAAAAGAACGACCTCCCCGCCGCGCGCAAGGCCGTCTCCCGCATTGTCGGGCGTGATACCGACGCGCTTTCCATGGAGGGCGTGACAAAAGCCGCTGTGGAGACCGTTGCCGAAAACGCCGGTGACGGCGTGATCGCGCCGCTTCTTTGCATGCTCATCGGCGGCGCACCGCTTGCGCTGACCTACAAAGCCATCAACACGATGGACAGCATGCTCGGCTACAAAAATGAAAAGTACATAAACTTCGGGCGCGTGCCCGCAAAGCTTGACGATGCCGCAAACTACATTCCGAGTCGTATCGCGGCACTTTTGTGGGTGCTCGCGGCGGGATTCACGGGAAACAGCGTCAAGGGCGCGTGGAAGATCTGGCGGCGCGACCGCCGAAATCACGCAAGCCCCAACAGCGCGCAGACCGAAAGTGCCTGCGCCGGTGCGCTCGGCGTGCAGCTCGCCGGGCCCGCATATTATTTCGGTGAATACTATGATAAGCCGACGATCGGCGACCCGCTGCGCCCGATCATGCCGGAGGACATTTTGAAAGCCGACCGCATGATGTACGCAGAAAGCATTTTGGCACTCGTGCTCGGTCTGCTCGTTCGCGCGGCATTCGTCTTACTGTAAAGGGGGAGAGAATATGGAACTCACACACGGCGGCGACTGGGCGGGCTACCGCGCAAAATTCGGCCACGATGCACTCGATTTTTCCGCGAATGTCAGTCCTCTCGGTTTGCCGGAGGGCGTTGCACAGGCAATCGTAAACGCACTGCCTACCGCAGACCGCTACCCCGACCCGCTTTGCAGAGAGCTGCGCCAAAAACTCTCCGCAAGCGAAAACGTACACGAAAACCAAATTCTTTGCGGCAACGGCGCGGCAGACCTCATTTTTCGGCTCGTGCTCGCGAAAAAGCCGCGCCGCGCATTATTGCCCGCGCCGACTTTCGCAGAGTACGCGTCCGCACTCAAAACCGTCGGCTGTGAAGTCGAATATTTCTTTTTAAAAGAGGAAAATGATTTTGAAATCACCGAAGAGTTGCTCTCTGCTCTCCATGAAACCATCGATATGGTGTTCTTATGTCAACCAAACAACCCCACCGGGCAGATCGTTACGTCGGATTTTCTCGAAAAACTCCTGAAAAAATGCAGGGCGTGTCATGCAACGCCCGTCATCGACGAGTGTTTCCTCGATTTTCTCCCGGAGCACGAAAGCCGGACTGCAAAGCACTTTTTAGCGCAGTTCCCCGAGCTTGTTATTCTGAAAGCCTTCACAAAATTATACGCCATGGCGGGCGTGCGGCTCGGTTATGTACTCAGCGGAGATGAAAAATTATTAGAAAATATGCGCGAAGCGGGGCAGCCGTGGGCAGTTTCGTCACTCGCACAGGCGGCAGGTGTCGCGGCGTTAGATGAAACCGAATACGCCAACCACGTGCGAAGCTTAATCGCACGGGAGCGTCCCAGAATGATCGCGTCCCTGCGCTCGCTCGGCTTGCGCGTCTTGGACGGGCAGGCAAATTTCCTGTTATTCAAAGCGCCGGAAGATTTCGGCGAGCGACTAAAAGAAAAAGGCGCTGTCGTGCGCGGCTGTGCAAACTACCCGGGGCTTGATAACACCTGGTACCGCACCGCCGTGCGCACGCCGGAGGAAAACGAAAAGATACTGAAAATCATGCGGGAGGTGCTGAAATGAGCGAAAATAAAAAAGCCAAGTGCATCATGGTGCAGGGCACGATGAGCGGCGCGGGCAAAAGTTTATTATGCGCGGCGCTGTGCCGCATTTTCGCGCAGGACGGTCTGCACACCGCACCGTTCAAAAGTCAAAATATGGCGCTGAACAGCTTCGTTACCCGTGACGGCTTAGAGATGGGTCGCGCACAGGTCGTACAGGCGCAGGCGGCGGGTGTGGAGCCGGACGTGCGCATGAACCCCATTTTGCTGAAGCCGAGCAGCGATGTCGGCAGTCAGGTCATCGTGAACGGCGAAGTGCGCGGCCAGATGAAAGCTTCGCAGTATTTCAAGATGAAAAAATCACTCATTCCCGATATTCTGCGCGCCTACAACAGCCTTGCAGAAGATTTTGACGTTATCGTCATCGAGGGCGCGGGCAGCCCGGCGGAGATCAACCTGAAAGCGGATGACATCGTGAACATGGGGCTCGCAAAGCTTGTCGATGCGCCCGTTCTGCTCGTCGGCGACATCGACCGCGGCGGTGTGTTCGCGCAGCTTTTCGGCACCGTAGAGCTGCTGGAGACGGACGAGCGCGACCGCATCAAGGGACTTGTCATCAATAAATTCCGCGGTGACGTCGAAATTCTCCGCCCCGGCCTCTCCATGCTCGAAGATAAAACGCACCTGCCTATTCTGGGCGTCGTGCCGTATCTGCGCGTCGATATCGAGGACGAAGACTCCCTTTCCGAGCGCCTTGAAAAAAAAGACGCCGTGCGTCCGCTGGACATCGCCGTCATTCGCCTGCCGCACATCTCAAATTTCACGGATTTCATGGTGCTCGAGCAGCACCCTTTAATGGATGTGCGCTACGTGCAAAACACCCGCGAGCTCGGCGCGCCCGACTTTGTGATTCTGCCCGGCACGAAAAACACGGTTGAGGATCTCCTCTGGCTGCGCCAGTCGGGACTCGAAGCCGTCATCTTAAAGCTCGCCGCGAAAGAGACGCCGGTGCTTGGCGTCTGCGGCGGTTACCAGATGCTCGGTGAGACGTTGCACGACCCGGATGGCTCCGAAAGCGGTCGCCCGCAAACGCTGCGCGGCCTTAACTTATTGCCGATCGAAACGACATTCTGTACGGAAAAGCATCGCGCGCAGGTCACAGGCGAAGTCATCGCTGCGCCGTTTACAGGGGCAATGCTCACCGGTTACGAAATTCATACAGGCAATACGATCGTGCGCGGTGAGCCGTTCTGTACGCACGCGGACGGCACAAAAGAGGGCTGCACAAATCAAAACGTCTTCGGCACGTATCTGCACGGTCTCTTTGACAGCGGCGAGCTGACCGAAAAGCTTGCGGAATACCTCTGCGCCCGCAAGGGGATAGACCCCACAGCCGCCGTGCCTGTTTCCATGGAAGAGTACCGCCGCGAGCAGCTTGACATCTTAGCCGACGGCGTGCGGAACAGCCTCGATATGGATGCCGTGTACCGCGCCATGGGCATGGAAAACCCGAGGGGGTGCAAAGCATGATCCCGCAGCATCATCTGCCCGCCGATATTGAGCGCACCAGCATGCAGATTATCGCAAAAGAGCTTGAAGAAAGGCATATCCGGATACCAAGGGAAAATCTCGCCGTTGTCAAGCGTGTTATTCACACCACGGCGGATTTCGAGTATGCCGAAACACTGCATTTTACCGAAAATGCCGTGCAAAAAGCCATAGAAGCGCTGCATAACGGCGCCACGATCATCACCGATACGAATATGGCGCTCGCAGGTGTTTCCAAGCCGGGCCTCAAAAAGCTGAATGGGGAAGCTCTGTGCTTCATGGCAGACTCCGCAGTTGCCCAAAGCGCAAAAGAAAGCGGCACCACGCGCGCCGTCGCCGCCATGCACAAGGCTGCAAAAGAATACCCCGGCGCGATTTTGGCGGTCGGCAACGCGCCCACCGCGCTGTTCGCCATTGCCGAGGAGATCGAAAACGGTCTGCGCCCCGCGCTTGTCATCGGTGTGCCGGTCGGCTTTGTGAACGTCATCGAGAGCAAAGAAAACATTTTCGCCGTGTGCGAAAAGCATCATGTCCCCGCCATCGTTGCATTTGGGCGCAAGGGCGGCAGCACCATAGCCGCCGCCGTCTGCAATGCGCTCATATATTCCGCAGCCGAAATGCTCGACCCCACCGCCCGCGGCTGGAAATAATGCGGCTGGAAATTTTTTGTTGACATGATTTGTCGTTTATGATATACTCATATCGATTTTGAAAGACGAAGTGAGACGTAAGAGTTTTTCAAAGCAATTTTTACTTTTGGACCGCCCTTTCGGGCTAAGGCCATACGGACAGCCGGGTCCACTGCCGACCGGCAGCTTCGGCTGCCTTATTGACTGAGTTAAAAAGCTCAGATTTTATAAGATGGTTCCTTTGCAACCATGAAATTGTGCTAAAGCGCAGACTTGTGAAACGTCAATAAGAGTAGTAAAAGTTTAATTGCTATATAGACTCTGAAACGCTCCGCTTTCCGGGAAACCATGTTTTTATGTTCCGAAAACATGCGCCCAAAAAATAAGCGATTCAAACGCAAGTTCTGCACCTACGTGCCGGGCTTGCGTTTTTTGTTTTGCAAAGGGCTTTGAACGGAGGGAAAAGATGAACGAAAATGTAAAACGCGCAAAGCTCGACCAGCGCCGCGCACCAATCCATGAAGCGCTCGAAAAATTCCGCAACATGCGCGTGGTGCCGTTTGATGTGCCGGGTCATAAGCGCGGCCGCGGCAACCCGGAGCTGGCCGCCTTTCTGGGTCAGCAGTGCGTCGGGTTGGATGTCAACAGTATGAAGCCGCTCGATAATCTCTGCCACCCGGTGTCGGTCATTCGGGAGGCGGAGGAGCTTGCCGCCGATGCGTTCGGCGCGGCACATGCGTTTTTAATGGTGGGCGGCACCACAAGCTCCGTGCAGAGCATGGTTCTCACCGCATGTAAGCGTGGCGATGAGATTATTCTGCCCCGCAACGTCCACCGCAGCGTTTTGAATGCTTTGGTGCTCTGCGGCGCGGTGCCGGTCTACGTCAACCCGGAGGTGGATCATCGCCTCGGTATTTCGCTCGGTATGAAGCGCGAGCAGGTGGCAAAAGCCATCCGCGAGCACCCGAACGCCGTGGCGGTGCTCGTCAATAACCCCACATACTACGGCATTTGCAGCGACCTGCGCGCAATCGTACAAATGGCGCACGATGCCGGTATGCTGTGCCTCGCGGACGAAGCACACGGCACGCACTTTTATTTCGGCGGCGGCCTGCCGGTCTCCGCTATGGCGGCTGGTGCGGATATGGCGGCCGTTTCCATGCACAAAAGCGGCGGCAGCTTAACACAGTCGAGCTTATTGCTCATCGGCCCCAATGTCCACGCCGGTTATGTGCGGCAGATCATCAATCTCACCCAAACGACCTCGGGCAGCTATCTGCTCATGTCCAGTCTGGACATCTCCCGCCGCAATCTGGCACTGCGCGGCCGCAAAGTGTTCCATCAGGTCGCCGATATGGCAGAATACGCCCGCGAGGAGATCAACGCCGTCGGCGGCTACTACGCGTTTGGCAAAGAACTCTGCAACGGCAACTCCGTGTTTGATTTCGATACGACAAAGCTCAGCGTTCACACGCTCGACATCGGCCTTGCCGGCATCGAGGTCTACGACATCCTGCGCGACGAATACGATATCCAGATCGAGTTCGGCGACATCGGCAATATCCTTGCATACCTTTCCATCGGCGACCGCCCGCAGGAGGTGGAGCGTCTTGTCAGTGCTTTGGCCGAGATCAAGCGCCGGTACAGCACGGACGGCACCGGCCTTTTGAGCCAGGAGTACATCGACCCCGAGGTTGCCGCCAGTCCACAGGAGGCGTTCTACGCACCGAAAAAGAGCCTGCCGCTCCGCGAGACGGAGGGTATGGTGTGCAGTGAGTTCGTCATGTGCTACCCGCCGGGCATTCCGATCTTGGCGCCGGGCGAACGCATCACGGCGGAGATCCTCGATTACATCGAATACGCCAAAGCCAAAGGCTGCAGCATGACCGGCCCGGAGGATCCCGATATCCTCCGCCTGAACGTGCTTGCATAAGGAGGGACAAAAATGGAAATGTGGTTTTCGGAATTTCACACGCCGGATGTCAAGCACAGCATCCGTGTGGACCGCCAGTTATATTCAAAGCAAAGCGCCTATCAGCGCATCGATATTTTTGAAACGCCGGAGTTCGGCCGCGTGCTGACGCTGGACGGCAATGTCATGCTCACGGAGCGCGACGAGTTTATCTACGACGAAATGATCACCCATGTGCCGATGTCCGTGCATCGTAATGCAAAGGACATTCTCGTTATCGGCGCAGGCGACGGCGGCGTCGTGCGCGAGCTGACCCGCTATGACCGCGTAGAGCGCATCGACCTCGTCGAGATGGACCCGCAGGTCATCGAGGCCTGCCGCGCCTATCTGCCGAGCAACGCCTGCCGCATGGACGACCGCCGTGTACATATCTACTACGAAAACGCACTGAAGTTCATTCGCAAGTGTGAAGATGAATACGACCTCATCATTGTCGATTCTTCCGACCCGTTCGGCCCGTCCGAGGGTCTGTTCACCCGTGAATTTTACGGAAGCTGCTATAATGCTCTGCGTGAGGACGGCATCATGGTCAACCAGCAGGGCAGCCCGTTCTATGCGGAGGATGCCACTGCCATGCAGCGCAGCCATCAGCGCATCGCAACGACGTTCCCCATCAGCAAGGTTTATCAGGCGCATATTCCCACCTTCGCCGCGGGCTACTGGCTTTTCGGCTTTGCAAGCAAGAAATATCACCCAATCAACGACCTTGACTCCAACCAGTGGAACGCGCTCAATATGCGCACGCGCTATTATACCGCTCGTCTGCATGTCGGCGCATTTTATCTGCCGGCATTTTTGGAAGAAATGCTGCGGGAAGTGGAGGAAAAATAATGCTGCACCAGAATATTGAAACTTTCATCGGCTGCGAAAGCAGCTACGCGGATGCCGATATCGTTTTGTACGGCGCGCCGTTCGATTCCACCACAAGCTACCGCCCCGGCGCACGGTTCGGCCCCGCCGCCATGCGTCACGAAAGCTACGGCCTCGAGACATACAGCCCGTATCAGGATAAAGATTTAACCGACATCAAGGTGTTTGACAGCGGTGATATGGAGCTGTGCTTCGGCTCCAGCGAAAGCGCCCTCAAAGACATCGAAGCGCGCGCGGAAACGATCCTGCAAGACGGCAAGTTCCCACTTTTGCTCGGCGGCGAGCATCTTGTTACGCTCGGCGCTGTTCGTGCGGCGGCGCATAAATATCCCGCTATGCACATCATTCACTTTGATGCCCACGCCGACCTGCGTCGGGATTACCTCGGCGCCGAATTAAGCCACGCCTGCGTGCTGCGCCGCTGCCACGACATTCTCGGCGACGGCCGCATTCACCAGTTCTGCATCCGCAGCGGCGACAGGGAAGAGTTCACGTTTGCGAAGACGCACACCGAAATGCATAAGTTCGATTTCTCGGGCCTCGAAGCACTCACGGCAGAGCTGTGCCGCACGCAGGTACCGGTTTACCTCACCATCGATCTCGATTGTCTTGACCCCTCGTGCTTTCCCGGCACCGGCACACCGGAGGCGGGCGGCATGACGTTCATGCAGCTATTAAACGCCATCCTCACCGTGTCAAAGACGAACATCATCGGCGCAGATGTCAATGAGTTAGCCCCCATGCTGGACGCAAGCGGCGTTTCCACCGCCATGGCCTGCAAAGTCCTGCGCGAACTCTTATTGGCCTTAAACGTATAAATTATCAAACTAAAAATATAAAAGGAGCATCATCATGAGCAAAGTTCTTGTTATCGGCTGCGGCGGCGTAGCCGGTGTCGCCATTTCCAAATGCTGTCAGGTCAGCGAAGTTTTCACCGAGCTGTGCATCGCAAGCCGCACAAAGTCCAAGTGCGATGCACTTGCCGCAAAGCTTGCGCCCATCACCAAAACAAAAATCACCACTGCACAGGTCGATGCAGACGACGTGCAGCAGCTTTGTGACCTTATCCAAAGCTACAAGCCGGATCTCGTCATGAACATTGCCCTGCCGTATCAGGATCTCACCATTATGGATGCCTGCCTCGCCTGCGGTGTTAACTACATGGATACCGCAAACTACGAGCCGGAGAACACCGATGACCCCGAATGGCGCGCCATTTACGAAAAGCGCTGCAAGGAAGCGGGCTTCTCCGCCTACTTTGATTACAGCTGGCAGTGGGCATACAAAAAGAAGTTTGAAGAGGCCGGCCTCACCGCACTGCTCGGCTGCGGCTTTGATCCAGGCGTCACGCAGGCGTACTGCGCCTACGCTAAAAAGCACGAGTTCGATACCATCGATACCATCGATATTCTGGACTGCAACGGCGGCGATCACGGCTATGCGTTCGCGACAAACTTCAACCCGGAGATCAACCTGCGCGAGGTTTCTGCACCCGGCAGCTATTGGGAAAACGGCCACTGGGTCGAAATCCCGGCTATGAGCATTAAGCGCGTGTATACCTTCAATCAGGTCGGTCAGAAGGATATGTACCTGCTGCACCACGAGGAGATCGAATCCCTCGGCAAAAATCTGCCGGAAGTCAAGCGCATCCGTTTCTTCATGACGTTCGGCCAGAGCTACCTCGACCACATGCGCTGCCTCGAAGACGTCGGCATGCTTTCCACCACACCGATTCACTACAACGGTCAGGAGATCGTGCCGATCCAGTTCCTCAAAGCACTTTTGCCGGACCCCGCAAGCCTCGGCCCGCGCACAAAGGGCAAGACGAACATCGGCTGCATCTTCACAGGCAAAAAGGATGGCAAAGAGAAGACCTACTACATCTATAATGTCTGCGACCACCAGGAATGCTACCGCGAGGTCGGCAGTCAGGCCATCAGCTACACCACCGGCGTGCCGGCCATGTGCGGCGCGCTGATGATGCTCACCGGCAAGTGGACAAAGCCCGGTGTCTACACCGTCGAGGAGTTTGACCCGGATCCGTTCCTCGATGCCCTTGATAAATACGGCCTGCCGCGCAGCGAAAACCACGATCCGGCTTTGGTGGACTGATGAACTTAATGGATACGCGCCCACCGTTTGCGGGCATCAACGGCGAAATTCCGCCGGAGTTTAAAACGCTGCCCACACCGTGCTACCTCATGGACGAGGCCGTCCTGCAGCATAACGCAGAGGTGCTCGGCGCGCTGCAAAAGCGCACGGGCTGCAAGGTGCTTTTGGCACAGAAGGCGTTCAGCAATTATGATCTTTATCCGATTTTCGCGCCGCATTTGGCCGGTACGGAAGCGAGCGGCCTGTTTGAAGCGCGGCTCGGCGCTGAAGAAATGCCGGGCGGCGAGGTTCATGTGTTTTGCGCCGCCTACCGTGAGGATGAAATGGACGAGCTGCTGCGCTATGCGGATCACATTGTGTTCAATTCGCCGCGACAGCTGCAAAAGTTCGCGCCCAAAGCAAAAGCTGCGGGCAAAAGCGTCGGTCTGCGCATCAACCCGGAGTGCTCTACGCAGGAGGGACACGAAATTTACGATCCCTGTGCGCCCGGCAGCCGCCTCGGCACCACCCGTGCGCAGTGGGATAAAGCCGTTCAAGAAGACGCGCATTTGCCCGAACTGCTCGACGGCCTTCATTTTCACACGCTGTGCGAGCAGGATGCCGACGCACTGGAAACGACCTTAAACGCCGTTGCTTCAACGTTCGGCGATTTGCTGCCCAAAATGCAGTGGCTCAACTTCGGCGGCGGCCACCACATCACGCGTCCCGACTACGATATGGAAACGCTGAAGCGCTGCATCCGCCGCGCGCAGCAGGACTGGAATGTCACCGTGTACCTCGAGCCCGGCGAAGCCTGCGCGTTAAACGCCGGGTACCTCCTCAGCCGCGTGCTCGATGTCGTGCGAAACGGCGAGACGACCATCGCAATTCTCGATGCCAGCGCCGCCTGCCATATGCCGGATGTCATCGAAATGCCGTATCGCCCGCCGCTGTTCGGCGCCGGTGAGCCGGGGGAGAAGCCGTACACGGTGCGCCTTGCCGGCCCAACCTGCCTTGCAGGCGACGTTATCGGCGATTACAGCTTCGACGCTGTGCCCGCAGTCGGCGACCTGCTCGTCTTTGGTGACATGGCAATCTACACCACCTGCAAAAACAATACCTTCAACGGCATGCCCCTGCCCGGCATTTATTCCCGCACAGCGGGCGGCGATATCCGCAAGTTAGCGTCGTTCGGCTACAGAGATTTCAAATACAGGCTTGGCAGCCCGTAAACGCAACAGCAAAAGCCGCAGTGACGCTGAAACTTGTTTTCGCTGCGGTCGTAAATGTCTTGTCTGTACTGTTTATGTTGAAATTAAAAATACGTGTTGACAAGCTGAAATATACGTGCTATAATTCATGCAAATTTAATAATTCAAACCGTTGAAGCGGAGATAACGATAACGATGCCTTTACAGAGAGCCTGTGTTGCTGAGAGTCAGGTAAGAAACAAGTTGTCAAATGGACCGCTGAGGGCGCAGTCAAATGTGATTCCACAAAGTATTCTGCGACGTTGCAGGCAGACGTCATTTGCCGGGGATATGTAGGTATCCTGCTAAGTGCACGGGTCATGCCGTGAATCAAGGTGGCACCGCGGATAAGTGTTTTGTTCGTCCTTGACAGAAAGTGTATTTCTATCAAGGACGTTTTTTTGAGACTCCTTTGACGGAAGATATAACGTCAAAGGAGTTTTTCCTTTTTCAAAGGAGGTTACGATACGGTGTTTTCAAAACGATGGTGGCGCACCCAGCGCCTAATAATTTTGAGTATCCTCACTGCAAATTTCCCGTATGATTTCGGCAAGCCGTTGGCATTTCCACACCCGAGCAGGCAAAGAAAATGGCGAATATCTCTGACGGTGCCATTGTCGGCTCAGCAATCATCAAGCTGCTTGAACAGTATGGAAAGGACGCGCCGAAATACATCGGAGAATATGTGAAGAAAATGAAAATGGCTCTATTGACCAATTAGTGGTAGTAGTGGTCTATTTTTAGAATTCCAATAATTCAGTGAACAGGAACGGGATTTGCCATTCCTGTTCATCTTTTTTTCTTTTGAAAAATCTGCTGCCCGACCAATCAGCCGGAAAGCGGGGGTTCAAAATATAAAGTGTGTTACAGATAAATCAAAAACCCGCAGAACGTCAGCGTTCATGCGGGTTTTCATTGGCGCGCTTGACTGGATTCGAACCAGCGGCCTACAGAGTCGGAGTCTGTCGCTCTATCCAACTGGGCTACAAGCGCATATGAAATTTTTGAAGGTTATTTTGCGTTTGCGTGGCGGCGGTCACGGTACCGTGCATTGCGCAGATGTTCAAAAAGCTCCGCACGATCTTCCGGGGAAGCGGAACGATAATACGCCAAAAGCTGCTGCTCATCTGTAGAAAGATCCAGCACAGAATCGGCAAGGTAACGACGCTCTTTGCGGCGTGCATACACTTTCACGCGCTGACCGGAATCGCTCAGACGCATCGTGTCTGCAGAGTTTGCGCTGTATCCGCACAGTTCATCCAAAGAAATGCGGTAAAGACGGCAAAGGCGCATCAGGTCAAAGATGGCGGGCGTCGTTTTGCCGGTCTCATAATACGTGTAGGTGGAACGTTCAACGCCAAGAATATTCGCAAGGATCGACTGCGTGTAGCCGCTTTCTTCACGGAAACGCTTGAGACGTCGGCCGAAGATTGCTTTAGAGTCTATTTCTTCCATTGCTGTTCACCATCCGCTGTGTCATTCTGTGAAAATCGTGCACATAACTGTGTTGTATCTTTTGCGTGAGATACAAATAGCAGATACAATAATAGTATACGCTATTTGCGCCATTATGCACGACTATGTGAGAAATATTCACACGAATGATGTGTATATTCTGTGCAAACTCAAACTGTTTTCACATACAAGTATACACAATACACATACAGAAAAATGTCGGTTTTTGACGACAAGTGCAGAACGTTCGGAAAAACAGGAAGTGAAGAAAAAGAAAAGCCGCAAAAACTGCGGCTCTTCGGAATTTTAAAGGTGACGGAAACTCACGGGTTTACGGCGCTTTTCATCATCTCGTCGTCGCCGGTAAGCGCCGCGAGCATCAGGTTATACACGCGCTGTGGGTCGCGGTGAAAGTTCTTTTTCACTTCGCGTGCCTGATAGAGGTCGGGCACATACACGGTAAGGCTCATCAGCTCCATTTCTCCGCCGGAAATGTGGCATGTCACGTTGTAGCCATTTTCGGTGCGGACAATGGTCGCCACGTTTTCGCGCTCCATCTTGGCGGAAGCCAGCAGAGCCGTGGCGGCGGCTACGGCCTTATCACGCACGGAAGAGGGGATAAGCTGTTCTAAGTCGTCCGCCACACTCTTGCCACGCTTAGTCAGCACATAGGTGTTGTCCTCCTCGCGGGTGACATTGCCAAGGCTCACAAGGGCAGAGAGCGCATCGCTCGCCTCAAAGTAATTCGCAAGGGATTTTTCCTGCAAGACCCTGATGATGTCATCGCCCGAAAGCGGCGCGTTCACGCTTTTGAGCATATAGCAGATCAAAATGCGGATATCGCTTTTCGAGCGCAGTCCGCCCGGCGCAACGCCGCCGGTAAAAGCATCATATTCCATACGGTTTTACCTCCTTCTTAGTTATCAATAAAGCTGATATTCTTCCATTTTCCGCGCGCAAAGCGGATGACAAAGCAGGCGCCGCGGCAGAACCAATCGATACACATTGCAATCCATGTGCCCAAAATGCCCATGTTAAAGTAGATTGCCAGAATGTAGCTGAAGCCGATACGGAAGATCCACATGGAAAGCAGGGAAACAATCATCGTAAAGCGCACATCGTTCGCAGCGCGCAGGGCGTTCGGCAGGGCAAAGGCCAGCGGCCAAACAATGACGGCGCAGATGCCGTGCACAATGAAGACCTCCATCGTCATTGTGGTCGTTTCCTCGGAGAGTGAGTAGAACGAAAGGATCTGCTTGCTGAACAGCAGCATCAAAAGCGTCATAGCCCAGACGACACCGTAGGTGATGAGCATCAGCTTCTTCGTGTACTTCTTCACAGCTTCGTAGTCCTTTGCGCCGATGCACTGGCCGACGACCGTGATCATCGCCATGCCGAGCGCCATGCCCGGAATAACCTGCAAGGAAGCGAGGTTGCCCGCCACGGCGTTCGCTGTGATGGAAATGGTGCCGAAGCCCGAAACAATGCTTGCAACCAGAATTTTGCCGATCTGGAAAATGCTGTTCTCAAGGCCGTTCGGCACGCCGATCTGCAAAATGCTCTTCAACATGGAGAGGTGGATTTCCGGCTTATGAAGCTTATCATAGAAAATAATACGGCGCGGGTTCAAAAGCAGCACCGTAATGATGATGGCGCCTACTGCACGGGAAACAAGAGAAGCCGTCGCCGCGCCCGCCGCAGCCATCTGGAAGCCGTAGATTAAAATCGCATTGCCCACGATGTTGATGGTGTTCATTAAAATGGAAATGAGCATCGTCGTGCGCGAATCGCCCATAGAGCGGAACAGCGCCGCACCGGCGTTATAGACCGCAAGGAACGGATAGGAGATTGCGGAAAGCAAAAAATAAATCTGCGCGTGCGCCATAACGTCCGCTTCAATGGAGCCGAAAACCATGTTCAGCACCGGCTTGCGGAAGAATACGGCGATGACGCCCAGCACGGCCGAAAGCGCAAGGCTGGCGTAGAAAAGCTGCTTTGCCGCAAGACTTGCGCTTTTGTGGTCGCCGCGCCCGATGTACTGGGACGCAATGACCGCGCCGCCCGTCGCCAAAGAAGAAAACAGCGTGATGAGCAAAAAGTTGATGGAGTCCACAAGGGAGATGCCGGAAACCGCCGCTTCGCCGCAGGAGGAGACCATTACGGTATCCGCCATACCGATGGTTACGGCCAGAAGCTGCTCAATAACAAGGGGTATGATGAGCTTCCGCAGATCTTTGTTTGAAAACACGTCTTCGCCTCATTTCAATACTTTGGGCAGTCTATTCGCTTTTTTGAGAAGAAAGCCCATGCTAAATAACAGATAACTCAATTTTACTATGTTTTCTACTAAAATGCAACGGGATAAAAGAAAGTTTTTCGTCAATATTTTGAACCGGAGAGAAACGGCGTGTTCCCGCCTGATTTTCGGCGTTCAAACGGGAATTATTCCAAACAGACTTTCGTTCCGAAAATATCGGTTAAAAAAGTTGAATTAAGCATTGCGAAATTTTGAATTCCGTGTTAAGATATAACCATTCTGATAAAATGCGGGAATGTGGTGTTTTTTTCAGAATGCAAATTACATTTTCTATTTTTATTTCCATAACGCTTCGGTGAAAGGAGGTAAGATTATGGAGACCAACATCAGCACCGTTCAGGTTGTTCTGATGGGCCTTATTACCGTGTTCGTGGTCCTGATCTGCTTGATCGTTATCATCAAGATCCTCGGCCTCATCATGGAGAAGGTCGCTAAAAAACAGCCGGCTCCGGCAGTAGCCCCGGCCGCCGCAGCACCTGCTGCAGCACCCGCTCCGGCGGTATCCGCCCAAAACAACCAGCAGATCGTTGCCGCTATCGCAGTCGCGATCGCCGAGGAGATGGGCACGGACGTTTCGCACATCCGCATCCATTCCATCAAAAGAGTCTGAAATGCGCAAAGCGCGAAATCTAACAGATGAGAGGTAAGTTCAATGAAAAAGTATAATGTCAATGTTAACGGCACAGCTTATGAAGTAACAGTAGAAGAAGTCGTCGGCGGCGCAGCACCGGCTCCGGTTGCAGCAGCTCCGGCAGCAGCACCCGCTCCGGCCCCGGTCGCAGCACCGGCAGGCGTTGGCGAGCAGGTCAAGAGCCCGATGCCCGGCAACATCCTTTCCGTCAACGTCAATGTTGGCGATACCGTTGCTGAAGGCCAGGTTCTCATGATCCTCGAAGCTATGAAGATGGAAAACGAGATCATGGCACCGAAGGCCGGCAAGGTCACCAGCGTGAACGTCCAGAAGGGCGCAACTGTTGAGAGCGGCACACTCCTCTGCGTTGTTGGCTAAATTAAACTTAAGCCTACGCACATACTACTAAAATAAGGAGTGTTAAATTATTCATGGAAGCGATAACTAATTTTCTGAATAGCACAGGCTTCGCGCAGCTCGGCGAAAACCCGCTGCAGCTCGTTATGCTCGCTGTTTCCTGTGTTCTTCTGTACCTTGCTATCGTCAAGAAGTTCGAGCCGCTGCTCCTTCTGCCGATTGCATTCGGTATGCTTTTAACAAACCTGCCCGGCGCAGGCATTTACCATGCAGAGCTGTTTGAAGGCGGTCATGTACATTGGGAAATGTTTGCGGAAGGTGTTAAACTCGCAAACGGTTCCACGGAAGCTGCCGGTCTGCTCGACGTCCTCTATCTCGGCGTCAAGCTCGGTGTTTATCCGTGTCTCATCTTCATCGGCGTCGGCTGCATGACAGACTTCGGTCCGCTGATTGCAAACCCGAAGAGCCTGCTGCTCGGCGCTGCCGCACAGCTCGGCATCTTCGTCACCTATGTCGGCGCTGTCCTGCTCGGCTTTACCCCGGCACAGGCCGGCTCCATCGGCATCATCGGCGGTGCAGACGGCCCTACGGCCATCTTCGTCACCTCCAAGCTCGCACCTGAACTCCTTGGCCCGATCGCCGTTGCCGCATATTCCTACATGGCGCTCGTTCCGGTTATTCAGCCGCCGATCATGAAGGCGCTCACCACAAAGAAAGAGCGTATGATCCAGATGAAGCAGCTCCGTCAGGTTACAAAGACCGAGAAGATTCTGTTCCCGATCGTGGTTACCATCTTTGTTTCCCTCATGCTGCCGTCCGCTGCATCCCTCGTCGGCTGCCTCATGCTCGGCAACCTTCTCCGTGAGAGCGGCGTAACAGAGCGTCTGAACAAGACCGCACAGAACGAGCTGATGAACATCGTTACGATCTTCCTCGGCACCTCTGTCGGTGCAACAGCTACCGCTGCAAACTTCCTCAATCCGCAGACGCTTAAGATTCTCGTCCTCGGCGTTGTTGCATTTGGTCTCGGCACCGCAGGCGGCGTTCTGCTCGCAAAGCTCATGAACGTCTTCCTTAAGGATAAGATCAATCCGCTCATCGGCTCCGCCGGTGTTTCCGCCGTTCCTATGGCGGCTCGTGTATCGCAGGTCGTCGGCCAGAAAGAGAATCCGCGCAACTTCCTGCTCATGCACGCTATGGGTCCGAACGTCGCAGGCGTCATCGGTTCTGCTGTTGCAGCCGGTGTGTTCCTGGCTCTGTTCGGCGTTTGATAACGCTTAGGAAAGGAAGTAACAGTTATTATGGCTAAGAATCCCCTTAGAATTACCGATACCATCCTGCGTGACGCGCACCAGTCTCAGGCCGCAACGCGCATGCGTATCGAGGATATGCTTCCGGCTTGCGAAAAGCTGGACAACATGGGTTACTGGTCTCTGGAGTGCTGGGGCGGCGCAACGTTCGACGTCTGCATGCGTTTCCTGAACGAAGACCCGTGGGAGCGTCTTAGAACGCTCAAAAAGGCAATGCCGAAGACCCCGTTGCAGATGCTCCTGCGCGGCCAGAACCTCCTCGGCTACAAGCACTATGCCGATGATGTGGTTGCAGAGTTCTGCAAAAAGTCCATCGAAAACGGCATCGATGTCGTCCGTATCTTCGACGCACTGAACGATCCCCGCAACATGGAGACCGCTATGAAGTACGTCAAGGAATATGGCGGCAAGGCAGAGGCTGCCATCAGCTATACAAAGAGCCCCGTGCACAGCGAGGATTACTTCGTAAAGCTCGCTATGCAGCTTGAAAAGATGGGTGCAGATACCATCTGCATTAAGGATATGGCAAACCTGCTCCTTCCGTACGACGCATATTCGCTCGTAAAGAAGCTGAAGGAAAACGTCAGCGTGCCGATCCATCTGCATACCCACAACACCACCGGTACAGGCGACATGGTCAACCTGATGGCTGCACAGGCAGGCGTTGACATCGTGGACTGCGCACTGTCCCCGCTCGCAAACGGCACCTCTCAGCCGGCAACCGAGTCCCTCGTTGCCACGCTGCAGGGCACCAGCCGTGATACCGGCCTTGACCTTGAGAAGCTCAGCGAGGTTGCCGCACACTTCCGTACGGTTGCCGATAAGCTGAACATTAACCCGAAGGTCCTTAAGGTCGATACCAACACGCTGCTGTATCAGGTTCCGGGCGGCATGCTTTCGAACCTTATCTCTCAGCTCAAGCAGGCAAACGCAGAAGACAAGTACTATGATGTGCTCGCAGAAGTGCCGCGCGTCCGTGCTGACTTCGGTTACCCGCCGCTCGTTACCCCGACCAGCCAGATTGTCGGTACGCAGGCTGTTATGAACGTTCTTGTCGGTGAGCGCTATAAGATGGTCACCAAAGAGAGCAAGGGCATGCTGCGTGGCGAATACGGCAAGCTGCCGGGCGAGGTGAACGAGGAAGTCCGCAAGAAGTGCATCGGCGATGACAAGGTCATCACCTGCCGTCCTGCCGACCTCATCGAGCCGGAGCTTGAGAAGTACAGAGCAGAGATCGGCGACAGAGCAAAGAGCGAAGAGGATGTCCTCTCCTACGCACTGTTCCCGGCTGTTGCTACAAAGTTCTTTGAGTGGCGCGACAATCCGCATAAGGATGAAGCACCTGCCGCAGAAGCTGCACCGGCTGCAAAGCCCGCAGCACCGGCCAACAACGGCCCGAAGACCCTCTACGTCGAGGATCTCACCAACGGCAACTTCTGATTGATCGGAAATCCGCTTAAATAAGTGAACAAAACGCTCGTCCCAGTTTATCAGCGGACGAGCGTTTTTGCATATCTGTGCAGATATATAGCTTTACACAAATATAAAGCTATACTCCTTTACGCACAACAGCGCCGCTGCCCGATTTAAAAGAGGCAACGGGGTTGCTCTATAATTGCAGGGGAATAGGCGTCGCGCTCACGCGTATCTACCATGCTGTTTGCGCGGCGCCTTTCTTTCCTTTTTTCGCGCGAATATCTATTTACAAAAGCCGGGCAAAATGATACAATCACAGTAAGAATCCCCGAAATAGCGGGCGAAAGGACGGAGTTTGTATGTATAAATTTGATAGAGAAAAATATGATAAGCGTATGCAGTGGTTCACCCACGACCGCTTCGGCATGTTCATCCATTGGGGCCTTTACGCCATCCCTGCGCGCGGCGAGTGGGTGCGCTCCACGGAAGAGATTCCGGAGGAGGACTACATCCCGTTTTTCAACGAGTTTAATCCGAAAGATTTTGACCCGAAAAAGTGGGCGCGCCTTGCAAAGCAGGCCGGCATGAAGTATGCCGTGCTCACGGCAAAGCACCACGACGGCTTCTGCCTGTTTGATTCCGCTCTTACCGATTGGAAAGTCACGAACACGCCTTACGGCAAAGACATCGTGCGTGAGTATCTCGATGCGTTCCGCGCAGAGGGCATCAAGGTCGGTCTTTATTATTCACTGCTCGATTGGCACCACCCGGATTACCCCGCCTACGGTGACCGCCAGCACCCTATGCGCAACAACATTGCCTATAAAGATAAGCCCTATAACTTTGATAACTACCTCGATTACATGCACGGTCAGGTGCGCGAGCTCTGCACAAACTACGGCAAGCTCGATATGATGTGGTTCGACTTCTCCTACGATAACCTCACCGGCGAAGCGTGGCGTGCGTCGGAGCTCGTGCGTATGGTGCGCTCCCTGCAGCCGGACATCATCATCGATAACCGTCTGGAGGTCAGCGGCAGTGGCTTCGGCTCCATCGCAACGGACGAACCGCTCGAGTACAGCGGCGACTATGTTAGCCCGGAGCAGATCATCCCGCAGACCGGCTTTAAGGACAGCCGCGGCCGCAATATCTGTTGGGAAGCCTGCATCACGATGAACGACAACTGGGGCTACTGCGCAAAGGATAAGAACTTTAAGCCCGCCGAAATGATTATCAAAAAGCTCGTTGAGTGCGTCAGCAAAAACGGCAATATGCTCTTAAATGTCGGCCCGGATGCCAGAGGCAATATCCCCGCAGAGTCCGTCGAGATTCTGGAAAAAATCGGCGCGTGGATGCAGAAGAATTCCGATTCCATTTACGGCTGCGGCGGCTGCGATTTGCCGAAGCCCGAAAACGGCCGCATCACCAAAAACAGCAAAACGCTCTATTATCACATTATGGAAAACTCCATCGGCGGTATCCCGCTGCAGGGCATTTCGCTCGATGAGGTTGAGTCTATCCGTCTTATCTCCGACGGCACCGAGATAAAGCCCCTTAAAAACTGGATTGTTGAAAACTACCCGGACGTCGTGTTCGTGCAGGTTTCCAACACTGTAAAACTGCCCGATGACATCGACACCGTCATCGCTGTCCACACAAAGTAAACCAAAAGGAGTGCGTGTTTATGGGTAAAAAAGCACTATTCGCCGCAGCGTTGGCTGCAGGTGCGGCCGCGGTTGTCTCCAACGCCGTTTTAAACGATACCCTGCGCCGCCGCCCGCCGAACAAAGACCCGCTGCCGGACGATGAAGAAACCCGTGCGGCAACAGTATGGTTCAAGAAATATGCCAAGCGCGTCACGTACCGCAACCCCGAAAATATGCGCCTCACTGCATGGTTCATCCCGCACAAAGGCCACCGCTATGCCATCATCTGCCACGGCTACGGCAGCCGCGCAGAGTGTATGCGCCACCGCGGCAAGTCGTTTTATGACCTCGGCTTTAACATTTTAATGCCGAACGCCCGCGCCCACGGTGACAGCGCCGGAGACTGGATTGGCATGGGCTGGCCGGAGCGTAAGGATATCATCGGCTGGATCTACGAGGTTATTCGCCGCGACAAAGACGCGCATATCCTTCTCTACGGCGAATCCATGGGCGCTGCCACCGTCATGATGACGGCGGGCGAGCAGCTGCTGCCGCAGGTGAAGCTTGCCATTGAAGATTGTGGCTACACCTCTGTGTGGGATCAGGCCAAAGCCGCTGTCAAAGATCTGTACGGCGGCGCAATGGGTGTGTTTATCCCGGCGGTGTCGCTTGCGGCCAAAGTGAAGTTCGGGTATAGCTTTCGCGAAGCGAGTGCGCTTAATCAGATTCGCCGCTGCAAAATTCCCGTGCTGTTTATCCACGGCGAGGCGGATGCCCTCGTGCCGTGCGCCATGGTGTATCGCCTTTACGAAGCCGCAAACTGCGATAAGCAGCTGCTTACTGTGCCGGGTGCAGGCCACTGCCTTTCCGCCTCCGTCGCGCCAAAGCTCTATTGGAGCGCTGTGCGCAGCTTTATCGAACGTTATATCGACCGCTGAAAACCGGGCGGCACCCATAGGCGGTGCTGCCCTTTTTCAAGCATTTGAAAGGAATGAAAACCATGGCCGCAAGACGAAAAAGGGAAGAGGAAGCGGAGTTTTTAAAGCTGAATACCACGTCTAACCCTACGGAGCTCGATATTTTGACGTTTGCGCTGCACCTTTTGGACCCGAGCTGCCCCGCACAAACAACGGCGGCCGCACTTTTGGAGCGACACGGAAAACTTAGCGACGTGTTTGATACCCCCGCGCAGATTTTGGCAGAGTGCCCCGGCGTCGGCCCGCACCTTGCAAGTGCGCTCGCCGCTTACCCGGACTTGTTCCGTGCCTATATGGAGTCGAAAAATCAGGCGCGCACCCGTATTGTCGATACTAAAACCGCCTTTGCCGCCGTGCAGAACAAATTTTTCGGCAGAAAAACGGAGATCGTCGTGCTGCTCATTTTGGACAGCAAGGGGTATTTAAAATACATGGGCATTGTCAACGAGGGCTCCGTGCACGGCGTGCCCATCTATACCCGTCAAATCGCCCGGCTGTGCCTTTTGTACGACGCCGATGCCGTTTACCTCGCGCACAACCATCCAAGCGGCAACTGCACGCCCTCACGGCAGGACATCCAAACAACCAAGGAGATCGAGCTCGCACTCTCCGGCATAGACGTCATCCTCTCCGACCACTTCATTTTCACGGACGAGGATTACCTCTCCATGCGCGCGACCGGCGTCCTCCAAAAGCTCCGCCACGACATCGCCACCCTAAAACGGCAGATCATCACGTAAAAGCCGAACATCACAGGACGTCGGCGGACATAAACGGCGGAATGCATTGACAAACGGGTGTTCGTGTGCTATACTAAATCGTAGCGAAACGTATGTTCTGAAAATTCAGTGAGGGAGCAAAGCCATGCAGGAGCGGGATAAATTTGTACTGAAGTCAAAATATCAGCCGACGGGCGACCAGCCGAAGGCGATCAAAGAACTTGTGGAGTCCATCCGCGCGGGGCATAAGGAGCAGACGCTGCTCGGCGTTACGGGCAGCGGCAAAACGTTTACCATGGCGAACGTCATTGCGGAATTGAATCGTCCCACGCTTGTTTTGGCACACAACAAAACGCTTGCCGCGCAGCTTTGCAGCGAGTTCCGCGAGTTTTTTCCGGATAACGCCGTGGAATACTTCGTTTCCTACTACGATTATTACCAGCCGGAAGCGTACATTGCGCAGACGGATACCTATATTGAAAAAGACAGCGCCATCAACGAGGAAATCGATAAGCTGCGCCACAGCGCCACCAGTGCGCTTTCTGAGCGGCGGGACGTCATTATCGTCGCGTCCGTTTCGTGCATTTACAGCTTAGGCGACCCAATCGATTACCGCACGATGGTCATTTCACTGCGCCCCGGCATGGAAAAAAGCCGCGATGAGCTTTTGCAGAAGCTCGTCGAGATCCAGTACGAGCGCAACGACATCAACTTTACGCGCAATAAGTTCCGCGTGCGCGGCGATGTAGTGGAAATTTTCCCGGCGGAATCGAGCGAAAAGGCGATCCGCGTCGAATTTTTCGGCGATGAGATCGAACGCATCAGCGAGGTTGTGCCGCTTACGGGCGAAATTGTCAGCGATTTAAGGCATGTCGCCATCTATCCGGCGTCGCACTATATCGTTCCGCGTGAAAAAATGGCGGTCGCGCTCAAGGAGATCGAGGCCGAAATGGAAGAACGCGTCAAGTTCTTTAAGTCCGAAGATAAGCTCATCGAAGCGCAGCGCATCGAGCAGCGTACACGCTATGATATTGAAATGCTCAGCGAGATCGGCATGTGCAAGGGCATCGAAAACTATTCGCGCGTGCTTTCGGGCCGTAAGCCCGGCAGCCAGCCGTGCACACTGCTCGATTATTTCCCGGATGATTTTCTGCTGTTCGTTGATGAATCGCACGTGACGTTGCCGCAGGTGCGCTCCATGTACGCCGGAGATCGCGCGCGTAAACAGAGCCTTGTGGATTACGGCTTCCGTTTGCCCTCGGCGTATGACAACCGCCCGTTGAATTTTGATGAGTTCTACGCGCACGTCAATCAGGCGGTGTTCGTCAGTGCCACGCCGGGCGACTTGGAGTTGGAAAAATCCGCAGCGGTCGTGGAGCAGGTCATTCGCCCGACAGGACTTTTAGACCCGCGCATCACGGTAAAGCCGACCGACGGGCAGATTGACGATCTAATTTCGGAGATCAACGTGCGTACCGCGCGCGGCGAACGTATTCTCGTGACAACGCTCACGAAAAAAATGGCGGAGGACCTCACGGGCTTCCTTGAAAATTATAGCATCCGCGTGCGCTACATGCATCACGATATCGACACGGTGGAGCGTATGGAAATCATCCGTGACCTGCGTCTCGGCGAGTTTGACGTGCTTGTCGGCATCAACCTGTTGAGAGAGGGCCTTGATATCCCGGAGGTGTCGCTCGTCGCAATTTTGGACGCAGATAAAGAGGGCTTCCTGCGCAGCGGACGCAGCCTCATCCAGACCATTGGTCGTGCTGCGAGAAATGCACATGGCGAGGTCATTATGTATGCCGATTTTGTCACGCCGTCGATGGAATACGCGATACGCGAGACGGAGCGCCGCCGCGCCATTCAGGAAAAATACAACGAAGAACACGGCATCGTGCCGCAGACCATCGTGAAAAAGGTCTCCGAGATTTTGGAGATTTCCACAAAGGCGGAGGAAGCGGGCGGTAAATCAAAGAAAAAGAAGAAGTATACGGCCGCCGAAAAGCGCGTGATGATCGACAAGCTCACAAAGGAGATGAAGGCGGCAGCAAAGCTGCTTGAGTTTGAGCATGCAGCCTACCTGCGTGACCGCATCAAGGAGCTGGAAAAATAGGGGGTTCGACATGATCGACAAGGTGAAATGCTTTACGGAGGCAATGCGTCAACTGGCTCTGGAATACAATGCAAAGCCAGAGGACTTTACAGCAAATCAAGTGACTGTCACAACGCCGGCGAAGCCTGATGGCGTGCGGCTCTATTCGCATGAGCTGCCGTTTTTCCAAATGGCATCAACCGGCAGTGGCGTGGTTATCACGGCGAACGAGGTTTTGCACCCGTTTTTAAAGGAGTTTACGGGCGATACCGAGCGCTTCAAGCACCCGTACTGGTTGTTCGAGCTTCCGCATTTGCTGTGCATCGAACGCGAGCTGAACAAATACGACTACACATTGTCATCGACCTTCCACATGTTTTTGCCCGGCAAGCCGCACAAAGCATATGTAATGCTATATACCTTTACATTAAAGTGGTTCGACAAAACGAGTGTGAAAACGTTGTACCCGAACACGGATTTTCCGAATGCGTTAAGTGAAAAAGAAAACCCCGACCGCCCGGACGTCCTCGCACTCGCGGCGTATGACGGCGACGAGATCGCGGCGCTGGCGGGTGCTTCGGCAGACACGGACGCACTGTGGCAGGTCGGTATCGACGTAAAAGAACGGTACCGCGGACATGGACTCGGCACAACACTTGTAAGTTTGCTGTGTGACCGCATCGAAGCGCTCGGCAAAACGCCGTTTTACGGCACAGTGCTTGCCAATTTGCATTCGCAGAACATCGCCCTCAACACGGGTTTTTACCCCGCGTGGGTGGAAATATCGAGCTTCAAAAAGGAAGAAACGAAAGGGTAAACCGAAATGAGTTCAAAGTACATCACCGTGACCGGTGCAAGAGAACACAACTTAAAAAATATCAATGTAAAGCTGCCGCGTGATCGACTGGTCGTGCTGACGGGACTTTCCGGCTCCGGCAAGTCCTCCTTGGCGTTTGATACCATCTACGCCGAGGGCCAGCGCCGCTATGTAGAGTCGCTTTCAAGCTATGCCCGTATGTTCCTCGGGCAGATGGAAAAGCCGGATGTCGATAACATTGACGGCCTTTCGCCGGCCATTTCCATCGACCAGAAAACAACCTCCAAAAACCCGCGTTCCACGGTAGGCACGGTGACGGAAATTTACGATTATCTGCGTCTTTTGTACGCGCGCATCGGTGTGCCGCACTGCCCGGTCTGCGGCAGAGAGATCCGCCAGCAGACCGTCGACCAGATCGTCGACCAGGTGATGGAGATGCCGGAGCGCACGAAAATTCAGGTTCTGGCGCCGGTGGTGCGCGGCAGGAAAGGCGAGCACCAAAAGGAGTTTGAGGCGGCGCGCAAGGGCGGCTTTGTCCGTGTGCGTGCTGACGGCATCATTTATGACCTTTCCGAGAGCATCAAGCTTGAGAAGAATAAGAAGCACAACATTGAAATTGTCGTTGACCGTCTTGTCATCAAGCCGGACATTCGCTCGCGCTTGGCGGATTCCGTAGAGACGGCGACAGGACTTTCCGGCGGGCTTGTTATCGTAAACGTGGTGGACGGCGAGGATACGCTGTTCTCTCAAAACTACGCTTGCCCGGAGCACGGCGTCAGCATGGAGGAACTTTCGCCGCGCATGTTCTCGTTTAATAACCCTGCGGGCGCGTGCCCGAAGTGCACGGGTCTCGGCGTTTTCATGCGCATTGATCCGGCACTCATCATCCCGGACGACCGCTTATCGATTCGTAAGGGCGGTTTGAAGGGCAGCGGTTGGGCGATGGAGGGCAGCACCATTGCGGCGATGTACATGGAAGCGCTCGCAGAGCACTACCATTTTTCGCTTGATACGCCGATCCGCGACCTCTCACCGGAGCTTGTAGACATTTTGCTTTACGGCACGAAGGGCGAGAAGATTAAGGTGCACCGCAAAAGCGAGTACGGCCGCGGCACGTATGAGACAGAGTTTGAGGGCATCATCAACAACCTTGAGCGCCGTTTCCGCGACACGTCCTCTTCGTGGATCAAGGAGGAAATCGAGTCGTACATGAGTGCGGTGCCGTGCGACGCATGCGGCGGCAAGCGCCTTTCCAAAGAGAGTCTTGCCGTGACGGTGGGCGGTAAGAATATCAGTGATTTTTGCGACCTTTCCGTTGTGGACGCGCTGGCGTTCCTCGATACGTTGACGCTGACCCCGCGCGAAGAGATGATCGCGGCGGCGATTTTGAAGGAAATTCGTTCACGTCTCGGCTTTTTGCGCAACGTGGGTCTCGAATATCTGACGCTTTCCCGCGCGGCGGCGACGCTTTCCGGCGGTGAAAGCCAGCGTATTCGCTTGGCGACGAACATCGGCTCGTCTCTCATGGGCGTTTTGTATATCCTCGATGAGCCGAGCATCGGCCTGCACCAGCGCGACAACCACAAGCTGCTATCGACCTTGATGCGTCTGCGCGACCTTGGCAATACGGTCATTGTCGTGGAGCACGACGAGGACACGATGCTTGCGGCCGACCACATTGTGGACATCGGCCCCGGCGCGGGCATTCACGGCGGCAACGTGATTTACAGCGGCGACGTGCAGGGTATTTTGAAGTGCCCGGAGTCCATCACCGGCCAGTATTTGAGCGGGCAGCGGTTCATCCCCGTGCCGCAGACCAGACGCGAAGGAAACGGCAAAAAAATCACCATTGTCGGTGCGCAGCAGAACAACCTGAAAAACGTGACGGTGGACATTCCGCTCGGCAAGCTCGTGTGTATCACGGGTGTTTCGGGCTCGGGAAAATCGTCGCTCATCAACGAGGTGCTGTATAAACGTTTGGCGGGTGAGCTGAACGGCGCGCGCACGGTGCCGGGCAAGCATAAGGAAATTCGCGGCATGGAGAACCTCGACAAGGTCATTCAGATCAACCAGTCGCCGATCGGCCGTACACCGCGCTCAAACCCGGCGACGTATACGGGCGTGTTTACGGATATCCGCGAGCTGTACGCCAGCACGCCGGAAGCGAAAATGCACGGATTTACCTCCGGGCGCTTTTCGTTCAACATTAAGGGCGGCCGCTGCGAGGCGTGCCAGGGCGATGGCATTATTAAAATTGAGATGCACTTTTTGCCCGACGTTTACGTTGCGTGCGATGTGTGCAAGGGCAAGCGCTACAACCGTGAGACGCTGGAAGTGAAATATAAAGGCAAAAGCATTTACGACGTGCTGGAAATGACGGTGGAGGAGGGCCTTGCGTTCTTCAAGGACCACCCGAAAATCGCGCGCAAGCTGCGCACGCTGTGCGACGTGGGACTGGGGTACATCAAGATCGGTCAGCCGGCAACGACGCTTTCGGGCGGCGAGGCGCAGCGCGTGAAGCTTGCAACGGAGCTGAGCCGACGCCCGACCGGCAAGACGGTGTATATTCTCGACGAGCCGACGACCGGTCTGCACATTGCGGACGTGCACAAGCTTGTGGAGGTTTTACAAAAGCTCGTGGACGGCGGCAACACGGTCATCGTCATCGAGCATAACCTCGACCTCATCAAGACGGCCGACCATATCATCGACCTCGGCCCAGAGGGCGGCGACAAGGGCGGCATGATCATCGCGGAGGGCACGCCGGAGCAAGTGGCGGCAACGAAGGGTTCCTACACCGGCGAGTATATCAAAATGATGCTGGAGCGTGACAAAAAGCGCAGGGCGGAGCAGAAAGCCTGACAAATTCAAAGTGACGTATGACGCTGCGGGCCCGGTTTTCGGGTGCGCGGCGTTTTTGCGGTTTTAAACGGATTGACACGGAAAAAGAATCTGTCCAAGATAGAAAGCCGGAATTTTGCGTCTTTCAGGGGTGCGGGCGGTTCATATTTACATTTTGTTCAACACATTTGCGTGTAAATCGGGTAGAATGAAGAACAGAAAGGAGAGGTTTGCGGTATGTTTGGCTATGTGCGTCCGTTCAAGGGCGAGATGCTCGTGAAAGAATACGACGCATATAAAGGTGTTTACTGTCAGCTTTGCCGGGCGCTCGGAAAATATTACGGTTTTCCGATGCGGCTGACGCTGAGCTACGACTGCACGCTGTATGCGATGCTGGCACTAAATCAGCGCGATGCCGATGTAAAGGCGGAGAAAAAGCGATGCTGCTGCAACCCGATGAAAAAGTGCACGTATGTGTGCCCCGCGAACGAGGATGTGTTTGCCGAAGAGGCGTTCCATAAGGCGGCGGCACTGAGCATCATTATGACGGTGCACAAGTTGCGCGATACCGCCGCGGACGAAGACGGGCTGAAAGCGTTCGGTGCGCGCGTTCTGCGCTTATTTGCGCGACGCGCGATGAAAAAGGCGAGCAATGATTATCCGTTTATGGCGGACGCCGTGCAGAAAATGATGGACGACCAGGCCGATGCCGAACATGCGAAGGAAATTTCCATTGACCGATGCAGTGCGCCGACGGCGGAGATGTTGCAGACGATCTGCGCGGAGCTTGGCAGCAATGCGGGCGAAAAGGCCGTTTTGAGCGAGGTGGGGTATTTCCTCGGGTGCTGGATCTACATTATGGATGCAGCGGACGACCTCACGGACGACCTTTTGCAGCAGAAATTCAACCCGTTTATTCAAAAGCTGGGACTGGAAAGCTCGCGCGGGTTGCGTTTATTGCCCGAAGAACGCAAAAGGGCCGACGAAGAGTGCAATGCGGTATTAAACGGCTCGCTTGCACGGCTGCTGCCGGCGGTGAACCTATTGCCGAGCGGCAAATTTACCCGAATTTTGGAGAATATTTTTGAAAAAGGGCTCCCGGAAATGCAAAGGGAGATCCTTTTCCTGCATATAAAGAAGGAGAAACGACATGACTGATCCGTATAAGGTCCTCGGGGTGTCGCCCTCGGCGACGGATGAAGAAATTAAAGACGCATACAGAAAGCTTGCAAAAAAGTACCACCCGGATCAATACGGCGACAGCCCGCTCTCCGAGCTTGCGGGCGAGAAGATGAAAGAGATCAACGAGGCGTACGACACCATTGTTTCGCAGCGCAAAAACCGCGGTGCGAACAATAACGGTTACGGCTACAACAACTATAGCACGTACAATGCGGGTTATAACGCCGGGTATGCGGGTGGCAGCAGTGCCTCCGGCTTTAACGATGTACGCCGTTTCATTATGGCGGGGCGCATTGCAGACGCGGAGCAGATCTTAAACGGTGTGCCGGTGGAAAGCCGTAACGCCGAATGGTATTTCTTAAAAGGTACGGTTTTATACCGTCGCGGCTGGCTGGAGGAAGCGAAGGAGCACTTCACACGCGCGTGCCAGATGGACCCGGGCAACCCGGAGTATCAGGCGGCGCTGAACCAGGCCATGAACCAGCGCAGCGGCGTTTACGGCGGCTACAATCCGAATATGAACATGAACAATGCGGGTGGGTGCAACGCCTGTGACATCTGCAACGGTCTGATTTGCGCGGACTGCTGTTGCGAGTGCATGGGCGGCGACCTGATCCCCTGCTGCTAAGGGGGCGTTTTCATGCACTCTAAAGCGGCGAAGGTCGCGCTGTGCGGTGTGGTTTCTGCACTTTCCGTGGTGCTGATGCTGATGACCGGCATTGTGCCCATTGCGACGATTGCACTGCCTGCATTGGCTGGCTGTTTGACGATTGCCATTGTGGCGGAGACAAATGTGCGCTACGGCTTTGCGGTGTATTGCGTTGTGAGTGTGCTGGCGATTTTGCTGACACCGGACAGAGAAGCGATTTTGTTTTACATTTTATTTTTCGGTTACTACCCGACGCTGTACGGACTTTTGATGCGCATTACGCGTAAATCTTTGCGTGTGCTTGCGAAGTTCGGCGTGTTTAATCTGGCGATGGCGCTGGAAACGGCGCTGGCGGTTTGGATTTTGCAGATCCCGCTTTCCGAAATGGAAATATTCGGCAAATGGTCCATCCTGATTTTGGCGGTGATGCTGAACGTGGTGTTTGTACTGTACGATTACTCGATGAACGGACTGATCGTCCTGTACATTCGCAGACTGCACCCGCTTGTACAGAAATATATAAAATAAAACAGCCTATGGCTGCGGTTTTCCGTGTGCCATGGGCTGTTTGTTTTGTACAGCTTATATTGCGGTGAGGTCGTCTTTTGTACAGCCTTTTTCGCTGTACCGGGCTTTTTCGTAGACGATGTGCAGGGCGTCGTTTTGGAGCTTCGCGTGGGCTTCCGCTTCGGCGGGGGACATCCAGCGCGCGGGCGGCTCTTTTGCGGCGTGCAGCAGCGTTTTGCGGTATTTGCGGCGCACCGCAGCGGTCGGGGAGCGGTCAAGGAAGCCGGGACGGTCGCGCTTTTGGGCGCGTTCCCGCACGGTGGTGCGTTCGTCCTCGGGCAGGTTTTCCACAAGGTCGCGCCGATCGACAAACGAGGTTTTAAACCCGCGCGAGATGCGGATGCAGCCGTAAATAACGCCGAAGATGAGGCCGCCCACGAGCGCGATGAGCACGATGTATTCGAGGATTTTCATGATGAGGACGAGCACGGGGCTCGGCTCTGCGGCGGGTATCATCTCGTCAAGCGGCATATCGCCGCCGGAGGATGTTTCGGTCTGCTCGGGCGGGGTATATTCGGCGTGGATCGCCTCGCGCGGGGTGTAGCGGTAGCCGATGTCGCTTGTGAGCAGCGGCGGCAGCAAAACGGCGGCACAGAACACGGCTGCGGCGGCCAAAAGCGCACAGGTGATGCGCACGATGCGGCGTGCGGGCATGTTCTGCATGGCGGCGTTGACGTCGATGTAATCATCGATGCGGCGGATGCCGCGCTGCGTGAGGCACAGCACGAAGTAAACGGCCGCGAAAACGAGGGAGACGGGCTGGAAAATCAAATCGGCGCGGTCGGTGAAGACAGAGCACAGGAACGGCACGGCGAACACGGCAAGACCCGCATAGCCGGCGTGGTCAAACAGAGAGTGGCTTTCGCCGTGCAGGCGGCCGTAAAGCCGCATGAAGCAGATGAACAGCGCGACGACGGCCATGAGGACGGAATCGAACAGGAAGCCGGTGAGTACCGTGATGCCGATGCTTGCGAGAATATAGAAAAAGATGCGGCGCAGGCATTTTATTGCGAACCAGCTGAGTGCGATGGGGGCGAGAATCAAAAATCCCCGCAGGATGTTTTGCAGGATGACGTCTTTTGTCATGCCCTCCGAGACAAAATTTAAAACGAGCGCGTAAAGCGGCACACACAGCATGGTGGCGTGCAGCCAGCCGAGCACGACGTATAAAATGTGGCGGACGGGAATTTGCTTTTTGAAAATTTTCATTTTGTCCCCTCCCGTTAAACTTCCCAGCGGACGATTTCGACGGATTTTGAGGTCTCCGTGAGTTTGTAGCGCTCCGGCATGTTGCGGTCTTCCGGCAGGATCCAGATGGCGTCACTGCCCTCCGTTAAGGCTTCCAAATCCGGCAGAACGGGCAGCTTTTGCTCCTTGGAGATGAGCACGTAGAGGTCGCTGCCGTGTGCGCCGTCGTGCAGGGTGCGGAGAAGCTGCGGCATGGGGGTGAGGTCGTTGCGGCATTCCAATCTTGCGAGTCGGCGGCGCAGGTAAAGTGCGGTGTTGCGGCCGGTGAGCTCGCCGGTGGAGAGCATTTTGCCGTCTACGGTGTCTATGCCGTTTGAGATGACGGAGACCGAGATGCCGTCTGCGAGCATGCGCTCCGCGAGTTCGGCGGCGATGGAGATGGCGGTCTCGTTTAACGCATCCGTCACGGCGCTGCCGATGCCGGTGCAGTCGAGCAGGACAGTGACCTTTTGGGACAGCGTGGAATCGTGCTGATTGACGAGCAACGTGCCGCCGCGCGCGGAGGCCTTCCAGTTGATGTATTTCATGGGGTCGCTGCGGCGGTAATCGCGGATGCCGGCAAACTCGAACGGGTCGTCGTACACACGCCGACGGCTGACGAGCAGACCCATGATCTTGCTGTACGGAATGCGGATGTGGCTTGCGGAAATGTGCGCAGGCAGGACGTAGAACTCCGTTTCCTGCGGAAAATGCGCCACCTGCTTTTCGTTCATCAGAAAATCGTAGGACGTGACCGTGGTGGACGCGATGCGGTAATAGCCGCGCTTTTTGCCGCGGACAGGTAGTGTACGCGTGATGCGCTGGCGCACGGACGCTGTGAACACGTCGCGGCGGTAGGTCATATCGCTGACGGTGGAGTTTTCTTCGTCCTGAAATACCACCCAGCGGCTCATATCGAAGCCGACCTCCAAAACGGGGAGCGGCAGGTATTTGTTGTTCACGATCGTTTCGACGAGACTCGCTTCTTCGCCGCAGAAAATGTAATCGCGGTCAAAGGATATCTGTACGGTGAGGTTTTCGTCCCACAGGCGGCGGAACAAAAGGCGCTGTGCAAAGTAAAGGACGAGCAAAACGATCGGGAGCAGAAGGAGCGCCCACATTACTTTGACCAGTCCTCAGTCGGCAGGGCGACGGAGGAGAGCACATCGGTCATGGCCTTTTTCTGGGCATCGGTGGAGCCGACAGAGCCGCTGAGCTGCAAACGGTGGGCGAGCACCGGCACGGCGACGGTCTTGATGTCTTCCGGCACGACGTATGCGCCGCCGCGCACCAAGGCGTAAGCGCGCACTGCACGGACGAGCGCAAGGCTGCCGCGCGGGCTGACGCCCATATCGATATTCGGCCAACTGCGCGTGGCCTGCACGAGGTCGATCATGTAATCGAGCAGGACGGGGTGAATGTAAATCTCCTTTGCCTGCTTTTGCAGCGCGAGAATATCCTCACGCGTGCAGACGCTTTGCAGCGTTTCGAGCGGCTCTTCCTTCATAAAGCGCTGCAAGATGGCGCGCTCCTGCTCTTTTGTGGGAGAGGCCATGGAAATGCGCATTAAAAAGCGGTCGAGTTGGGCTTCCGGCAGGGGATAGGTGCCGAGCGTTTCAATGGGGTTCTGCGTGGCGATGACGAAAAACGGCGCCGAAAGCGGGCGGGTGACGCCGTCCACGGTGATCTGGCGCTCGCCCATACACTCGAGCAGGCTTGACTGCGTGCGCGGTGTGGCGCGGTTGATCTCATCGGCGAGGAGTAGGTTGCAGAATGCCGGGCCGGGGCTGAAAACGAAATCGTTTGCTTTCTGGTCGAAGTAGTTGAGGCCCGTGACGTCGCTGGGAAGCAGGTCGGGCGTGAACTGGATGCGGTTAAACTCCAGACTGACGGACTTTGCAAGTGACTTTGCAAGCATGGTTTTGCCCATGCCGGGCACATCTTCGATGAGAACGTGACCCTCGGCAATGAGCGCGGTGAGCAAGAGGTCGATGGTTTCTTCGGAACCGACCATGACCTTGCCGATATTTTCACGAATGGACGAAATGAGCGTTTTACTTTCCATAAAAGACCTCCAAAAGACGAGTGCGTTTATTCTGTTGTGGGAAATCAACATAATTAAACGGTTAATAATCGAAATAAGGATACAACAAAACGAAAGAAATTGCAAGCTTCTTTTGTAAAGGATGACAAAGAATGGAGAGTGATATCCGTGCTGCACGGACATACCTTTGCATGAAAGGACGCATTTCCTGCAAAAACGGTTTGGAATTCATAGAAAACAGCGAAAATATCCCTTGATTTTTGCAGGAATATCGGCTAAAATAAACATTATGATACCGTGTATACGTGTGCCCTGTCCGTAGGGGCAGGTATGCGGCCGCGTCTGCACGGAGGGAATTTTGCAGGAAGCGGCGACTCGCGCTGTAAAATTTCCTGTCAGGAAACGTAAAGAAAGGAAATCACCCATGAATATCCAGCTTACGAATCGCATTAAGCAAAATGCGAGATCGTTTTCCAAAGGTCAGAGGTTGATCGCGAAGTATATTGAGGAGCACTACGACAAGGTGGCGTTTATGACGGCCTCGAAGCTTGGCGCGACGGTCGGTGTGAGCGAATCGACCGTGGTGCGCTTTGCGACGGAGATCGGATACTCCGGCTATCCGGCGCTTCAGCAGGCGATGCAGGAGATGATCCGCAACCGCATGACGAGCGTGCAACGCCTTGAAATGACCTCGACGAACATTCCGCTTGACCGCCTGCTTGACAGCTCGATGGATCAGGACATCGACATTATCCGCCGCACGAAGGAGTCTATTTCACATGAGGAGTTTTACCGTGCGGCCGATGCACTCGTGAAGGTAAAGAAGGTTTATATCATCGGTGCAGGCAGCTCGCTTGCCATTGCGACGTTCCTCTCGTATTACTTCTCCTTGGTGTTCGATTCCGTACAGCTTATCAGCGCGACGAGCGAAGCGCAGATTTTACAGCAGATGGTGCACATCGGCGAGGGCGACGCGCTTATCGGCATCAGCTTCCCGCGGTACTCTAAAAAAGCAGTGAAGGCGTTGAAATACGCTTCCGACCGCGGTGCGACGGTTGTGGCCATTACGGACAGCACGCTTTCTCCGCTGACAAAGTATGCGGAGCATGTGCTGCTTGCAAAGAGCGACATGGTTTCGTTTGTCGATTCGCTTGTGGGCCCGCTGGCGCTTATCAACGCGCTTATTGTGACGGTGGCCATTAAAAAGAAAGACGAAGTGGCGAATACACTCTTAAACCTGGAGACCATTTGGGACGAGTACGGCGTGTACGAGAAAGTCGAGGACAGAAGCGACGAGGAACGTAATGTTTGATGCAGTCGTAGTCGGCGGCGGCGCTGCGGGCATGATGGCGGCGATCACGGCGGCGGAGCGCGGCAAGCACATCCTATTATTAGAAAAGAATGCACAGCTTGGGCGGAAGATCCGCATTACAGGCAAGGGCCGCTGCAACGTAACGAACAACTGCGAGCCGCGCACGGTGATTGAATCCACGCCCGGCAACGGCCGGTTTTTGTACGGGGCGGTGAACCATTTCACTCCGCAGGACACGATGGACTTTTTTGAGGGGCTTGGCGTGCCGCTGAAAACGGAGCGCGGCAATCGCGTGTTCCCGGTCTCGGACAATGCACACGACATTGCGGACGCGCTTTGGAAGAAGCTGAAAAAGTGCCGCGTGGAAATTCGGCAGAGCAATGTGAAAGAGGTGCTGACCGAAAACGGTAGCGTCATCGGCGTGCGCACGGAAAACGATGTGTTTGAGGCCCCCAGCGTGCTTTTGGCGTGCGGCGGCGCTTCGTACCCCGGCACGGGCTCGAACGGCGACGGCGCGCGGCTGGCGGAAAAGCTGGGGCACACCATTATTCCTATGCGTCCGTCTTTGGTGGCGCTGACCTCTGATGACGAGGACTGCCCGGCGATGCAGGGGCTTTCTCTGCGCAACTGCGGTGTGACCGTGACGGACAATGAAAAGAAAAAAAAGCCGGTCTACACGGACTTCGGCGAGCTGCTGTTCACGCACTTTGGACTTTCCGGCCCGACGATTTTGAGTGCGAGCGCGCATATGCGTCATATGGCGCCCGGCAGATACACAGTGACGCTCGACTTAAAGCCGGCGCTCACCCCGGAACAGCTTGACCAGCGCCTTTTACGCGATTTAGAGAAAAACAAGAACCGCAATTTCAGCAATTCGCTCGATGAATTATTGCCGCAAAAGATGATCCCGGTTGTCGTGCGGCGGTCGGGCATTCCGCCGGAAGAGAAGTGCAACACCATCACGCGCGAGCAGCGTGCGGTGCTTTTGGATGTCTTAAAGCACTTTACGGTGGAGGTTTCCGGCTTTGCACCGCTTTCCGGCGCGATTGTGACGGCGGGCGGCGTTTCCGTAAAGGAAGTCGACCCGAAGACGATGCAGTCCAAATTAATTCCGGGCTTGTACTTTGCGGGGGAAATTCTGGACGTGGACGCGTACACGGGCGGCTTTAACCTGCAGATCGCCTTTGCAACGGGACACGCGGCGGGCGAAAATCTGTAAACTATCATTATATATAAGGAAGTTATATTATGTATGCAATAGCGATTGACGGACCTGCCGGCGCAGGTAAAAGCAGCGTGGCGAAAGCGGCTGCAAAGGCGCTCGGCTTTGTTTATGTGGACACGGGCGCGCTGTACCGCACGGTGGGGCTTTACCTGCTGCGCAGTGAAGTTGACCCTGCAGACGCAGAAGCGGTGGAGCCGAAGCTCCGGGACATTCAGGTCGATCTGAAATACGAAGACGGCGTGCAGCACGTCATTTTAAACGGGGAGGATGTATCCGGCCTTATCCGCACGCCGGAGGTCTCTATGGCGGCCTCTGCGTGTGCTTCCGTACCGGCAGTGCGTAAGTTTCTGTTCTCCGCGCAGGTGGATATGGCGAAGAAGTACAACGTCATCATGGACGGCCGAGACATCGGCACGACGATTTTGCCGAACGCACAGGTGAAGATTTTCCTGACGGCTTCGCCCGAGGTGCGCGCCGAGCGCCGCTACAAGGAGCTCAAGGAAAAGGGCGTGGACGTGAGCTATGAAGAAACGCTTGCGGACGTTATTCGCCGCGACAAACAGGACGAAAAGCAATCTAAGGCGGCGGAGGACAGCATCTTGCTTGACAACAGCGAGCTGGATTTTAACGGTACGGTGAAACGCTTACTGGAGATCGTGGAAGAAAGGACGGGCGTGAAGCATGGCTGAAAATAAGAAGCCGAAGGAACACCTTTCCTGGTGGTATTTCCTTGCAAAGTACGTGATGCTGTTTTTCTTTAAAATTCTGCACCCGTACCGTATTATAGGCAGAGAGAACATGCCGCTTACCGGCAAGCTGCTCGTTTGCTCTAACCACGTGACGATGGGCGACCCGATTTACCTTGGCTGCGCAATACCGAAACGACAATTACATTATATGGCGAAGGCCGAGCTTTTTGAAAACAAGCTCATCGGCGGATTTTTGAAGAGCCTCGGCGCATTCCCAATCTCCCGCGGCACGGGCGGGGCACAGGGCATTCAGACGGCGATTGACCTTTTGGAGGAAGAAAAGGTCGTGTGCATGTTCCCAGAGGGTACGCGCTCGAAGACCGGCGAGCTTTTGAACCCGAAAATGGGTATGGTAATGCTGGCGTACAAAACGCACTGTACGATTTTGCCTGTGGCGATCGTGGGTGAGGGCGGCAAGCCCCCGAAGGTGTTTAAGAAAATGGTCATCAACATCGGCAAGCCAATCCGGTTTGAGGACATGGGCCTGACCGAAGATTCCGGTATGATTTACCGCCGCGTTTCGCGCAATATTTTTGCCGAGGTGCAGAAGCTGCGCGAGGAAGGTCTCGATATTATGGAGAACAGGTGGAAGGAAGTATGATCCGCGTGGCGAAAACAGCGGGATTCTGCTTTGGTGTGAACCGCGCGGTGGAGACCGTTTACAAATTGCTTGACGAGGACAAAACCGTCTGCACGCTCGGGCCGATCATCCATAACCCGCAGCTTGTGGAGGAGCTCGGCCGCAAAGGCGTGCGCATTATAGATGCGCCCGAGGACGCGAAAGCGGGGGAGACGGTTGTCATCCGCTCTCACGGTGTACCGCCGGAGGTCATCGAAAAACTGAAAGTGCTCGGTGTCGATTACAAGGACGCGACGTGCCCGTATGTGCAGAAGATTCACCGCCTTGTTTCCGACGGAGAGCGCGAGGGCAGGCGCGTGATGCTGGCCGGCGATGCCAAACACCCGGAGGTGGAGGGCATACTCGGTTGCTGCAAAACGCCGTACCGTACCTTCAAAACGCGCGAAGAACTCGAAAATTTATTCAAAAATGAGCCTGAACTTGCCGAAATGCCCCTTCTTTTTTGTGAACAGACCACTTTTAACGTAGAAGAATGGGAAAAATGTTTGGATTTCGTAAAAAAGGTATGTACAAACGCTTCAGTTTTTGATACAATATGTAAGGCTACAACAAATCGCCAGCGCGAAGCACGCGAGCTTGCGCGTGAAAGCGACTTGATGCTCGTCATCGGCGGGCGTCACAGCTCGAATACGGCGAAGCTCAAGGAGGTCTGTGAGCCGTATGCGCAGACGTATCTCATTGAGACGGCGGCGGAGCTTGCAGCCCTGCCTGTAAAGGGCAAAATGAATATCGGCATAACTGCCGGTGCTTCAACACCGGCAAGCATAATAAAGGAGGTACTTGTTACCATGACAGACAAAATTGAAACAAATGAGCTTAATTTTGAGGAGATGCTTGAGGAATCACTCAAGAGCTTAAATACAGACGAAAAGGTGCACGGTGTAGTTGTAAGCATTTCTCCCACCGAAGTGTATGTTGACGTCGGTAGAAAGCAGGCCGGCTACATCCCGGCTAACGAGCTTAGCAACGATCCGAACGCGAAGCCGGAAGATCTTGTAAAGATCGGCGACGAGATGGATCTGCTCATCATGAAGACGAACGATCAGGAAGGCACCATCATGCTCTCCAAGAAGCGCATCGATGCCATCAAGGGCTGGGAAGACATTGCAGCGGCTATGGACGCTGAAGAAATCCTCACCGGCAAGGTCACAGAAGTTGTTAAGGGCGGCGTGATCGTTCTGTATAACGGCATCCGCGTCTTCATCCCGGCTTCTCAGGCTGTAGCAAACCGCGGTGACGATCTTGAGGCTCTGAAGGGTCAGGACGTTCAGTTCCGCATCATCGAAGTCAACCGCCAGCGCCGCCGTGCGGTCGGTTCCATCCGTTCCGTGCTCCGCGAGCAGAGAAAGGCAGCACAGGCTAAGTTCTGGGAGTCTGTTGAAGAAGGTCAGGAGTTTACGGGTACCGTTAAGTCCCTCACGAACTTCGGTGCATTTGTTGACCTTGGCGGCGTGGACGGCATGATCCACATTTCCGAGCTCTCCTGGAACCGCATCAAGCACCCGAGCGAAGTTGTCTCCGTCGGCGACACCGTTCAGGTTTATGTCAAGAGCCTTGACCGTGAGAACGGCAAGATCTCCCTTGGCTACAAGAAGAAGGAAGACAATCCGTGGGAGATCCTCAAGAACGAGTATCCGGTCGGCACGGTTTGCGACGCTACCGTTGTTGGCATGACCACGTTCGGCGCATTTGCTAAGATTCTCCCGGGCATCGACGGTCTTATCCACATCTCTCAGATCGCGGACAGAAGAATCGAGAAGCCGCAGGACGTTCTGAAGGTTGGCGACGTTGTTAAGGTGAAGATTACCGACATCGATTTCGACAAGAAGAGAGTTTCCCTCTCCATCCGTGCTCTGCTCGAAGACCAGGGCGAGGACGCTTCTGAGGAATAATTTAAATCGTCAGGTGTAAATTTGCAGGGTGGTTCTTTCCACCCTGCTTTACATGACGGACATTTTAAAAGTAAACGGATAAAACGGCGGTTTTATCCATTGGAGGAAACAATTAGATGAAGCGCGTGAAAAAACCTGTGTTTTTTATCATCGCGGCTCTGATCCTTGCGCTTACATACACATCGGTCTTCGGCGTTTACACGCAGAACGGTGACACGAAGAACACATGGATCAAGGGCGCCGGCGATATAAGATGGGGTATTGATATCCGCGGCGGCGTGGAAGCGACCTTCAGCCCGGCTGAAGGCGTGGAGGCGACCGCAGAGCAGCTTGAAGCCGCAAAGGCAATCATTGAGCTGCGTATGGTCTCGAAGAGCATTACGGACTACGAGATTTACACCGACGAAGCCAACGACAAGATCATTGTTCGTTTCCCGTGGAAGAGCGGCGAATCGGACTTTGACCCGGAGAAGGCGATTGAAGAAATTTCCGCAACGGCGCTGCTGACATTCCGCGAAGGTAAGTCCTACGAGACTCAGACGGTGGACGGCGAGGGCAACCCGGTTTACCAGACACCGACGGGTACAACGGCGGAAAACATTATTCTGGAAGGCAGCGATGTAACGGAGGCAAAGCCGGTCATGCAGGAGAATTCCACTTCCGGCAGCTACGATTATGCGATTTCCCTGACGCTTTCCGATGAAGGTGCACAGAAGTTTGCGGAAGCGACCGAACGCCTGAAGGGCAAGACAATCTCCATCTGGATGGATGACATCATGATTTCCGCACCGACCGTTAACGCGGTCATCACAGACGGCAAGGCTTCTATTACCGGCAACTTTACGGCAGCTACGGCTTCCGAGCTTGCCGCGAAGATTCAGGGCGGCGCACTGCCGTTTGCTTTGCAGACCTCGAACTTCAGCACCGTGAACCCGACGCTCGGCTTGAAGTCTCTGGATGCCATGGTCATGGCCGGCGTAATCGCTTTTGCGCTCATCGCGGTCTTTATGATCATCATCTTTAAGGTTCCGGGCTTTGTGGCTGTGCTGACGCTTGTGGGTCAGCTTGCAATCACCTTTGCGGCGATTTCCGGCTACTTCCCGTTTGTGAACAGCTTTACAATGACTCTGCCGGGTCTTGCGGGTATTATCCTTTCCATCGGCGTGGGCGTGGATGCGAACATTATCACCGCGAGCCGTATTAAGGAAGAACTCGGCACCGGCAAAACGCTGGACGGCGCCATTCAGAAGGGCTGCTCCAACAGCCTTTGGTCGATCATCGACGGCAACATCACGATTTTGATCGTTGCCATCATGCTCATCGGCGTGTTCGGTCCGTCTAACATTCTCTCTAAGATTTTCGGCGAATCCACGACCGGTGCTATCTACTCCTTCGGCTACACTTTGCTCGTCGGCGTAATCGGCAACTTCATCATGGGCGTGTTCTGCTCTCGCCTGATGATCAAATCGCTTTCCGGCTTCAAGCCGCTCCGTAAGAAATGGCTGTTTGGAGGTGCGGATAAGTAATGAAAAAGTTTGATTTTGATTTCTATAAGAACAGAAAAATTCTGTTCGGCATCTCGATCGGCCTGATGGTCATCGGCTTGATTTTCAATTTCATTCGTGGCACGAAGATGGACATTCAGTTCGTCGGCGGTGCGATGATTAAGTATTCCGTAGACGGCGAAGTCGATACGGATGAAATCGCGTCCCTCGTAAAAGAAGAGACCGGCCGCGACGTTTCCGTTGCATTGAGCAAGACGTTCGGCACGGACGCGAACCAAGTGACGCTGTCCTTTGCGGGCAACGAAGCTGTGACGCTCGATGAACAGCAGGCAATCGCGCAGTCCCTATCCGACGCGTATGCCGACCGCACGTTCAACGTGGTGGAATCGAGCTCCGTTGACCCGACCATGGGCGTGAAGTTCTTCCAGAAATGCCTTGTTTGCTTGCTCATCACGTTCGTGATCCTGCTCGTTTACATTGCGCTGCGCTTTAAGAAAATCGGCGGTCTTTCCGCCGGCGTTACGGCGCTCATCGCACTTGTGCATGACGTGCTGCTTGTGTATTTCGCGTTTGTGATTTTCGGTTTCTCGATCAACGATATTTTCATCGCTGTTATCCTGACAATCCTCGGCTACTCGCTGAACGATACCATCGTCATTTACGACCGTATTCGTGAGAACCGCAAGCTCTCCCCGACAAAGAGCCCGGATGCACTGCCGGCTATCGTCAACAAGAGCCTCAATCAGACAATGACGCGTTCTATTCTGACATCTCTGACCACTTTTATGGCGCTGCTTGTCATCTACATTGTTGCGGCGGTTTACGGCATCAGCTCTGTACAGAGCTTTGCACTGCCGATGATGGTCGGCACGATTGTCGGTTGCTATTCCTCGCTGTGCATTGCGGCTCCGCTGTACACCATGTGGGCTGTGCATAAGGGCGAGAAGAGCAAGAAGTAATCTGACCCGAGCTGCTTTTAAGCAAGCGTTTCTATTAATGAATGAAATTCCCGGAAAGCTGTGTGCTCTCCGGGAATTTTTGTATAGGACGCATTTTGCAGTACAGGGGATAGAAATAAACGATAAAAAGCTAAAAGAAAACCGGGTAAGCTGCCGTGCGGTGTGCTACCCGGTTTTGGTTTTAGATCTGTTGGGATTTGCCGGTGAGGAGCCAGAAGACATCGACGTCTAAAATTTCGGCAAAGGCTAAAAGCTCGATATCCGTGACGGTGCGAAGCTGACCCTCTAACTTAGAGAGGGCAGAGGCGTTGATGTCAACACCGCGCACCTGCAGCTGCGCGAGCAGCTCTTTCTGTTTCATGCCACGATTGCGGCGAATGCTCTCAATACGTGCGCCGACTAAGTTTTTGTCTCCAAGTGGTTTTTTGCGGATGCGCATTTGCTCGCCGCCTTTCAATGTTCTATACACATTATAAGCGTAAATGCACAAAAAATCAATTCATTTTCCGAAAAATTATGAAAATCAACTGCTAACAATTCGTGAACGGTCCGTAAAACCGGGTGAATTACTCTGTGGTTTCGTCCTGTTCCTCGGATTTTGTATCTTCCGCTTCGCCGGAACGCGTGCGGCGGTAGGCGAGCGGTGTCATGCCATACTTTTTCTTGAAGATAGAATAGAAGTAGTTCGTGTTCACAATGCCGATGGCTTCGCTGATTTGGTTGATGGGCAGCTTAGTCTCACGCAGAAGCTGCTCGGCCTTTTTCATGCGGGTGTTGCTGAGGTAATCACTGAACGAATAGCCGATCTGCGTGGCGAAAATTTTGCCGAAGTAGGCGGAGGAAAGGCCTGCCATGCCGGCGAGCATTTTCAGGGAAAGATCAGGATTTGCGTAGTTTTTGTCGATGTATTCCTTTGCGGCATCGGCGGCAAGCTCGTTGCCGTATTTGCGGTTGATGCTTTGATGATGCGCCAAAATGGTGATGAACTCCATGCAGCGCTTGCGCAGCATATAGACATTCGGTAGCTGACGGTCAATTTCATTCAGTTTATCCATCAAGATGGGATAAGCGGTGTCGTCATCCGTGAAAGTGGTGGAGAAATCGTCGAGCAGCGACATCATGACGTGGTTGAAATACGTAACGGCTGTATTGAAGCTGACGTTTGACATGTAGGAAAGCGCGAGATCGAACTCGTGCGAGCAGGCATCGAGGTCATTTGCGCGGATGTGCTCGGCAAGCTTCATGTGGAGCTTGTTGTGGTATGAGTTGAGATTGATATTCTGGCCGGTCTCATAGGCGAAGAAAATTTTGCCCTGATTACGGATGGCGGAATATTCCAGTGCGATGTTAGTCGCCTCATAGCAGAGGTTGATATTGACGGCTGTCTCCACGATGGTGCCGATGCAGATGGTGGTGTTCATGGCAAACTCGCGCTGCATGACCTCGCACACGCGCTCAAGCTCCGGCACAAGCTTTTCCGGATAGGCGTTCTTTTGCAGGGGGAGCAACATCACGAGAAAGTTGTGCGAATTGCGGTACGGTACGACACTGCCGAACTGTCCCAAAACTTCGGTGGCGAGGTTCTCGAGAGCGTAGCTGTAAATGAAATAGTTTGGGTCATCCGGGCCGAAGCGCAATTCTTTGGAGGCTGCACTGATAATGACGATGGTGTAATACGGCGCGGTGAGGTCGATGCCATAGCTTTGGTATACTTCGATGTAATTCGGAATCTGCCCATACTCGCCGTGCATAAGTCGCTGAACGTTGCGCTTTTTGGAATCGGAATAGGAGGAGATGAGGCCTTGCTCCAGCTTATCGGCTTTCATGTACATATCGGAAAAGGCCTTGCTGAGCTGGTCAAGCTCATCGCCGGCATGGTCGTTCGACGGCTTTTTGACGTAGTTGCTGTAGAGCAATTCGATTGGCGCAGAGAGCTTTGCACTGGTGCGGAACGAGATGAACATGCCGACGCAGAGCACAAGAATGCCGGTGAGTAACGTGATGATGGCGAGCTGGGGGAGACCGCTGAAAATATTCGAGTACGGCACAATATTAAAGATCGTAAAGCCAGAGGAAGACGCCTTGGCGTAGGTGACGAGCGCTTCGGTATGGTCAGCGCAGGTGTAGGAGAAGGAGCCGGAATTGTCGGTCAGCTCCGGGAAATCCTCCACGGAGACAACGGCGTTGTCGGATTTTGCATGCGTGAAGGTTTGTGAATCACCTTCAGCGATATTGGTGGAGAAAACCTCGCCGTAACGGTTCAAAAGCAGAACCTGTTGAAAGCCGTTCGAGGTGCGCAGGTTCGATATGGAATCGTTGAAATAATCTTCGTCCACGTCTACGATGATGAGGTCGGGCGAGCCGCCTTTGCGTAGCTGTGCACGGAAGACGAAGGAATAGACATAACGGGTCTTGAGCTGCTGTGTGGCGTAGTTTGCACCGATCATGCGCAGAAGGCAGGTGTCGGCGCCGGGATTATCGGGCAATCTACTATAATAGTATGCAATATCGTCATCCGTGAGAAAATCTGCCGTAGAGCTGGAGACGAAACGGTTGGAGGCAGAGTTATAAAGGCTAACATAGCGCGTATAGCTCTGCGCCGTTTGGATCTCGCGTAACTTGATGCCTGCATCGGCTTCGATGAGTCGGTTGAAGGTATTGGAGGAGAGGCAACGGTTCGTATTGCTGTTCTGCAAAATTTGATTATTAACGGAGCGCATTTGGCTGTAGAGCATGTCCGTCATCTGACAGACCTGCTCCAACTGATGCACAGAATAGGTGCGCGCAGAACTGACCTGCAAATTTGCGTAGATGGTGAAAATTAAAAGCGTGACGAGTATAACGGCTATGGCCACCACGCAGAAAATACTGAAAAGGTAGCGGCTGAACAGCCGGGTTTTTACTTTTTTAAACAAAATACAACACTCCAAATACAGAAAGAGAACGAAAAACACGATTTAGGTTTCGTATAACTCTATGATAACGGATTTTGGCACTAAACGCAAGCGAAAAATCAGATTATTGATTCAAATCGTAAAAAACCGTAGTTTCATATCGCGAAAAGCCGAAAAAAGTGATTCGATTCTCAAAAAATGGAGAAAAGCGAAATTTGTGAAGTGCTTTAAAACTGCCAAAATGCAAAGTTGTTTTGAAATTTTGGAGTTTATCGCAAAAAGAATACTTTACAAATCGTTCACAACGTGTTAAAGTTTATTCATCGAAAACAAACAAGCGGTTTGCAGAAACGGTATCTCTGCACGGGGCAGAGGTTCCGGGAAGACCCATGAGGGAGGGCGCCCGGTGCGCTGTGATTGCAAAACGACACGCTTTGGCAAGCACCAAGTTTTGTCGGCACTTTGTTTTCAGCAGGAATAGCGATATTCCGGGTTCGCATTTGCAGAGTCAATATATAAAGCAAATAAGCTTTACTTTATATGTGCGGCTGTGCAGAGGTGAACAAAACTCTTCCTTATATTATGAAGAGACACATTATTCGGAGAGGATGATCGCAAACATGAGTAAGGCGTCAGCTTTGGTTGATGTCAGCAAGAAGAGAGTGAATCCTTTTAAAGAGCTGTGGACAAACAAGTTTTTGTACCTGCTTGCGCTGCCCGCGGTCGTTTACACTTTCATCTTTTCTTATTTGACACTGCCGTACATCGTAATTGCATTTGAAAAGTTCAACTACAAAACGGGTGTTTTTAGCCCGTTTGTCGGTCTGAAAAACTTCGAATACTTCTTCAAGTCCAGTTGGGCGTGGACTGTTACGCGCAACACGCTCGTCATCAACATCCTGTTCCTCATCGTCGGTACGGTTTGCTCCGTTGTTTTGGCAATCGTCCTCAATGAGGTCAAGGCGAAGAAGTTCCTTAAGGTTTCTCAGTCCATGATGCTTTTCCCGTACTTTATTTCCTGGGTTATCGTCAGCTACATGCTGCAGGGTATCCTTGGTACAGAGACGGGCCTGCTCAACAATCTGATGGGTACGCGCATCAATTATTATTCTACCCCCGGCTACTGGTACCCGATTCTTCTGATCCTCAACATTTGGAAGAACACGGGCTACAACACGATCGTTTACCTCGCAGCGATCACCGGCATTGACGAAGGCCTTTACGAAGCAGCTTATATCGACGGCGCTACGCGCTTTAAGCGTATCATTTACATCACGATCCCGCTGCTTGCGCCGACCATCTGCATCATGACCCTGATGTCTGTCGGCCGCATCTTCTACGGCGACTTCGGTATGCTGTATGCGATCATCCGCGACAACAGCTCGCTGATGCCGATTGCAGAAGTTATTGATACATACGTTTACCGTACATTTAAGAACACAGGTGATCCGAGCCTTTCCATGGCTATCGGTCTCTATCAGTCCATCGTCGGCTTCATTCTGGTCTTCACAGCAAACTGGATCGTCAGAAGAAAGTTCCCGGATGGCGCACTGTTCTGATACAGGGAAAGGAGACAAGCTCATGAACAGCACGGTTGCGGCGGCTACAAAGCCGTCTAACACCAACAACAAAATCAAGCACAGCACGGGGGAGAACGTCGGTACATTCGTCATTTATCTCGTCGTTGCTCTGTTCGCACTGATATGCGTCCTGCCGTTTGTTCTCGTTATCATTGTTTCTTTCAGCAGTGAGAAATCGGTTACGATCAACGGTTACTCTTTCTGGCCGAGCGAATGGTCGATTGCGGCATATAAAATGCTCTTCCTGCCGTCCTCATCCGTTCCGCAGTCCTATCTTGTAACGACAATTTCAACGGTTGTCGGTACCGTTGTTGCATCGTTCGTCACATTCGGCGCAGGCTACACCCTTGCAAACCGTTCCTGCCGTTACAGAGACGGTCTGTCCCTTTACTTCTACATCACCATGGTTTTCTCTGCGGGCCTTGTTCCGTGGTACATGATGTGTAAAACATTGAACTGCTACGATAACATCTGGGCACTCATCGTACCGAGCCTGTTGTTCAATCCCTTTAACATGTTCCTTGTGCGCAACTTTGTGCGCGGTATCCCGGCTGAACTGAACGAATCCGCAAAGATCGACGGCGCAGGTGAAGTGAAGATTGCATTCGGCATTTACTTCCCGCTTTGCATGCCGGTTCTGGCTACGATTGCTCTGTTCTATGCTATTGGCTACTGGAACAACTACTTTAACGCAGTTATGCTCGTGAATGATGAGAAGTACTACTCTTTGCAGATGCTCCTCTTCAAGATTCAGTCTCAGATCACTGCACTGAGCAAGCTTACTGCCGGCGCTACGGTCAACGTAAACCCGCCGAAGGAAAGCTTTAAGATGGCGACCTCCGTTATCACCATGGGCCCGATCATCATTCTGTATCCGTTCTTGCAGAAGTACTTTGTTAAGGGCATGGTCGTCGGCGCTGTTAAGGGTTAATTGCCCGCACACATTTTAATTCGGTGTTTACCGTGGAAGGCGGTTACACATATATCAATTTTCAAGGAGTTGAAGTAAGAAATGAAGACAACGAAGAAACTGCTGGCTATGGCTCTGGCAGCTGCAATGGTCGTTACGGCTTTTGCAGGTTGCTCCGGCAACAACGACACTTCCAGTGCTGACAGCAGCACATCTTCTGCTTCCTCTGAGGCTTCTACTTCGTCCGATGCTTCTACATCTGACGAATCTTCGGCAACAGAGGACGACGGCACCATTCACCCGATGCGTATCGTACAGCCGGGCACACTTTGCGCGGACTATGAGACCGGTATGGCTGCTGTCAACGAGAAACTGAAGGAAGACGGCGTAAACATTGAGGTTTCCGTCACAAGAATCCCGTGGGATGCTTATGCTGAGAAACTGAACCTCATGCTGACGACCGGTGAAGAGTTCGAGCTGCTGCATGTTATGCAGGACGTTAAGAACCTTTCCGCTATCGCAGGCATGGGCGCTATCTCCTCCATCCACGATTCCATCCAGAACTACCCGGACCTCTACAATAAGTTCTCTGAGACCGAGTGGCTGGGCACCCTCTACAAGGGCGAAGAGTACGCAGTACCGTGCTACTGGAGATCTTTCGACAACACGATGTCCTACATTGACTACCGTACCGACATCGCTGAGAAGGTCGGCTACGACGAGTTCCCGGATACGACGGAAGACATCATCGACCTCATGAAGAAGTCTCAGGACGAGATTCTCAATGAGACCGGTATGAAGGCTTACACTTGGTTCCACCAGAATCAGGATACGGCACACTGGCTCCACAGAAGCTATGATACCTATCCGTTCTATGTTGAGAACTCCCTCGGCCTCTGCCTCATCCGTCAGGACGGCACGGTTGATTCCTTCTATGAGTCTGAAGAATTCAAGAAGGACGCAAACACCTACTATGAGATGTATCAGGCCGGTCTCATCGACCCGGATATCCTGAACCGTGACTCCCAGAAGAAGTACGATGACGCTAAGTTCGGCGCAATGCTCCCGTCTCAGACGTTCGACCCTGCAACCGGCGTTACGATGCAGGAGAACGGCGTTGAAGGCGCAGAGGTCAAGTGGGTTGAAGCTTTTGGCGATGACATTCCGGACATGATCTACACCTATGTGCAGAACCTGAATGCGATTTCCGCCACCTCTGAGGATCCGGAATCCGGCCTCAAGTTCCTCAACTGGCTGTATGCTTCCGAAGAGAACCATGACCTCTTCCACTATGGCATTGAGGGCACGCACTACACCAAGACCGGCGATCACAGAATTGAGCAGGTCAAGGGCGACGACGGCAACCCTCTGTACAACATGGATACCTGGATGACCGGCTACCTGCCGTACATGGCTTATGCTTCCAACGTTCCGGACGACCAGATCGATTACATGACCTATAAGTCTGAGAACTACGTCATTTCCCCGGCAGCAGGCTTTATCTTTGATAGCTCCAACGTACAGAGCGAGCTGACAAACCTCCAGACCGAGATCATCTCCTCCATCTACCCGATTAAGGTCGGTATGGTTTCCTATGAGGACAACATCGATGCTGCTATCGAGAAGCTGAAGGCTGCTGGCCTCGACAAGTACATGGAAGAGTACAGAACCCAGTTCAAGGCTTATCTGGATGCTAACCCGGACGTACTCGAGATCGCAAAGGGTACCACGGAAGGCTAATTGCTCTTCTGAAACCTGAATAATGATCTGAATGCAGGGCGCAGGACGCAAAAGGTCCTGCGCCCTTGCTTCATTATTCTTACTTTTAAACTTGAAATTGATTTAAGATGTCTGTTACACCGAATGTATCGGTGCAGAAAATATGAACTCAGAAACATTGACTTCACCCGTAAGCCGTCTAAGAACCTGCCGCTCAAGGGCAATGTGTTTGACTTCGCACCCGGCAGGGTCGATTTTGAAGTGCCGGAGGACTGCGGCCTGTACATCGGCGACGGTGCGGACGTGAAGCTGGAGAACATTAGTACACATGTGTGGAAGATCATCCGCGCATAAAAGGAGACTACCATGAAAAATATTATTTTGCTGCCGCTCGACGAGCGCCCCTGCAACTTTGATTTCCCGTCCAAAATTTTCAACGGCGAAAAGTATACGATCATTCGCCCGGAGCATCTCGGTCAGAAGAAGACCCCGGCGTCTTATGAATTCATCCGCGATTTCCTGCTCGCAAATATCGAAAAGGCAGACGCGGCGGTTATTTCCATCGATACGCTGCTGTACGGAGGCTTGATTCCCTCGCGCTTGCACCATCTTTCCGAGGAGACGGTTTTGGAGCGTCTGATGCTTTTAAAAGAACTGCGCGAAAAGAACCCGCAGGTAAAGCTGTACGCGTTCCAGTGCATCATGCGCTGCCCGAAATATTCCTCCGACGATGAGGAGCCGGATTACTATGAGCTTTACGGCAAAGAGATTCACCATATCGGCCGTCTGACGCACCTTGAAAAGCTCGGCATGGGTGACGCGGACGAGCTTTCTGAGTTGAAAGCCAAGGTAGACCCCGCGGCGCTTAAAGACTATCTTGACCGCCGCGCGTTTAACGGCAGCTTCAATATCCGCACGCTCGACCTTGTGGAGGACGGCACGATTGATTTTCTTATCATTCCGCAGGACGATTCCGCAAAGTACGGCTACACCGCAATGGACCAGAAGACCGTGCGCGCGAAGATCGACGAGAAGGTGCTCAATGACCGCGTGATTTTGTACCCGGGCGCCGATGAGCTCGGCATGGTGCTCGTTTCCCGCGCCATCAACGCGCTCGAGAATAACACCCCACGCGTATACCTCAAGTATGCGTCCACGCTGGCGCCGCAGCTGATCCCGAACTACGAGGACAGAAGTCTCAATGAGACCGTAAAGTACCACGTCATGGCGGCGGGCTGCATCGCCGTGCCGTCGCTCGCCGACGCCGACGTTGTGATGGGCATCACCGCTCCGGCAAACGAGATGGAAGAAGCCGCAAATCAGCCGGCGAACAACATCAACTATGATGTGGAGCGCAATATGGCAGAGTTTCTGTACTTTGTGAACGATTGCTTGAAGCGCGGCATTCCGACGGCGATCCTCGACAATGCCTACACGAACGGCGGCGAATTGCAGCTTCTGCGCGTGCTCAATAAGCAAGGTATTTTGATGAAGCTTGCAGGTTATGCAGGCTGGAACACCTCTGCAAACTCCATGGGCACGGTGCTCGCGATGATTGTGAACAATATGTACCAGAATAATACCGAAGCGAAGCAGAACTTCCTTGTGGAGCGCTTTATCGAGGACTCCGGCTACGGTGCGGTCGTGCGCAGCTACGTGACGGAGCACATTCTGCCGCAGTGGGGCATGACGTACTTCTGGTGCGAAGAGCAGCGCGGCAAGGCGGCCAACGCCGTTTTGGAGGAGCTGCGCAAGTTTGTAAAGACGGAAATGACGTCCGTTGCGGACAAAGCAACCGTGGAAGATATTTTTCTGCCGTGGAGCCGTATGTTTGAAATTGGGCTCAAGGCAACGTACAAAGCGGACTAAGATAGAGATACAGGATGTTTTCAAAAACGAAAGGACGCGTTTTTATGACAAATCAGGAAATTTTAAACCAGATTCACCGTGGCGTAATTGTCTCTTGCCAAGCGCTGCCGGATGAGCCGCTTTACGGCTACCACTTTATGGGCCACCTTGCATTTGCCGCAAAAGAGGGCGGTGCTGTGGGTATCCGCGCCAATACCTGCGAGGATATTGTGGACATCAAAAAGGAAGTTGACCTGCCGGTCATCGGCATCATCAAGAGCGTATATGACGACAGTGATGTATATATCACGCCGACGATGAAGGAGATTGATGCACTGGCGGCGACCGGCGTGGAGATTATCGCGCTGGACGCAACAGACCGTCCGCGTCCGAACGGCCTTGATCTTGACACGCTGTTCAAGGAAGCGCGCGCAAAGTACCCGAATCAGCTCTTTATGGCAGACTGCTCTTGCTATGAAGACTGCAAGCACGCGGCGGAGATCGGCTTTGACCTTGTCGGCACGACGCTGTGCGGCTACACGGCAAAGACGAAGGGCACGGCTATCCCGAACTATGACCTGCTTTCCCGCATCACGACGGAGCTGAACGTGCCGGTCATCGCGGAGGGCGGTGTTTGGGAGCGCGGCCAGCTGCAGAAGGTGTTCTCTTACCCGGTGCACGCAGCGGTTATCGGCACGGCCATCACACGCCCGCGTGACATCACCCGCAGATTTGTTGAGGCCATTTCATGAGTACGCTTTTAGGCATTGATATCGGCGGCACGGCTGTGAAGATCGGCGTTGTGGACGAAAACGGCAAAGTTCTGCTTTCCGAAACGCGCAGCGTCAGCTTTGACGGCTACAAAACGTCGATCATGACGACGGTTGCGAACCTTGCGGGAGAAGTTCTCGAAAAGAGCCCCGTGAAAATCGAGGGCATCGGTGTTTCGGCAACGGGGCAGATTGATGTGAACTCCGGCACGGTTATTGGCGTGGGTGCACAGCTCGGTGACTGGCTCGGCAGCCCGGTAAAGAAAATTCTGGAAGACCGATTTCATCTGCCTGTAACCGTCATCAACGACGCGAACGCAGCGGCGCTCGGCGAGCAGACGTTTGGTCGCGCAAAGGGCAAGGAGAACGTGCTTGTCGTTACGGTCGGCACCGGCATTGGCGGTGGCATCATCGAAAACGGTCGCCTCATTCAGGGCAGACGCGGCATCGGTGGCGAAATCGGGCATTATATCATCAATTTTGACGGTGTGGAGTGCCCGTGCGGCAACCGCGGCTGCTTTGAGCGCTACGGTTCTACGGGCGCGCTTGTGCGCCGTTTTACGGAGAATGTTGTATTGCTCGAAAAGCTGGGCATACCGGCAGAAGACGTCAACGGCAAGGTGATTTTTGACCACCTCGATGACGCAGACGTCAGCGCGACGGTGAACAGCTGGATCGACAGCATCGCATTTGGAATCATCGGTCTTGTGCACATTTTCAACCCGGAAATGGTGCTCATCGGCGGCGGTATTTCAAGAGAAGACGAACATTTTATCCGCCCGCTTCGCGAGAAGATCTTGAACGGCGCGATGGAGCAGTTCGCGAAAGATCTTGAGGTAGAGGCCGCCGCACTTGGCAATAACGCCGGCCTGCTCGGCGCATGTGCGTATTTCAGACAGAACTTTTAACCGACGTATATAACAATAAAAGCCGAGGCGCTTCAAAACGAAGTGTCTCGGCTTTTTGCGGTGCATTTACTTTTCAATGAGGTCATTGTCCCTGAACAGGAGGGAAATGCACCATACGGCGGCGATGCCGACGAGTGTGTAGATGATGCGGCTCAAAACGGCGCCCTGTCCGCCGAAAAGCCATGCGACGAGATCAAACTGGAAAATGCCGATGAGGCCCCAGTTGATGCCGCCGATCACCGTCAAAATCAAAGCAATGACGTCCAGCATATACTCTGCTCCTTTTTGCATTCACCTGCACCCGACCGATGGCGAAAATCGAACGCAGGCGATAAAAAATCCTCGGAGAACAAAGACAAAACGCTTTGCTCACCGAGGATAGTATGAACGAAAAACTGAATTTTATGTTTTTTAGTTTTTAAGGCTTTGCAGCGGGGCAGGGATACGGCCGCCGCGGTTGACGAACACGGCCGGGGAATTCGTATTGACTTCCATAACAGGGCCGCAGCCGAGCAGGCCGCCGAAGTTCAGCTCTTCGCCGACCTTCTTGCCGATGGCCGGAATGAGGCGCACGGCGGTCGTCTTGGAGTTGACCATGCCGATGGCAGCTTCGTCCGCGATGATGCCGGAAATAATCTCCGGGGTGATGTCGCCCGGAACGCAGATCATATCGAGGCCGACGGAGCAGACCGCCGTCATGGCTTCAAGCTTTGTGATGGAAAGCGCGCCGCTCTTTGCTGCGGCGATCATGCCGGCGTCTTCACTGACCGGGATGAACGCGCCGGAAAGGCCGCCAACGTGTGAGGACGCCATGACGCCGCCTTTTTTCACAGCGTCGTTGAGCAGAGCCAGTGCAGCTGTGGTACCGTGTGCGCCGCACTGCGCAAGGCCCATGCCCTCAAGGATATCCGCTACGCTGTCACCGATGGCCGGTGTGGGGGCGAGGGAGAGGTCGACAATACCGAACGGCACGCACAGACGGCGGGAAGCCTCCTGCGCGACGAGCTGACCCATGCGCGTGATTTTGAACGCGGTCTTCTTGATGATGTCCGCGATCTCGGTGATATTATCGGTATCTTTTGCCTTCTTGATGGCTGCGCGCACAACGCCCGGGCCGGAAACGCCCACGTTGATGACGCAGTCCGGCTCGCCGGCGCCGTGGAAAGCGCCCGCCATGAAGGGGTTGTCCTCCGGTGCATTGCAGAACACGACGAGCTTTGCCGCACCGATGCAGTCGCGGTCCGCAGTGCGGACGGCGGCCTCCTTGACGATGTGACCCATTTTCTTTACGGCATCCATGTTGATGCCGGCCTTTGTAGAGCCGATATTGACGGAGGAGCAAACGAATTCCGTTTCCGCAAGTGCTTCCGGGATGCTTTCAATCAAAGCGTAATCGCCGGGGGCAAAGCCCTTATGCACGAGTGCAGAATAGCCGCCGATGAAGTTGACGCCGACGGTCTTTGCGGCGCGGTCCAGTGCCTTTGCAAAGCGAACGGGACTTGCACCGGGGTTTGCGCCCGCCAGCATGGCGATGGGCGTGACGGCGATGCGCTTATTCACAATCGGAATGCCGTACTCGCGGCTGATGTCCTCGCCGGTCTTGACGAGGTTTTCGGCATAGCTGCAAATTTTGTCGTAGACCTTCGTGCAGGCCTTATCAATATCGGAATCGATGCAGTCGAGAAGCGAAATGCCCATCGTGATGGTGCGCACATCGAGGTTCTCGTTATCGATCATATTTATGGTTTCCAGAATATCATGTGTATCGATCATAGTTTCATTCCCGGCCTTTCGGTAATAGATTTAGATTCTGTGCATGGAGTTGAAAACGTCCTCGTGCATAACATGGATCTTCAGACCGAGCTTTTCGCCAAGCGTATCGAATTCATCGGAGAGCTCGCTGATCGGCACGGTCGCAGCACTGATGTCTACGATCATGATCATGGCGAACATATCCTGCAAGATGGACTGTGTGACTTCAATGACATTGATGCCTTTTTCTGCGCATACGGTGGAGACTTTCGCGAGAATGCCGACCATATCTTTTCCGATTACGGTGATGACTGCTTTCATAAAATGACCCTACCCTTTCCTGCAAAACATAAAGGTGCTTTGCTGTGGTTTTCTATTTCTTTATTATCTATCAAATGTGGGGCGCTGTCAAGGTTTAAAAGGTGTTTTGCGGGAAATAGCGGTGTAAAAATCAAAAAGGTACGGTGCGGGGAAATCGGAAGAAACTTTCACATCGCTTTACAATGCGGTTTTAGGCGAAAAGTTGCAAAACTTGTGCTTTGGGTATTCCAAAATGATTTTTATTGTGTTAAAATTAATTTGTATATTGTTTTGAGCATACAGGTCGAAGTGCTTTAAGGGGATGATCTTTTGCGTTACAAAAATATATCCGATTGTCACAGCCATTCCAACTGCTCGTTCGATGGCACCCGCAACATGCGCGATATGTGCATGAACGCCATCGAGATGGGTCTGGTTTACTACGCCGTGACCGACCACTGCGAGTGCAACCAGTACATGAACGTGCCGCATATTCCCGGCGGACGGTATTACGATGTCGTACGTCAGTCCTATGCGGAGCTGTTGCAAAATCAGGAACGTTTCCCGAATTTGAAGCTTTTGCGCGGCATTGAGCTCGGCCAGCCCCTGCAGGACCTAAACGCAGCACACGATGCGCTTACGGGGCGCGACTACGACGTGGTAATCGGTTCGCTGCACAACATTCGCGATCACGACGATTTTTACCACATCGGCGAGCATAATCCCACCGAGCAGGAGATCAGCAACGCTTTGCACGCCTACTTTGCGGAGAGCCTTGAAATGATGGAGTGGGGCAAGTTCGATACACTGGCGCACATCACCTACCCGCTGCGCTACATGTGTAAGGCGGGGGAAACGCCCAGCTACAAGCCGTATCAGGACGAGCTGGACGCGGTTTTAAAAGCGCTCATCAAGTCGGATATCGCGCTGGAGTTCAACACCTCCCGTATTTTGCGCACGGATGCGCCGAAGCTGCCCGACCGCGAAGTCTATTCGCGCTATAAGGAGCTTGGCGGTAAGCTTGTCACCATCGGCGCGGATGCACACTGCACGGAGAACATTGCAAGCGGCGTAGAGGAAGCCATGGAGCTTTTGAGCGACATCGGCTACAAGGAGTACACCGTGTTTGTAGAGCGCAAGCCGGTGCAGGTACCGATCGAATAAAACAAATTACACTGCCTGCTGCAAAAGGTACAGCAGGCCTTATAAAATAAAAACAGAAGGGATAAAACACCATGGATAAAAAAATGGAAAAGCTTTTAAAGCTCTTGCAGGATGATGCCAAGCTGACCGTGCAGGAGCTTGCCGTTATGCTGGATATGACCGAAGCCGAAGTGGCGGCCGCCATTCATAAGTTTGAAAAAGACGGCGTCATCAAGGGCTACCGCACGCTCATCAACTGGGAGCGTACGGATGTGCACCGCGCAAGTGCACTCATTGAACTGCGCGTTACGCCGAAGAAGGACTCCGGCTTTGATGAGCTTGCCGCACGCGTAAAGGCCTTCCCCGAGGTGGAAAGCGTCTGCCTGATGTCCGGCGGCTTTGACCTTGCCGTAACCGTTACGGCGAATACCATGTCTGAGATCGCGATGTTCGTTGCAAAGCGCCTCGCGCCGATCGACGGTGTGCTCTCCACTGCCACGCACTTTATTCTGACGAAATATAAGGACGGCGGCGTGGACTTTGTCACCGACTACGATGAGATTGACGAGAGAGGAAGCAACCTTTGTGATTGATTACAGCAAATACCTGAACGACCGTGCGCGCGTGATTAAGCCCTCCGGTATCCGCCGCTTTTTTGACATTGCAAACGAAATGGAGGACGTGATCTCCCTTTCCATCGGCGAGCCGGATTTTTTCACCCCGTGGCATATCCGCGAGGAGGGTATCACGACGCTGGAAAAGGGCAGAACGCGCTACACCCCGAACCGCGGCCTGATGGCACTGCGCGAGGAGATCTGCCGCTTTTTAAAGCGCAAATATGACCTGGAATACACCGCAGCTACCGATATTCTTGTCACCGTTGGCGGCAGCGAGGCTATCGATATGGCGCTGCGCTGCCTTGTGGGCGAGGGCGATGAGGTCATCATTCCGGAGCCGTGCTTTGTGTGCTACGACCCGCTGACCCGTATGGCGGGCGGCGTGCCGGTTTCCATCGCAACGAAAGCGGAAAACGAATTCCGCTTGACGCCCGAAGAACTTGAAAACGCCATTACGGACAAGACGAAGGTGCTTATTTTCCCGTATCCGAATAACCCCACGGGTGCCGTGATGCGCCGCGAGCATTTGAAAGCGCTGAGCGAAGTGATCATTCGCCACGACCTCATCGTGCTTTCCGATGAGATTTACAGTGAGCTGACTTACGGCGGCGAGCCGCACGTCTCCATTGCGTCGCTGCCGGGCATGAAGGAGCGCACCATCGTCATCAACGGCTTCTCGAAGACATATGCGATGACGGGTTGGCGCATGGGCTACGCGGCGGGTCCGAAGGAGATTATTTCCCCGATGACGAAGCTGCACCAGTACGGCATTATGAGTGCCCCGACGATGTCACAGTACGCGGCGATCGAAGCGCTGAAAAACGGTGATGACGACATTGCCGAAATGCGCGACCAGTACGACATGCGCCGCCGTTTGATTGTGGATGGGCTCAACCGCCTCGGTCTTACCTGCTTTGAGCCGGAGGGCGCGTTTTATGTGTTCCCGTCCATTCAGTCCACTGGCATGACGTCCGATGAATTTTGTGAGCGTCTCATTTACGATAAACACGTCGCGGTGGTGCCGGGCTCGGCATTCGGTGCGTGCGGCGAGGGCTTTGTACGCATTTCGTATGCGTATTCCATCAAGCACCTTGCAGAGGCGCTGAACCGCATCGGCGCATTTTTGAAGGAGTTAAAGTGAGTGCGTATGTAAAGCGGCTTGCGGATTATGACATAGAACGGCTGACCGAAGCGGTGGATGCAATGTTCACCGCTTCGGCGTTTTATGGCCGCATAAAACCGCATGTGACCGTTATTTTGAAGCCGAATCTCGTCATGCGCTCTGCGCCGGAAGAGGCCATCATTACGCACCCGAATGTGACGGCTGCGGTCGCGATTTGCCTGCTGCGGCAGGGCGTGGACGTGCTGGTGGCGGAAAGCGGCGGCGGGCCGTACAATACATCTATCATGAAAGGCACGTTCCGCGCGTGCAGCTATACGGAAGCGGCGGAAAAATACGGCTTTTCGTTATATACAGCGTGTAAGAGCACGGCAGTGCAGCTGCCGGAGGGAAAGCGCTGCAATACGCTGACCGTCACAGAGCTGTTCGCGCGGCCGCGCGAGACGCTCGTCATCGACATTGCGAAGTTAAAGACCCATGGCATGATGGGTTATTCCGGCGCGGTGAAGAATCTCTTCGGTGTGGTGCCGGGGCTATTAAAGCCGGAGCTGCACAGTCGTTACCCGGAAAAAGAGCCGTTTGCGGAAATGCTCGTCGATTTGTGCGAATATGTGCACCCGGATTTCTCGATTATAGATGCGATAGACGCCATGGAGGGCGATGGACCTACTGGCGGCCAAAAACGCTTTGTCGGCGCACTTGTGGGGTCTGAAAGTCCCTACGAAGCGGATATGGTCGGCGCGAAGCTCATCGATATGAAGCCCGAAGAAATTTTGGTGCTCAAAAACGCACAGGAGCGCGGACTTTGTGCGGGAAAGCTTTCGGAGATCGAAGTGCTTGGTGACGATTTTGAGAATATTGTCGTGCACGATTTTAAGCGTGCACGCTCCAGCAGCGTCGATTTTACGACACGCGTTCCGAAGTTCATGCAGCCGCTTGCAAAGAGAATTTTAACGCCGTACCCGAAGATCAACACGGCACAGTGCGTGGGCTGCGGCAAGTGCGCGGAAAGTTGCCCGCAGCACACCATAACGGTGCGGGAGCACAAGGCGCACATCGAGTACAGCAAGTGCATCCATTGCTTCTGCTGCCACGAAATGTGCCCGAAGCACGTCATCAATATCAAGCGGTTTTCACTGTTTGACCTATGAGGGAGGATTGAATATGAACACAGCCGAATGTAATGCGTATGCAAAAATCAACTTATCGCTCGATATTACCGGGCGGCGCGAGGACGGCTACCACACGGTCGACATGGTGATGCAGTCCGTGTCTCTCTGCGACCGTGTGCGCGTGACGCTGAACGATACGGGGGAGGTTATACTCAAGTGCTCTAAGCCGCACATCCCGTGCGACGGGCGCAACACGGCATACAAGGCTGCGCAGTATTATTTTGACGCTACCGGTGTGCCGTTCGGCGCAGATATTTATATTGAAAAGCATATCCCGGATCAGGCGGGCATGGGCGGCGGCAGTGCGGATGCAGCAGCCGTGCTGAAATTATTGAATCATCTGTGCGCAGAAGCGGGGGAGGAGCCGCTCAATACGGCAGAGCTTTTGTATCTCGGTTTGCGCATCGGTGCAGATGTGCCGTTCTGCATTTTAAACGGCACATATCGCTGCCTTGGCATTGGTGAGCAGTTGCTGCCGCTGGCAAAGATACCGAAGTGTTACCTTGTCGTTGTGAAGCCGGACGTGGGCGTGAGCACGCCGGAAGCGTACCGTGCGTGCGATAACGTGCCGGACGGCGGCATGCGCTACACGCCGGGTATGGTGCGCGCGGTAGAGCATCGCTCGATTGAGGAAATTGCAAACGCGCTCGGAAATCGGTTTGACGACGCGCTGCAAATCTCCGTTGTACAGGAAATAAAAAAATATCTGTGCGAAAACGGGGCGTTAAATGCGTTGATGACCGGCAGCGGCTCCGCGGTTTTTGGAATTTTTTCTGAAAAAAGCTTGGCGGAAAATGCCGCAAAGCGTATGCCGAAGGCATTCGGCGCGTGTTTTTTGGCAGAGCCCGTAAACGGCTGAAAAGGCAAAAAAACCGCATAATTCCGCGCTTTTTTGCGCGTTTTAATTCTCACTCGAAAAATAAATTTCAAATTTTTAAAGTTTTTTTGAAAAAAGGGTTGACTTTTCCCAGATATCTGCTATAATAGACTACGTTGTCCGACGGAAACAAACGAAACGAAAGAAAGACAGCGAAACAGATAGCGGTATTGTGTAATGGTAGCACAGCAGACTCTGACTCTGTTTGTCTGGGTTCAAATCCTGGTACCGCTGCCAAAATGGCCTTGAGTATCCAAGGCTTATATCGAGGTGTGGCTCAGCTTGGTAGAGCGCTACGTTCGGGACGTAGAAGCCGGAGGTTCAAATCCTCTCACCTCGACCATGAAAGACTTTGCAGAAATGTGGAGTCTTTTTGTTTTATTCACAAAATAGCGGGTCATTGTAACGGGGAGGAAAAGGTATGCGTTATTTTGAAAAAGTGTTTGATGGACAGGTGCTCAAGTGGTGCGTGAACGGCGCGGAGCTGGGCGGCGGGAAGCCGACGCTGCTGTGTCTTGTCTCAAATGAGACGGAGGCGGAAAGCTGTTTAAGTAAACTCGAGCTGCATTGCGGAGAAGCACAGGTAACCGCGTTGATTTTACCGGGCGGCATATTGCCCGAAACAGCGGTGCAGAGCTTGGTTTTTGAATGGCAGACGACGGGCATCATCGACAAATGTAAATTGTCGCTCACGGCATCGCAAAGCTGCGCGGACGCGGCGTGGCGGCTGATTTCGCATTTTTCGCATTTCTTCAGCGCGGCGGCGATTCTCGGCGGGCATGCAGACCCCTATGAAGTACGCGCGGCAAAATTCATGCCGCTGAAGGTGTATACATTCGCAGGTGAGGGCAATGTGCTCGCAGACGGCAAGGTGCTTGCAGACGCGGAAAAGCTTGTGATGAGCCTGCGCGTAACAGGCTCCGAAACGGTGGAGCGCACGGAGATCAACCCTGAAAACGCATGGGAAAATGTCTTTGCGGACGGGGGAATTGTTCGTTGGCTGCTAAAGCAGGATAGACGCACGCAGCTTGAAGTGACGTGGATAAAGCCCGGCTTTTGGCGGATAGATGACTACTTTACAGCGACGTGCTACCTCATTGAGGGCAGGGACAAGGCGCTTTTGATCGACACGGGCATGGGCGAGGGCGACCTGCTCGACACCGTGAAGAAGCTGACGCGGCTGCCGGTCGAGGTTGCGATTACGCACCCGCACCGCGACCACATGTTCCGCATCGACCGATTTGAAAAAGTATATCTGCACAAAAACGATGTGGAGAAGATCCGCGAAGACGAAAACTGCTTTGCGGCGGCGCTTTCCGACGGCGGCAAATACCCGCAGCTTGTACCTGTTGACGAGGGCAGCGTGATCGACCTCGGCGGCGGTGTGACGGTGGATGTGCTGAATCTCGGCGGGCACACGGAAAACTCCGTGGTGTTCGCGTGCGCACACTACAAGGCGCTTTTTACCGGCGACGCCATCGGCTCCGGGTATATCGTTTTGATGATCTGCCCGGAAAAAGACATGTATAAGGTCTTGGAGAGCTACAAAAAGAACCTTGAGTGCTTTCTGCCGCGTGCGGAGGCGCTGCGCGATTATGCGTGGTTTGGCGGGCATTCCATTCAGGAAAACGGCTGCGACGAGCAGCACCAGCAGGATTACCTTGCGGGCAGGTCGGTTTACTATAACCCGCTGCGGCTCGAGATTGTGCAGGATATGGTAGTGCTGTGCGAAAAACTGATCACGGGAGAGATCAGCAAGGCTGATGTCATGTCGACGGACGAGCACTACTGCAATTATGGCAGTGCAGGCATGTATTTCAGATTCATTTAACACCCTAAAACGAGAAAAAGGCTTTGTCGGCATCAAATCGGTGCGCGGCAGAGCCTTTTAATTTTTCTGTGTTACTTTTTGTTTTGGATGGGCTGCGCATTGAGGTTCTCAATGAAGCCGTCCGGCACAGAGGCGAGGACGGTCATGGTTTTGGCATCATAGATTTCATGCCGACATCAGGAATCTCGATGTATACGCGCCCGTCGGACAGCGGCTGGCGTGGCGTTAAAAACGTGCGGCAATTTATTTGGGACGAAATTTACAGAAGTTTCATATAATATGCGTTTGGCACTGGCGCGAAAGTATGTTATGTGGTATAATACATATATAAACCTGAATTTGATGGGTGAGCAGAGGAAAACACTATGGGCATCAGCAAAAAGCTTGAAACGATTTATCACAACGGACAGCCGGACGGTATTCGCTCCATCCGCCGCAGTTTATCTACCATGACGACGTATGTGATACCGCGCCCACTGCTTTCCGAAGCGAAGAACATTACGGGCATCAACCGGCACGGCATTTATTATTTAATAAACGAGAGCGAAGACAATAGGATCGCGCAAATTTACATCGGTCAGACGCGCAACGGCATTTTGCGGCTGGACGACCACAATCGCTCGAAAGATTTTTGGAACAAAGCCATCATGTTTTTGGCGGAGAGCAAGACCTTTACGCTGGATATGATCAGCGGGCTTGAAAAATACGCGATCATCAAAGCGCAGGAATCCAAGCGCTACACGGTGGAAAACAGTGTTGTGCCGAAATATGAGATCGACGAATATGACCTTGCCACTGTGGAGGAAGTCTACGATGAAATTCAGTTCATCATGGCGACGCTGGGCTATAAAATGAACGATGCAAAAGCGATGCAGAGCGAAGAAACGGTTTTACATACAACACGCAACGGCATAGAAGCGTTTGGCGTATATGACGGCGAGCGGTTCGAGGTGCTGGAGGGCTCGCGTATCGGGCGCACGGAATATAAAAGCCTTTCACCGGCCATTGCGCGCCAGAGACGATCAGCTCTGAAAAACGGAGACGTGACCGATGTAAACAGCGAATATGTGCTGAACAAATCGATGTCGTTTTCGTCGCCGAGCTCGGCCGCTATGTTCGTCCTCGGTGCAAGTGCGAACGGTTGGGCGGAATGGAAAAGTAAGGATGGCAAGACGCTGGATAAGCTTTTCAGAAAGTAAATACGAAAATAAGAGCGCAGGCGCGCGAAAACGGCGTATCTGCGCTTTGCTCATTTTGCTAAGTGCTTTGCGGGGCGTTTTTTCTTTAGGAACATTTCGGTTAATATAACCGTACCGGTCTGCTCGATTTGCTTGCGGTACTGCCCGTTGAAGCCGAAGCGGAAGACGTGCCTGAAGAAGCCGCGCCTCTTGACAACTAAGACAATAATGCCGATATATAAATCTTTAAAACAGTATGAATTGCGCGTGTTCTGCGTGCTGTCATCATAGCACATGAAAGCTTGCTTGCTAATACACTTTATTAAAAATAGGTATTTACTTGTAATTTAATTTGCTGTAGACTATTATTCGATAGGGGGTATCTCCACTATGGCTATCGATACCATGAAAAAGGGCTCCATAGAAATGCTCACGCTGTTTTTGCTGTGTGAAGAAGACGCATATGGCTACCTGCTTGTGCAGAAAATCAAGGAGCGAAGCAAAGACTTCATTACAGTGCAGGAGGGGTCTTTTTATCCGCTTCTGTACCGCTTGGCGGATGACGGGTACATCACCGGCAAGGAGGTCGTAACGCGCATGAGCACGGGGCGTTCCCGCATGCGTGTGATCTATCATATTTAAAACGCCGGGCGGGAACGGTTGGCGTCTTTAAAAAAAGACTATGAAACTGTTCAGCAGGGTATCCATAATATTCTTGATTCTTAATTTGTTTACAAGTTTTCACTCAAATCCCATAGAAAAGCAGCTGCTCTTTTTAACAAGGAGCAGCTGCTTTTTTGTGGGGAAAGACCACTCCGAAATCAACCGCATCATGGCGGCGTAGGTTTCGGAAATGTGAGCGCGCACGGCGGCTTCTGTTTACACTGGAAAATGAAAAGGGAATATGGTAAAATAGCGGTAGCTCTCACAGTTCAGGTAGTCATGGTAATCATAGTAATCATGGGAGCCATGAGAGCCATGTGAGCCATCAGAGTCATACTTCCCATTCTAATACAATCAGCCATTCTAATTCGCTGTATAGCGCAGAAGGAGATGTTACCTATTCTGCTCCTTCTACATCAAGGGTTCCTGGAATACAAACTCCTCCTGTTGCAGTTACAGAGGACACCTTTGTTTTGCCTGAAGTAAATCAAAACATTGAAATGCCAAACGGGACCTCTACTTCGAGCATTATTCCTGCCTTTGGTGTACCTGCAACAAGTGCTGGTGCCAAGATTGATGCTGGTGATATTCATAGTCCTTCTGCAACAGAAAAGATTAAATAAGGAGTGATAATATGGGCTTATTTGATAATCTGTTTTCAAAAAAATCTAACAGTTCATCCGAAGAAATAGAAGCGTTATCAGCAAGACAGAGCGATTATCTTGGAGATGCGGAACAATTGGCTAATGTTGTTGCTACCGGATTGGAAAGCGAAAACTATTCTGGAATGAATCAACAGTTGGCAAGCATGGCACCCTCTGAGCAATTGAGAGCTAAATATGTATTCGACCATCCTAGCATAATAGGTTCTATTGTTGCGATAACAGTGTGCGTTGTGGCAACATTGATTTATTTCTACTTCCTTTTTATTGGTTCAGCAACCACATTCTATTCAACGGAGTTTTTTTCTGTTGGTGCGATTATCAGTGTGGGTTCGCTGGTGATTTTGTTTGTTAATATTTGGTTGATTGTAAAACTTGTAGCTGATGTCAAGCACAAAATCAGATTTGATATTTACATTGAGCTTTTGGGTTTTAAGAGTCTGGAATTTGTTGAGGATCTTGCTCTTTACTCAAAGCAAAAAGAGGCTACGGTTATTAAGGATTTGAACCGAGCAGTTAAGAATAAGCTGATACCGCAGGGACATTTCAGTCGTGATAACCTTGTGTTTATGGTCTCTGATAAGGTCTATGACAAATATATGGAGAAGCCTGCGGTTTATGATCGTTATTTCCAGAAGCAACTTGAGGAAAGGCACCGTGTGAAATCCCGTACAAAATATATCAATCAAATTATAGAAACTGGGGAACAATATATCAAGAAACTTAATGACTTCAAAACGCTTGTAAAAGACAAAGCCGTTTCTCGAAAGATTGAGCGCTTGAGTAATGTGGTTTCTATGATTTTTCACGAGATTGATGTCAACCCAAATCAAGTGAACTCGCTGGGAGTGTTTTTAAATTACTAAAATAAAATGCGGAGACTGCACAAGTTGGTACGGTTCCAAAGTATGGCATTCCACGAGCAAGTATCGGAAAACCATATGGCAATGCAATCATAAATTTGACGGCTGTGAGAAATGCACAACGTCCCATCTGGACGAGGAAGCCATTAAAGAATTGTTTGTAAAAGCGGTCAATATCCTGACCACGGAGAAGGATGAGATTGCTGCAAACTTCCATGCCGCCAAAGAGCAGCTTTTTAATACAGAGGAACTGAGAACCGAACAGTCACAGCTTCAGGAGAACTGAATGTGGTGGCAGAACTGATACAGCAGTGCGTGAAAGAGAATGCCCATGTTGCCCTTGACCAGACAGAGTATCAGGCGCGCTATGATGGACTGGTCGGACGGTTTGAAAAAACAAAGGCACGGCTGGATGAAGTCAGCAGTAATATCATTGAAAAACAGGCGGAGCGGGAGAAGATTGAAATGTTCCTAACTGAACTGGAACGGCAGGATGGAATTGTCACGGAATTTGATGAGAACCTTTGGTATAGCCTGCTTAACTATGTAACAGTTTTTAATGTCCTCTTTTTGCGTTATGGAGAAATACGTCATTTATATTTTCAAGAGCAAGAAAGGTAGGAATGCTGATTCCTTTTTGATAACATGGTTGCTCCATGATTATGGCGTTTCCGGCTACTAATTGAACTATGAGGATGAATTGCAGATTTCAGCTTTTAGTTCGTTACCAAACGAAAATGATATAGAATGCGGTAGGGAGGTTAGCAGTTTTATCCGCTCATCTATGAGCCGTTTTTTATTCTCTGTAACATAAAAATTCATCTGGATATTCCGTTTCCGATTCGCCATGCGCTGCTTCCGTTCTTCATAAGGGTTTGGGATTATACCAACAAGCATTTTTCATTTTCGGGCAATGGACCTGAAAATCCGAAAAATCGCAAGCGGGTACTCGCTTGCTATCGAAACCCTACCTTCTATTTCTCCCTCTACTAATACTACAATTAGAAGGTGGAAAAATGGCTGTATCCGCAAAGAAAAACAGAAAAAGGCCACGGCTGAACCTCCATTCATGGTGTGATCCATTATGACCCTGGCTACACAAGGAATACAAATTGACTTTTCCAGGTTGGTGTTGTAAACTATGATTAGCTTTGACTAATCATAAGGAGGGCGCTCATACATGACAGATATGGAAAAAGTAAAGATTCATGGCGTCCCGGAAACTATGCTGCAGACTCTGTTTGCCCGGGCGGCCCATTCTCAGAAGAAAGAACATAAATTTTATGATGCGAAGGCCATAGAAATCGTGAAGCAGCTGGACTATGACTTTTCCAAGGCGGAGAAGGATGCTGCCATGAGCAGCGGTGTGATTGCCCGCACCATTCTGTTGGATCAGATGGTGGGGGCCTTTTTAGAGGAACATCCGGATGCAACTGTTGTTAATATCGCCTGTGGCCTGGATACACGGGTCTACCGGCTGGATAATGGACAGGTTCGCTGGTACAATCTGGACCTGCCGGAGGTGATCGACATCCGGCGGCGTTTTCTGACCGAACATGGGCGTATCTCCATGATCGCCAAGTCCGCTATGGATGAGAGCTGGGCAGCGAAAATCGAAGATCCGACGGGCGAAGTGCTTGTTGTGATCGAAGGGCTGGTCATGTACTTAACCGAGGCGGATGTAAAGAAAATTCTATCCATTATCTGTAGCCGGTTCGAACATGCGGAGATCATTATGGAGATTATGAATCCTTTTATTATGCGGTACATGAAGGAGAAATCGATTGAGGCCAGTAAGGCTCGCTTTACCTGGGGCCTGAAAAGCGGTAAGGAACTGGAGAGCATAGTGTCGGGGCTTACATGGATCGAGGATGTGAGTTTGGTCGAAGGGATGAAGGAACTGTATCCTGTCTATAAGTTGCTGGGATGGATACAGCCTGTTAAAAACCTTTCTAACAAGCTGGTAATACTGAGAAAATAGGATAGATATAAACTGCCATTCAGCTTTGTCATAGGAGATGCGTCAGCCATGGAGAAATTGAATTATTTAAGACAGGACAAAAAAATACCGGGGAAGGAATCCTTTGTGACCTATGTGGATTTTCAGGTAAAGGATGGCACCGCCGATATGCGACTGTATGACATCTTCCCAGGGGTGCAGCTGATGGTCGTGGATTTTGCATCGGAAAGCTGTTTCAGATCGGGCGAAAAGCAAAACGTGATCGGAATCAACCACTGCCGGAAAGGACGGTTTGAGTGTGCGTTTGACAGCAGGAATTACCTTTACTTAGGAGAAGGAGATATTACCCTGAACAGCCAGATGCACCCGCCAATCGCGTCTTCCTTCCCCTTGAACTACTTTTATGGGTCCACTATTATTTTGTTTCCGGAAGTCATGAAGGATGTACCGGAGCTTCAGGCCTTTCAAATCAGCGCGGAGGCAATCACAGAGAAATATTCTCTTGAATCAAGATCCCCGGTATTTCGCCGCAATGCGGAAATAGAGCATGTATATCAGGAACTGTATACACATCTGGATCGTCCGTCTCTACCCTTTTTGCGGCTGAAGATTTTGGAGCTCCTTTATCATTTCCAATTCAGACAAACTCTTTTTGAGGAGAACCAGGATTATATTTCGGGAGTGACTGTGGAGCGGATCAAGCATGTCAGGGAGCATCTGGTACAGGATATGGAACACCGGACCAATCTGAAGGAACTGGCATTGGAGCACAATTTAAGTCTGACACAGTTAAAAGATGGATTCAGGCAAATTTATGGCGAATCACCTTATGCATATTTGCGTAGTTACAAAATGCATCGGGCGACACAGCTTTTGCGCCAGTCAGATAAAAAAATCAGCGAAATTGCGCTGGAAATGGGTTATCAGAATCCAAGCAAATTTTCAGAGGCATTCCATGCGGTGATAGGCTGCAGACCAAGTGCCTATCGAAAGGAAAAAAAGTAGAAGAAAATCATAGTGACACCTTCTGGATGGAGGTGTCATTTTTTGGCTTTTTGGAGCATTATGCACAAGACATGGCTTTTCAGAGTGGCAAAAGAATCTTTCACATGGTAGTATGTATGAGTTAGCATAGACTAACTCAAAATACAGAAAGGAAAGAAATACATATGAAAGCAAAACTTACAACAAAGGATTTAATTACCGCAGGCGCCTTTGGCGCAATTTATTTAGTGCTGCTCACGGTGTTGTCTTCAGTCCTGACCATTGTTCCAATCCTCTTTCTGGCAACGCCGTTGATTGCCGGCATCATACTGGGAACTGTGTATATGCTGTATGCCACCAAGGTGCCGCGCACCGGTGCGATCCTGGTGCTGGCGATCCTGGTGGGGCTGATTACGTCCATGGCAACCATTTATCCGCTGATTTTTGCAGTTGTATGGGGATTAATCGCTGAACTCATTACCGCAAAAAGACGCAAATCCGCAGGTGCGCTGGCAGTCAGCTACTGTGTGTTCAACCTGACTTCTATGGGTCCCTTCTTTGCCCTTGTTCTGGCAAAGGACGCCTTCTTAGAAAGGTGTGCAGGGTACTATGGAGAAGAATATATCGCAACGCTGGATAAACTGACGCCCAGCTGGATTGTTCTTGTGCTGATTGCTTTGGCTTTGGTGGGCGGATTACTTGGCGGTCTGTTTGGAAGAAAGATCCTGAAAAAACATTTTGTGAAAGCCGGTATTACAGCGTGAACCGCGAAAAGATTTCCAGCGGTCTTTTGGATCCGAGAAGTAAGCTGGCGGTATTTATTGCCGCCTGCCTCTCGGCATTTTCCGGGCTGACACATCCGCAGGAATTTGTCCTTCTTGCCCTGTGTGTGGGGGTAACGCTTCTGTGCCAGAAATGGAAGAGGGCTTTTTATACCGGTCTTATCTTTGCAGTTATGTTTTTATGCGATCTGTTTCTAGCGCCGCGATTGTCAGGGATACTGCAGAATATCATCATGCTGGCATGTCATTTCTGCCGGTTTATTTTACCGCTGTTTGCAGCCTTTTATATTGTGACACAGACTTCTAGGATTGGGGAATATATCAGTGCGTTTACTCAGATGCATCTGCCAAACGAGGTCATCATTCCTCTGGCGGTGATGCTCCGTTTTGTCCCGACTATCCAGGAAGAATGGCAGATGGTGAATCAGGCGCTCCGGTTAAGAGGGATGGCGCTGACATGGAAAAATGTTCTTCGTCGTCCGCTGCAGATGATGGAATATATGCTGGTTCCCTTTTTGCTGCAGTGCTCGGTTATCGTGGATGAGATGTCAGCTGCTGTTATGGCGCGGGGGTTTGACAAAAATATGCCGCGAACCAGTTATGCGGAGGTTCAGATGAAGGCTCTGGATTGGTGTATAATAGCTGTTTCTGCCGGACTGCTGTTCTGGAATCTTTGTTTCTGAGAAAGGGAGGAGATGTTTTGATCAAACTGAATCATGTTTCCTTTTCTTACCAGAACGGGGAAGCAAATGAAATGCAGGTGCTGTCTGATGTAAGCTTTCAGGCATCACGCGGAGAATGTGTGGTACTTTGTGGGAAAAGCGGATGTGGGAAGACGACCATGCTTCGCCTGGTAAACGGTCTTATCCCTCATTTTTATGCCGGGAAACTGGAGGGGAATGTCCTTGTAGGCGGACAGGAAATGCAGCAGACACCGTTGCCCCAAACGTCCCGGATTGTGGGAAGTGTCTTCCAGAATCCCCGTACCCAGTTTTTCCATCTGGATACGACCGGAGAGATGGCTTTTAATCTGGAAAATCAGAATGTCCCCCGCCCACAGATGAAGAAGCGTCTGGAGGAGGTGTCCTATCGTCTGAACCTGCAGGAGCTGATGGACCGGAATATTTTTGAACTGTCAGGCGGCGAGAAACAGCAGATCGCCTGCGGCTCCGTTTATGCGGCTTTACCGCCGGTCATCGTTATGGATGAGCCTTCTTCTAATCTGGATATGGAGAGCATCCGAAAGCTGCAGAAGTTGATCCGCATGATGAAAGATGAAGGAAAAACTGTGCTGATTTCAGAGCATCGGCTGTGGTATCTGGAGGGAATCGCTGACCGTTATGTACTGCTGGAGGATGGCCGGATCAGGCAGGAATTTACGCCGGAAGCAGCGGCAGATCTTTCGCTGGAGAAGCGCAAAGCGTTGGGACTCAGGGCAGTAAAGCGGGAGCAGCTTTATGAACTGAGGCCCGATATGGGGCTGATAAAACAAAAGAGTACCGGGCTGGAAATAGATGGGCTTCAGTTTAGCCGCCAGATGCGCCAGGTACTGAATGTGCCGCATTTAGAAATACCGTCAGGGGCAATCGTAGCGGTGATCGGAGAAAACGGTGCCGGGAAATCCACTTTCAGTCTTTGCCTGGCAGGCCTTTTGAAGCATACGGGTACAGTACGGATCGACGGCAAGAAGATCGCGCATAAAAAGCTGCCGGAGCAGGTCTACCTGGTCATGCAGGAGGCAGGACATCAACTGTTCAGCGATACGGTATTGGGTGAATTGACCTTGAATAATCCGGCACTGTCAGAAGAAAAAGGCAAAGAGGTTTTGACAACGCTGGGCTTAAATGGTATGGAGAACCGTCACCCTGGCTCCCTCTCCGGAGGTCAGCAACAAAGGCTTTCTCTGGGAACAGCTCTTTGCATGAAGCGAAAACTGATGCTCTATGATGAGCCGACCAGCGGTCAGGATGGAGAAAATCTGCTGCGGACAGCGGAGCTGATCCGTGCAGCCAATAAACAGGCAGCCAGTACCCTGATCGTGACACATGATCCGGAGCTGATCTTGCGCTGTGCGACCCATATTCTGCATATCCACGCAGGGGAAGTAAAGAAATTCATACCGCTCGATGAGAGAGGAGTGATTTATATGAAGAAGGTATTTGGAGAGGATGCGCAGACAAAGAAGCCGCAGAAAACCGGTATTCCGCGCCTGCTGGAGTTTACAGGACGGCATCGTCCCCTACTGGGCGCTGCGCAGTTGTTGTCCGGCATCAGCGCCTTGTTCCTTCTGGGACCGTTTGTGTGTGTTTATTTTGCGGCCCGTGCGCTTTTAACCGGACTGGCCGGAGGAGGTTTTGCTATCTCGTCCCTGGTGCAGTGGGGCGTGTGGGCATTGGCGTTGGAACTGGCCGGGCTGATCATTAATTTTGCGGCACTTATGTGCTCCCATACCGCAGCTTTTCATACAGAAAAGAATTTAAAAATGGCAGCGCTCCGTCATTTGTCCAAGATGCCAATGGGGTATTTTGAGGAAAATCCCAGCGGAAAGCTAAGAAAAATCATTGATGAAAACAGCGCCCAAATGGAGACTTACCTTGCCCATCAGCTGCCGGATCTGGTGAGCGCTCAGGTCACGACGGTTGCCAGCCTTGTGCTGATGCTGGCTATGGACTGGCGCATTGGCCTTCCGCTGATCGTTCTGATGCTTGCAAGCTTTGCCTGCCAGATGACAATGATGGGCGAAAAAACCATGAATTTCATGAAGCGCTATCAGGACGCTCAGGAGGAAATGAACCACGAGGCGGTGGAGTATGTCCGGGGAATCTCCGTGATCAAGGTATTTGGACAGTCGGTACATTCGATACGGCGCTTCAAGGAAGCGATCAATGCTTATCGGGATGACGCACTGGCCTTTACTATGGCCTGCAAGCCCGGATATGTGGGCTTCAATACTGTGGTCAATGCCGCTTTTCTTGTGCTGATCCCTGCCGCACTCATCGGCATGACTTCGGCGGGAGATTTGACTGCCTTTATAGAGAATTTCCTGTTTTATCTGATTTTTGCACCTGCATGCGCATCTGTTCTCAACAAGATCATGTACATGAGTAACTATAAGATGCAGGCTATGGAATCTATGCGGCGGATTGACACAATTCTGCTTGCCAGAGAGCAGTCAGAGGCACAGGAGCCGCAAATGGCACAGGGCAGCGACATTTGCTTTGAGCATGTGACCTTTACCTATCCCACAGGCGAACAGCCTGCGGTTTCAGATGTCAGTTTTACAGCAAAAGCCGGAACCGTTACGGCACTGGTGGGACATTCCGGCTCCGGCAAGACCACCATCGGGACTCTGGTCCCCCGCTTTTATGATGTGCAGGAGGGGCGCATTACGCTGGGCGGCGTGGAACTTTCTGAGATTTCCCGACAGGAAGTCATGGGAAAGATTGCTTTTGTCTTCCAGAATCCTAAATTACTGAAAACAACACTGGAGGAAAATATCCGCGGCGGCTGCAAAAATGCCAGCCGGGAAGATATCCTGCGGGCAGCCAGTCTGGCACAGTGTGATGATATTCTGGCAAAGCTGCCGGAGGGCATTGACAGCATCGTGGGCGGGAAAGGTGTCTATCTTTCCGGAGGAGAAGTACAGCGGGTGGCTATTGCCAGGGCAATTCTGAAGGACGCACCGGTCATCATTCTGGATGAAGTCACGGCATTTGCCGACCCGGAAAATGAGGTACAGATTCAGGCAGCCCTGAAGGAACTGACAAAGGGAAAAACAGTCATTATGATTGCGCACCGGCTGTCCACCATTCAGGATGCGGATCAGATTCTGGTAATGAAAGCAGGGCGTTTGGTAGAACAGGGAACGCATCAGGAACTGCTTGGTAAGAATGGCGAGTATGCCCATATGTGGGCAGATTACAATCAGGCAATCGCCTGGAAGATTGACCGGAAAGAGGAGGTGAAACCATGCTGAAGAAATTATTCGCATTAAGCGATCAGGGGGAACGGGAATTAAAGCACGGGATTGTGGCAACTACGATAGGACATTTGTGCATCATGGCTCCCATTTTCCTCTTGATGCTGGTGACCATGGGACTTCTGAACAGGCTCTGCGGGGAGACTGGACTGACAATGCAGCCAGGAGTGATAGTTCTGATGGCGGCGGTTCTCTTACTTTTGATCTTCATAACCCAATGGGTTCAGTATAACCTGACTTATAAAGTGGCTTACGAAGAAAGCGCTAACCGGAGAATTACCCTGGCGGAAAAGCTGCGGCGGCTCCCACTGGCATTTTTCGGTCAGCGTGATCTGTCTGATCTGACAACAACCATGATGGGTGACTGCTCTAAACTGGAAAGAATTTTTTCCAATGCGGTTCCCAGTCTCTTTGGAACAGTCATTATGTTTGTGATTGTGTCCGTGGGGCTTTTGATCATGGATTGGCGCATGGGGCTGTGCATTGTTCTGCCGGTACCGGTAGCTGCGCTTATTTTGATAGCGGCCAGAAAGGCCCAGACAAAAGCGGAAAGCCGCAATTATGACGCTCACCGTGCCGCTTATGATGGAGTGCAGGAATATCTGGATACCATACAGGAGCTTCGCTCCGCCGATCTGGAACAGGAATACCTGGATGGAGTTGAGAAAAAACTGGATTATGTGGTAAAGTGTGCGTTTCGTAATGAGCTGGCTCCAGGTACTGCTGTGACGTTGGCGCAGCTGACAGTACGCTTTGGGCTGGTGGCAGTTCTGCTGGTAGGAGGTCTGTTGGTAGCTCAAAATATGCTGTCCGTCAATATGTTTATTCTTTATCTGTTGGTAGCAGGCCGTGTTTATGAACCCTTTGGTTCCTGCTTTATGTTGATGGCGGAACTGTTTTCTGCATTTGTCAGCATTGAGCGGACGAAGAAGATGGAAGCGACAGTGGAGCAGACTGGTCAGCCTGTTTGTAAGAACAATGGGTACGACATTGAGTTTAAGGATGTTTCTTTTTCGTACAATGATGAGCTTGTACTCAATGGGATTTCCTTTGTAGCGAAACAGGAGCAGATCACTGCGCTTGTAGGCCCTTCCGGCAGCGGAAAATCTACTGTTTCCCGTCTGGCAGCCCGGTTCTGGGATGCAGATACCGGTCAGGTACTGCTGGGTGGCGTGGACGTGACGACTGTGGAGCCGGAAACGCTGTTTAAGAATTATGCCATCGTCTTTCAGGATGTGACCCTTTTTGACGATTCCGTTATGGAGAACATCCGCCTTGGTCGGGCGGGGGCGACAGATGAGGAAGTGCTGGCGGCAGCCAGGGCAGCTCAGTGCGAGGAGTTTGTTTCCCATCTGCCTGGCGGCTATTACAGCAATATCGGTGAGAATGGCTGCGCCCTTTCAGGAGGCGAACGGCAGCGTATCTCTATCGCCCGGGCGATCCTGAAGGATGCGCCGGTAGTTATTTTGGACGAAGCCACAGCTTCCATGGATGCGGAGAATGAGAACTTGGTTCAGCAGGCACTGTCCGTGTTGCTGCAGGGGAAAACTGTACTGGTTATTGCGCACCGTATGCGGACGATTGCAAACGTCGATAAGGTGGTTGTTCTGGAACAGGGCCGCGTCGCAGAGACGGGAACGCCGGAGGAACTTCTGAATCAAAAGGGATTGTTCTATCGTTTGGCTGAAGCACAGACGGTACATCGATAGAGCTTCGGGAATCAGAAAACAATGCAGACAGGTAATAAAAGAGTAAAAGATGGCCGCCTATGAGGAAATTATCCTTTTGAGCATCCTCTCCAAGAAGAAGGTCTACACAATCGAATACTCTTGCCCGATAAAGGGGCGTGGACAGTCAAAGCACTGCCCACGCCCCTTTTTGATTCGACAGCTTTCTTCAGCATTTGCTACGACATTTTGGCAAGTGTTGAATGAACTTGAACAGGACAACAATCAAGCAATCTATTACTTCAGATATCCTGTATATACAAAGAGAAGAAAAATAAGTGCTATAATATTAACTGTGTTGAAAATGTAGGAAAAAATGCAGAGATTTATCTTAGAAATAGTGAAAATGAAAAGCACAGAAAAATCACAACGACACAATCAGAATACTTTGATGGGATAAGAAGCCTTCCTATAAATCAAATTGAAGTTCCACCATGTTTTAAAAAGAATAGGCCAGCAGAAAAGAAAATTGATTCTATGATTGAATATTATAAAGAACGTGGACATTTTGATAAGCCTGTCACGGTTGTATTTCGGGATGATAAGTATGTATTAAAAGACAAATTTTTACGATACTATGTCGGAAAAGAATTGAAGTTAAAAGAAATTGATGCAATATGTACAGTCGATCAATATTCAAAGGAAAATGATGATAATGTGTGGTAGATATTTTATTGATTCTGATATGGCAGATAAAATCGAAAAAGTAGTGCATGATATAGACCAACGAGTCCGGCAGAAACGTTTTGCAGGAGATATCTTTCCAAACAATGTACACCGATCATTGAAAAATCAGAACATGGATTGAAACTGGATGTCTGCAAGTGGGGCTATCCATTGTCACAAGGAAAGAATCTAGTTATAAATGCAAGAACAGAATCTGTTATGGACAAACCTTCTTTTCGAAATGGAATTCTCTACCACCGTATATTGATATGACAAGAAAGGTTTCCACTGTGGCAGGAAAAAAATATGCTTATTATCTATGTTCCACAAATAAAGAAACAAAACGCTGTTCCAGTCACAGAATACCGGAAAAGGATCTGGAAGATGCCGTACTGGTGATGCTGAAACAGCATATCCAAAATATCCTGCACCTGAAAAGAATCCTGGAATTTATTGGTACTGTGCCATTTCAGGAGATCAATATGAAGAAGTTGCAGGACCGGCTGGAGAAGAAAAAGCAGGAGACAGAACGCTGTAAGGAGTTACGGATGATGCTCTATTCGGATATGAAAGAGGGCATTGTATCAAAAGAAGACTATGTAGAGCTTCATGCAGCCTATGGAAAGCGGCTTAGAAATGCGGAAGAGGAGTATCCGTGCGATCCAGAAAGAAATGGATAGTGAGCTGGAAAAAGCAGACAAAGCCAATACCTGGCTGGATTATTTTGTGAAGTATCAGGATATTGAAGAACTGTCACGCACAGTGGTGGTAGAACTGATCAGGCAAATTAGAGTATACGATAAAAAGAATATAGAGATCACTTTTGATTTTGATGATTGTTATCAGACATTGCTGAATCAATTACCTGCTATGGGAGTTGATATGGTAATAGATGATAATAACAATCTGCAGGTCAAGGTAAAGGAGGTTGTATAAAATGGCACGAAAGAGCAGGAAAAACATTCCGGAAGTAGTCAGCAGTGCAACCGTTCAGACAGAGGTGAGCAGACCGTTCCGGGCAGGATTGTATGCCAGAATTTCAATGGAAACAGAAGAAACCTTAGAAAGAGGAACGATAGAAACCCAGGTGGAATTGATGAAAAATTTTGTGGCAGATACGGAAGATATTTCGGTTGCGGAAGTTTATAAGGACTCTGACTATTCAGGTACAAATTTTGACCGTCCTGGATTCGTACAGATGATGGAAGATATCAAGCATGGAAAAATCAACTGTGTGATCGTAAAAGATCTGTCAAGACTTGGAGAAAATTATGTCGAAACCAGCAATTATATTGAACGAGTCTTTCCGTTTTTCCATGTGAGATTCCTGGCTGTGACAGATGATTTCGATTCCTTCAGAGAGGGGGTGGATCTTACAGTTCCACTGAAGAATATTATCAATGAGTTCTATTCGAAAGACCTTGCCAAAAAGAGCAGCAGCGCAAAAAAAGCGCTTTGGAAAAAGGGAAAATTTACAAGTGCCTGGGAACCGTATGGTTACAGAAAGTCAGAAGAGGACCATCATCAGTTGATCGTTGATGAAGAAGCAGCAGAACATTTGAGAAGTATATTTTCTATGTATATGGATGGCAGGAGCTATAGTGATATTGCAAGACAGCTCAATAAAGATGGGGTTTTATCACCGACTTTACAGAGAAAATTCTATAAAACCGGTGAAAAGCCTCTTCCGGGGTCAAAACCCTGGAACAATTATGAAGTGAAGCGAGTACTTCAGGATGTTCATTGCACAGGTGATTCTGTATTTGGGAAATACCAGCAAAGTGTTTTTCGGGGAAATAAACAGAGAAACCGACCAAAGAGTGAATGGCTGCATGTGGAGAATACACATGAAGGAATTATAGATAGAGAGTTGTTTCAGCAGGTACAATCTAAAATCCAGGAATATACGGAAGCGTATAAGAAGAGACATCAGCAGAACAATGGGGATATTCGAAATCATAATTTCTATACAGGAAAGATATGGTGTGGAGGCTGTGGCAACCGCATGACGTTGTCCAGAGAAAGAAATGGCACATTCTTTTATATTTGCGGAGCCAATACCAACCATAAATCAGGGGGAAAGCAATGTAAAGGGCACAGAGTCAGAAAAGAATATGTGGATGACGATGTTCTTCGCCTGATCCAAACGCATATGAAAACCGTATTGGATACGGAAAAATTGATTCAGGAAATGAATACAGCTTCCAAAAATCAGACACAGTACCTGCTTTTGGATAAAGAAGTGGGGAAACTTCGACGGGAACTGAGCCGTATCAGTAAGCGTAAATCGGATTTATATGAAGATTACTCGGAACGTTTGATTACAGAAGAAGAGTACATACAGTTTTCTCGGATCTATTCCAATGAAATTGAGAATATCAAGAGCCGTCTGGACACTGTATTGGCGGCACAGGTTCGGTATTCCCAGGATTACCACATTGAAGAAGGCTGGGGAAATGTGATACATACTTATATGTCAAAGCGTAAGCTGACAAAAGAAATGGCAGATGCCTTTGTGGATTCAATTATTATCCATGGTAAGTATGATTATGAGATCAAGCTGGTATATGACGATCAGTTTGCAGATTTACAGAAATTAAAGAAAGAGAAGGAGGCGCAGTCAAGATGACAGAGCATAGAAAAACAGCTGTTTATATCCGTTTATCCGCAGAAGATGACAATGTAGATGGCAGAGCCAAAAAAGAGAGCGACAGTGTAACTTCTCAGAGAATTCTGTTAAAATCATTTGTGCTTGATCAGCTGGGTGTAGCTGAGGCTGACATCCTGGAATATGTGGATGACGGTGTCAGCGGTACTCATTTTAAACGGCATGGATTTCAACAGCTGCAGGATGACATGAAAAGCGGAGAAATCGGCTGTGTAGTTGTAAAAGACTTTTCCAGATTCGGAAGAGACTATCTGGAAGTTGGATTTTATATTGAATATATTTTCCCACTTCTACAAATACGATTTATTTCGATTAATGACAGCTATGACAGTGCAGCAAGCAGCGGAATGACTGGTGGAATGAATGTAGCATTGCAGAATCTGGTATACAATATGTATAGCCTGGATTTGTCCAAGAAAATTTCATCAGCAATGCAGACAAGAACAAAAAACGGCACACGTCTTCCGGTAAATGCCAGATATGGCTATAAAAAAGGAAAAGATGGAAGGCTGGAAGTTGATCCGGAAGCTGCAAAAGTTGTGAAAATGATTTTTCAGATGGCAGCAGAGGGAACAAGTTTTGCAGATATTACAAGGGAATTGAACAGACAGGCGATTGCCACTTGTGATGAGCAGAAATTATCAAGAGGGGATCAGGTGCAGTTCCAGAGGTTTGACACGATTAAAAAGAAACACTGGAGCCCTACGACAGTAGCGGCAATTGTACGGGATGAGATTTATATTGGAACCAGAATCTGGGGAAAAACACGTTGCAGTATGCATACCGGTCATAAAGCAGTTCTAAATGAGGAAACAGAATGGGTTCGCCTGGAAAATCATCATACGGCAATTATAGACAGGGCATTGTTTGAAAAAGCAAATGAAATGCATCCGAAAAAGAAGAGAAGTGTTGCAGAGTCACGCACTAATTTTACTCTGGAAAGACGTAAAAAACAGCCGGCATTGCTGCTATGTGCCAACTGTGGGCATTCTCTGTTAAAAGAAACAGAGCATCTGCTGAAATGCTCAGATGCCCGAACCAATGGAGATCCTGTGTGTCGAAGTCTGGTGATCCGGCGGAAACCGCTGGAGGAGAATATCCTTGGGCTTGTTCATCAGTATGCAGCGTCAATGTTGGAAAAAGAAAAGAAAGTATCTGCCAAAAGGCAATGCGACTACAAAGAGATCAATACCTCAGAATTGCAAAAACAGAGCCGACAGTTGACCTCGGAAAAGATGAAGCTCTATGATGATTATAAAGATGGTCGTATAGATCGTGATTTGTATAAGCAGAGAGCTGAAAAGATAAGTGTACAGCTGGATGAAATAAAACGAAAGATAGAAGATGCAGAGAATAGTAAAAAGCTTCTTGAACAAAACGAACTTTCTGATAAAATAAAACTAAAAGATTTCTTGGGAATTCAGAAGTTCGATACAGAGAAGTTGCGTGAGATTATCAAGGTGATTCGTGTTCATAGTCAGGATGAAATTGAAATCGAATGGAATTTTGACGATATTTTTTCGGAACAGAGGTAACTTGAGCAGGACAAGAATGACTTATCATAAGATAATAAAGGTGCTGGGACTACCTGATGGAAGCGTCAGATAGTCTTCGGCAGAAAAAAATAAAATTTTTTTGTCCTATACTTGACACATCCACATGTGTGTCGCCATACGTTTTGTTCTAATATGGCTAAGTCGGGAATGAATCCGAAGATGCTCCAGTATATAATGGGACATTCTGATATCAGTGTTACGATGAATACCTATACTCATGTTAAATTTCAGGATGCACAGGAAGATTTTCAAAAAGCAATCAATTCATAATAACCTGATGAAAATGAGAGAAAAATGGCTGGATGCCAGTATTTATCCTAATCCCCCATTTCTTACCTGTCGATTCCCAATGGCAGAAAAGCCTTTGGTACAGACTTGAAATTTACCAAAGAATTTACCAAAATTGCTGACAAAAATATGCAAAGATATGCCAAAATATGCCAAGATAAGGTGAAAATAAAGAAAGGTAAAAAGGCTTGAAAAGCCTGAAAATAAAGGAAATATGGGAAAAATCAAAATATTATTTGTTTGCCACGGCAATATCTGCCGCAGCCCGATGGCGGAGTTTGTGATGAAAGACCTTGCGGCAAAAGCGGGGAAAAGAGGCGCATTTGAGATTGCTTCGGCGGCGGTGAGCCGAGAGGAACTCGGCAACCCGGTGTATCCGCCCGCAAAGCGCAAGCTTTTGGAACACGGCATTCGCTGCGGCGGCCATGCGGCGCGCCAGATGACGCGTGCGGATTATGATAAGTTTGACTACATCATCGGCATGGACAGCTCCAATCTGCGCGGCATGCAGCGTATTTGCGGAGGTGACCCGGAGCATAAATTCTCGTTGCTGATGGAGCACACCGAACGCCCCGGCGACGTGGCTGACCCGTGGTACACCGGCGATTTTGAAGCGACCTGGCGCAATGTTTATGAAGGCTGCACCGCGCTTTTGAAGGAGATTTCGGGATGAACGGAAAAGCACAAAGAAGCGGAGTATTGAAGTAAACGGCAGAATTTTCACAGCTGACGCGATGTGACCTCCGTGAGGAAGAACTGCTTTTTAGTTTGTATAATTCTATCTTGTCCAATATTTGCGGTCGAGCGTGCGGTAGCGCACGGCCTCGGCGGCATGGCGCGCTTCGATGTCGCGGCTGTTATCAAGGTCGGCGATGGTGCGCGAAACCTTTAGCACACGGTCGTAGGCGCGGGCGGAAAGCCCGAATTTTTCAAATGCGTTTTTCAGCAGGGCATCGGCAGCAGGCGCGGTGCGGCAGACTTCATGCAGCATTTCCGGCGGAATCTGTGCATTGCAGGTGATGCCGGTGTTCGCAAAACGCTTGTTTTGAATATCCCGTGCGGCATCCACACGCGCTTTGATGGACGCGGAGCTTTCCTCCTTTGCGGCGTTCGAGAGGTCGCGAAAATCGACCGGCGGCACTTCAATGTGCAGGTCGATACGGTCGAGCAGTGGCCCGGAAACGCGGCCGAGGTACCGTGCCACGGCGGTCTCCGAGCAGGTGCACGGGCGTGTGGGGTGACCGTAATAGCCGCATGGGCAGGGGTTCATGGCGGCGACGAGCATGAATTTACACGGGAAAGAGACCGTGCCGTTCACGCGCGAGACGGTCACAACGCCGTCCTCAAGCGGCTGGCGCAGCGTCTCCATGGAGCTGCGCGAAAACTCCGGCAGCTCATCCAAAAACAGCACGCCGTTGTGTGCGAGGGAGATCTCGCCGGGGCGGGGGATAGACCCGCCGCCTGAAAGCCCCGGGCCGGAGATGGTATGGTGCGGCGAGCGGAAGGGGCGCGTTTCAATGAGCGCGGTGTTGCTCGGCAGAAGTCCCGCAACGGAGTGAATTTCGGTCGTTTCGATCATTTCCTCAAAGCACATTTGCGGCAGAATGGACGGCAGCCGCTTTGCAAGCATGCTTTTGCCGGAACCGGGCGAGCCGATGAGCAGCACGTTGTGCCCGCCGCTTGCGGCAATCTCTAAAGCGCGCTTTGCCTGTGCCTGTCCTTTTACATCGGCGAAGTCCGGCAGCGGCGGCTGATTTTTCGGATCGCTGTGGTACGGCGCGGCGGGCAGAATCGGCTTTGTACCGCGCAGATGGTCGATGAGTGTGAACACGTCCGGCACAGGGTAGACCGAAAGCCCGGTCACAACGGCGGCTTCATAGGCGTTTTCCGCAGGCACAAACATGCGCGTGTAGCCGAGCTTTCCGGCTTCTATCGCCATGGAGAGCACACCGCGCACAGGATGCAGCGCACCGGAAAGCGAAAGCTCGCCCGCAAAAATGCAGTCGTCCGTGTTGACATTCAGCTGGCCGGTGGCTTTTAATAAAGCGATGAGCAGCGGCAGGTCGTAAACGGGACCCTCTTTGCGCACGTCGGCAGGGGCAAGGTTCATCGTGATGCGGCTGACGGGGAAATCGAACCCGCAGTTTTTCAGTGCGGCGCGCACGCGATTGCGCGATTCCTTTACGGCGGCGTCCGGCAGGCCGACAAGGTCAAAGGCAGGCAGACCGGCAGAAAGGTCACATTCCACTTCCACTTTGAACGCGTGCATGCCGAAAAGTCCCATGCTGAATGCTTTTGATACCATATTTTTACCGCCTTTCGCAGTTCTTGTCTGCATTATATACTTTTTGTCGAATTTTAGCAATAGAAGTTTAAGTTTGCAGGATAGATATAAATGTAAAAATTCGGTCGAGCATTTTTGTACAGTATAGGAAGATTTGTCTTGACTTCTGTAAGGGTTTGGAGTATGATAAAGAAACAGTAGTCATTTGGAGCGTTCTCATGCAGGAAACCGGGCAGAAAAATAGTATACCGCTCAGCGATGAGGCGCTGGCACTTCGTTTTCAAAACGGAGATGACGCGGCGTTTTCGGAGCTTGCGGCGCGCTACCTGAAGGTCATCCGCATCAAGGCGTGCAGTTTTCGCGAGATTTTTTCCCTTGAGCGGGAAGATCTGTACCAGGAGGGGCTTTTGGGGCTTTTAGATGCGGCGAATTCCTATAAGCCGAGCGAAAGGACGTCGTTTGAAACGTATGCCGGACGGTGCATCAACAATCGAATCGTCAGCGCCGTGCGGCGTAGCTCCAGTCTGAAAAATTCTTTCCTCAATAACGCTGTGCCCATTGAGGAGATGGAAGACCTTGGGGCAGACCGCCTTTCCGACCCGCAAACGCTTTTGGAGAGCCGTGACGAGATGGACCGGCTGCTTTCCGCTATCCATATTTCACTTTCCGATTTTGAGCTGCGTGTGCTTTCTTTGTATCTTGGCGGCTATAAGCGGCAGGAAGCAGAGAGAAAACTCGGCATTTCGGCGCGTGCGTTCGATAACGCGATGGCGCGTGTACGCAAAAAGCTGCGGCAGAAAAACAATGACGCCAAAGGATGACTTTCGCGCGGATATCTTTTCTATATATTTATATGTATGTATATGCCCTTCCACAGTTCATGGCGTTGTTTTTCAATGAAGCGGTGCAAATCCGCCGGGGGCAAAACTCATTCTATTCTATTATGACCAAAGCGAGGTAAAAACACATGTACGAAGACAAGACCCTGATCTGCAAGGAATGCGGCAAAGAATTTGTATTCACAGCCGGCGAGCAGGAATTTTACGCATCCAAGGGCTTCGAGAACGAGCCGCAGAGATGCAAGGCATGCCGCCAGAACCGCAAGAATGCAGCAAAGCCGGAACGTGAGATGTACACGGCTGTCTGCGCCGCCTGCGGCAAGGAAGCAACCGTTCCCTTCAAGCCGCGTGAGGACCGTCCGGTCTATTGCAGCGAGTGCTTTGCACGCATGAAGGAAGAAAGATAAGCTTTAAAACGCATATCGGTGCCCGGCGGGAGACTGCCGGGCATTTTGCAGTTCAAAGACAAATATTGCTTTATAAATATTTACGATATTTACGCGGAAAGCCGTGATACACCTTGCAAAACAAACTTATGCATCGTATAATTAAATTGGTTAAATATCTTTAAAGGGGGATGTTTTATGCACATTACGGTTGATACCATCATCGGCGATATTCTGCGGCGGGAGACAGAGGCCGCAGTGTTTTTCAGGGAAGCGGGCATGCATTGCATGGAATGTCCCGCCGCACGCGGCGAAACAGTTGCAGAGGCCTGTGCGGTGCATGGTATGGATGCAGAGCAGTTCGCAGCAGCATTTAACGCGCGCTTCGCCGCAAAATAAGCAAATTCGCCGATCCGGCAATTCGGAGGAACTCATGGAACAAAACAGAATAGAACGAGCACCCACCCTTGGCGCGCGTCTGCAAAAATGTGCAGATTTTGTGCGGGAAGGCAAAAAACTTGCCGATATCGGTACAGACCACGGCTATGTGCCGGTCTGTTTGCTGCAAAGCGGCAAGATACCGTTTGCCGTTGCGGTTGATGTTCACAAAGGGCCGCTGGAAAGCGCCGTGAACAATGCTTCGCGCTGCGGTGTGGCGAACAAAATGCACTTTGTGTGTGCAGACGGTCTGCACGGGGTGCTGCCGGATGAGGCGGAGGACATTGTCATCGCCGGCATGGGCGGTGAACTTATTTTGCGTATCATCTCGGAAGCGCCATGGCTGTGCGCGATGGATAAGCACCTTGTTTTGCAACCGATGACGACCGCCATGCAGCTTAGAGAGGGACTTGCCGCGCTGGGCTTTACGATTGACCGCGAAGAAGCGGTAGTAGATAGTGATAAAATTTACTCCGTGATGTCCGTGTACTATACCGATCAAAAGCGGGATAATTTAAAGCTGATTGATTTATATATGGGGCAGATCAAACCCGGCAGTCCGTTCAGCGCACGTTATGCCAAAAGCGTGCGGCACAACATCGAAAATAAGATCAAGGGCATGCGGCACGGCGGCGCGGACAGCAGCGCGCTGGAAATTTTGCTGCAAATGCTTTTAGACCTGTACGGCGAGGAGGAGAACGCATGACCGTTCGAGAGATCTATGATGCCATAGACCGTATTGCGCCGTTTCAAGCGGCAATGGATTTTGATAACGTCGGTATTCTGGTCGGTGATGAAAATGTCGAGGTCACAAAGACGTTGCTTTGCTTGGATGTCACGCCGCGCGTTCTGCGTGAGGCGAAAAGCATCGGCGTGGAGCTCATCATCAGCCACCACCCGGTGATCTTTAACCCGCTGCGTACCGTGCAGCCGCAGAACATCATCTATGCGCTTGTGCAGAGCGGCATTGCGGTCATCAGTGCGCACACGAATCTCGATATGGCATATCCCTACGGCGTGAACGATGCGCTTTGCCGCAAGTTGGGACTGCAAAACGTCCGCGGCATTTTAAAAGAGGGCGAAACGGACATTGCCTACATGGGCGAGCTGCCGGAAGAAATGACAACGGAGGACTTTGCTGCGCACATTAAGGAAGCGCTGGGGCTTTCGGCGGTGCGCTGCACGGCGGTCAGCAAAATGCTCCGCACAGTCGCGGTCGTTGGCGGTGCCGGGGGAGACTATGCCCTTGCAGCGCAGGCAAAGGGCGCGGACGCGTTCGTCACCGGCGAAGTGAAGCACCACGAGGCCATCGCGGCGCAGCAGGCGGGACTGGTTTTGTATGAAGCCGGGCACTACCACACGGAGCTGCCGTACCGCGAGCGGCTGAAAGCGTATCTTGACACAGCCTGCCCGGGTGTGGAATTTATCGTTTCCGAAAGTGAACGCCCGCCGATGGAAACGCTTTGAAACAGAACAGAAAGGCGCTTTTTAAAAGCGATGGTTTTATAAAATGGCACTGGATGGTGTATTTTTACGACATTTAAAAGAGGAAATCGGCACATCCTTGCTCGGCACGCGCGTAGACCGTGTGTTTCAGCCGAACCGCGATGAGCTGATTCTCGCATTTCGCGGCTTCAGCGCCGCATATAAGCTGCTCATTTCCGCCCGTGCAAACAGTGCGCGCGTCAATCTGACGACAATTCCGGTGGAAAACCCGCAGCAGCCGCCGATGCTGTGCATGCTTTTGCGCAAGAAATTGCAGGGCGCAAAGCTTTTGGAGATCACGCAGCCCGACTTGGAGCGTGCGCTCATGCTGAAATTCGACAGCGTGAACGAGCTCGGCGACCACGTGGAGCTGACGCTTGCCGTGGAGATCATGGGCCGGTACAGCAATATCATTTTGGTTGACGAAAACGGCAAAATCATCGATGCACTAAAACGCGTGGATGCCGAGATGTCTTCGGAGCGTCTTGTGTTGCCTGGGCTTTTATACCGCCTGCCGCCCCCGCAGGATAAGCTTTCCATGCTTACCTGCACGGTGGAGGAGATCATGGCGCGTATCGACGCTTTACCGCGTGATATGGAGCTTTCCAAAGCGTTGATGTCCGTTTTGCAGGGCATTTCGCCGATCATTGCGCGCGAGATCGAAAACAGCGCGGGGCTGGGGCATGAAGTGTATGTGAAAAGCATGACGCCCCCGCAGCGCCGCCGTACGGAGATGTACGTGACGACGCTGATGGAGACGGCGAAAAACGTTTCCGGCACGCCGCATATTGTCATCGACCCGCAGAATAAACCGAAAGACTTCGCGTTTATGGACATTCGTCAGTACGGCAGCGCGATGACGGTCAGTGAAAAAAAGAGCTTTTCCGAAATGCTCGACGCGTTCTACGCCGAGCGCGACCAGATTGAGCGTATGCGCGTGAAAAGTCAGGATCTTCTGCGTCTGCTTGCGAATCACGCCGACCGTTTGAGCCGCAAGATCGCGAACCAGCAGGCAGAGCTTTCCGCATGCGCCGAGCGCGACACACTGCGCATCAAGGGCGACCTGCTCAGTGCGAATATGTATGCGATTCAAAAGGGTGAAACATCCGTAAAACTGCAAAATTTCTATGATGAGAATTTGGCAGAGCTTGAGATTGCGCTCGACCCGGCGCTCACACCGCAGCAGAACGCGCAGAAATACTATAAAAACTACCGCAAGGCAAAAACGGCGGAGGAAAAGTTGACCGAGCAGATCGGCCTTGCGCAGACGGAGCTGACGTATATCGACAGCGTGTTCGAATCGCTTGCCCTCGCCGAAAACGAACGTGATTTAAATGAGATTCGCGCCGAGCTTGCCGAACAGGGCTACGTGCGCCGCAAAGCGGGCAAAAAGAACCAGAAGCAGCCTGCGCTTTCCGCACCGCTCAAGTTCAAGACGAGCGACGGCTTCACGGTGCTTGTCGGGCGCAATAACCGCCAGAATGACAAGCTGACGATGAAGGACGCAAACAACAACGATATTTGGTTTCACACGAAGAACATCCCCGGCTCGCACACGGTGCTCGTCACAGACGGCAAAGCACCGACGGAGACCGCCATGGAGGAAGCCGCCGTGCTTGCCGCACAGCACAGCCGCGCGAAGGATTCCGCGCAGGTGCCGGTCGATTACACGCAGATCCGCTATGTTTCAAAGCCGCAGGGCGCAAAGCCCGGCATGGTCATCTATGTGCAGTATAAGACCGTCTACGTAGATCCCACAACCGAATCAAAAGCGAAACAGCAGTCATAAAAGAGGAATTCAGCCCTTTTTGGAGGAGTTAAAATGGAATTTCCGAAGTCTTTTATCCGCGCGTCCGAAGCTTATAACACGTTTGAACACCACGTGCCTGCGCCGTATCTGCGCCGCGCATTTCAAGCCGATTACGAAGCCAAAGCAAACGTTATCATCACGGCGCTCGGCTTTTATGAGCTGTATTTAAATGGCGAACGCATCACAAAGGGACGTCTTGCGCCGTACATCAGCAATCCCGATGACCTTGTGTATTACGATACGTATGAGGTCACGCTCCGCGCGGGCGAAAATGTGCTTGGCGTGTGGCTTGGCAACGGCTTCACGAATAACCCCGGCGGGCATATCTGGGATTTCGACACCGCCGCATTCCGTGCCGCACCGCAAATGGCGCTGTGCCTGACGTACACGGACAAAAGCGGGGAGGCACACTGCATTGAAAGTGACGAAACGTGGCGTACGGAATCGTCTCCGCTGCTGTTTGATGACTATCGCTTCGGTGAAATTTACGACGGCCGCTTGGAAATACCTGGCTGGAATACGATCGGCTTTGACGACAGTGCATGGAAATTTGCCGAACGCGCCCCGCAGCCGCGCGGCGAAAAGCGCCTGTGTACCGCGGAGCCGATTGACATCGTAAATGAATTAAAGCCCATCTCCGTTACGAAAACGGAAAAGGGCTATCTGTACGATTTCGGCATCAACACCGCCGGTGTGTGCCGCTTGTGCGTGCGCGGCGAGCTTGACCAGCGCATAGAACTTCGGCACGGCGAGCACTTGAAGGACGGCCTGCCGGACGTGGAAAATATCTGGTTTAAGCGTGAGCACTGGGCGCGCGACCTCGAATATGTCCACAAAGACGTGTATACCTGCCGCGGCGACGGGGAAGAGGTATATACACCGGCGTTTACGTATCACGGTTTCCGTTATGTGCTCGTCAGCGGCATCACCGAAGCGCAGGCGACGGAAGACCTGCTCACAGCGCTTGAGATGCACTCGCTGCTCGAAGAGCGCGGCGGTTTCTCCTGCTCGGATGAGACCGCAAACAAATTGCAGCAAATGACGCGCCAATCGGACGTGACGAATTTCTATTATTTCCCGACGGACTGCCCGCAGCGCGAGAAAAACGGCTGGACGGCCGACGCGGCACTTTCTTCCGAACATATTTTGCTGAACCTCGGCGCAGAAAAGAGCTACCGCGAATGGCTGCGTGCCATTGTGAAAGCACAGGATCATAACGGCGCGCTGCCCGGCATCGTGCCCACAAGCGGCTGGGGCTTTGCTTGGGGCAACGGCCCCGCATGGGACAGCGTGCTCATTGAGCTGCCGTACAGACTGTATCAGTACCGCGGCGATTTGGATTCCGCAAAACTATGCGCCCCGGCGATCATCAAATACCTGCACTACCTCACAACGCGTATGGACGAGCACGACTTGCTTGCCATCGGCCTTGGCGACTGGTGCCCGCCGGGACGCGAAGCGCACGAATATAAATCGCCGCTCGCATTCACCGATACGGTGCTCTCAAAGGACATGGCGGATAAAGCCGCGTTTCTGTTCGATAAGCTCCATATGCCGGAGCAGGCGGCGTTTGCCCGCGCGCTTTCTAAGCGCTGGAAAGCTGCCGTGCGCCAGTATCTCATCGACGAGAACACTATGCTCGCTGCCGGCAACTGCCAGACTTCGCAGGCCATGGCCATCTACTACAACATCTTCGAGCCCGCAGAGCGCAAGGCGGCGTTTGAGCAGCTCATCAACCTCATTGAGGAGCAGGAGTATCACCTCGATGTCGGCGTGCTCGGCGGACGTGTGCTGTTCCATGTTTTGACGGATTTCGGGTACAGTGACCTCGCGTTCTCCATGATCACCCGCCCGGATTATCCGTCCTACGGCAACTGGATCGCACGCGGCGCCACGACGCTGTGGGAGGTGTTTCAGCCCGAGGGCAGTGATCGCATCGGCTCACTGAATCACCACTTCTGGGGCGACATCAGCAGCTGGTTTACGCAGGCGCTCTCCGGTATCCGCATGGCGCCGCACGGTGAACCGAATGAGGTGGATTTCCGCCCGTCGTTCATCTCGCGCCTCACACATGCCGAAGCGTTCCACATTGCACCCGCAGGCCGCATCGCTTCCGCATGGGAGAGGGATGAGGACGACGTCATTGAGTTGACGGTTGAGCTGCCAAGCACCATGCACGGCGTTATTCGTCTTGAAAGCGGCTATGTCTTTGAAGATGGCCTCGCTTACAAAGCTGCCGAAAGCGGAACATACCGCATTCACAGCATCGAATAAACGGCGATATTTTTCGCTTTGCGAAAAAAGATCAATAAAAAACAAAAAAGGGCTTGAAATTTGTAACCGCCTGTGTTATAATCTTCAAGTACCAAACGGGGGCGTAGCTCAGCTGGGAGAGCGCTTGAATGGCATTCAAGAGGTCAACGGTTCGATCCCGTCCGTCTCCACCAAAGTCCTGATTTTCTTCGGAAAGTCAGGACTTTTTGCTATATGCGGAACTTTTGAAAAAATCGAGGAGATCAAAACAGGGCATACCGCGTTAAAGATGAAATGCTTTTGCGGTATGCCCTTGATTTTTTTTGAATGGCGCGTTATAATAGATTTGTGGGTTAGAACAAACTAACTTTTTGCGCGATGAAACGGAGTCGTTAAGGCTGAAAAGAGCAAAGCATTTAAAATGGCATTCTCACCGTTCACCCAAGCGCAACGTCTAAGATCATCATGGCGGTAAAGCCCACGGCAAAAAACACCGTGCCGATGTTGGAGTGCGTGCCCTGTGACATTTCGGGGATAAGCTCCTCTACGACGACGTACAGCATTGCTCCGGCGGCGAAGCTCAAAAGGTACGGCAGCGCCGGCACAATGAGCTGGGCGGCCAAAACGGTCAGCACGGCACCGATGGGTTCCACCGCACCGGAAAGCACGCCGTCCAAAAACGCACGCGACTTTTTCATGCCTTCAGCGTGCAACGGCATGGAGATGATGGCGCCTTCGGGAAAATTTTGAATGGCAATGCCGAGCGAAAGTGCAAGTGCGCCTGCGGCGGTGATCTGTGCGCTGCCGGAAAGGTACCCGGCGTACACCACGCCTACGGCCATACCCTCCGGAATATTGTGCAGCGTGACGGCAAGCATCATCATTGTGGTGCGGTGCAGTCGGCTTTTCGGGCCTTCCGCCTGTTCGCTGCTGCGGTGCAGGTGGGGGATGGTGTGGTCAAGCAAAAGCAGGAACAAAACGCCTGCCCAAAACCCGACCGCTGCCGGCAGAAACGAGAGCTTGCCGAGCGCTGCGGATTGCTCTATGGCGGGGATTAATAAGCTCCATACCGAAGCCGCCACCATCACACCTGCCGCAAAGCCGGTCAGGCTGCGCTGTACGCGATCGCTGAGCGATTTTTTCATGAAGAACACGCACGCTGCGCCGAGCGAGGTGCCAAGAAACGGAATCAGTATGCCGTAAAATGTTTCCATATGTATCCTCCGTATACCGTGAAATCGAATAGGTTAGTTTTAACTAACTTCCGAATATAGCATACACGAAATTAAAGCAGAAGTCAACCGTGAACCGAGAAATTCTGTTTTGGCGATACATAAAAGATCACTAGCAAGGAAATAGGGCGAAAAGACCAAATAGAGCGAAAATTTCACTTTTATTTTTGAATTTGAGTTAGAAGTTGCTAACTTTTAATACAATGCCGCACGCGGGCAACGGCCTCTTTTCCCGCAGTCAGAACATAATGTTAGGGGGCGCGTATCATGCGTGACGCGATACAACAAGAAGAGCAAAACACGATGCTGCTTGCGGAAAGTGACGGCTGTGCCGTGTGGCAGCTGCGCAACGAGACGGGCGAGGGCACTGTGACATGCTATACCATTTTTCCGGGTGTGGAGCTTCGGTTTCGAGATATGCACATGACGCACTGCGTATGCGGAAAGACCGACGACCGTATGCGGCTCACAATTGAGCATTGCCGCGAAGGGCGCATGGCCTACGCGTTGGGAGAAGGCGCTTTTTCCTATGTGAGCGCCGGTGAGATGAAGCTTGAAAACGGCGCGTCATGCTCGCAGAAACTCGATTTGCCCTCCGGTCATTACCATGGACTCGTGGTCACGCTCGACCCGGAGCAGGCCTCGCGTTCCCTGCCGAACGTCATGGCGGGCTTTTCCGTTACCCCGGCGGCGATTCTGCGCCGCTTTGCGCTGAACGGAACGCCTAAGGTTATTGCGTGCACGGAGCCGGTCGCACGCATTTTTGAGGAAATGTACCGCGTGCCGGAAAAAGCACGTATTTCCTATTTTCAGATTAAAATACTGGAGCTGCTGCTCGCGCTCGACAGCATGACGCCGCCGAAGGAAAACGCGGCGCATCCGTACTTTTATAAGACACAGCTTGAAAAAACCAAGGCCGTGCGCGATTTTCTCGCCGAGCATATCTCCGAAAACTTCACGCAGGAAGAGCTTTCTGCACGATTCGATTTTGCGCTGACGCCGATGAAGACCTGCTTTAAGGCGACGTACGGCACATCCATCGGCGCGTGGCTCACCGATTATCGCATGAATTACGCGGCGGAAATTTTGTTGCGTGAAAAACGCCGGAACATTGCCGAGATTGCCGCACAGGTCGGATACGACAGCGCCAGTAAGTTTGCGGCGGCGTTCAAAAAAGTAAAGCACATGACGCCCGCTGAATACCGCAGCGCGTTGCGATAAATCCAAAATAAAGCAGTGAAGTTCCAATATAACGTTGCTTCGGTGCTTTTAGAATCTCAGAAAAGTTTCACTTGCAACCTTTTCCCTTGTGTAGTAGAATAACGGTAAAATCAAAACGACTTCGAAAAACATAAAGGAGCGTGCCCGTATGGATGCTTTGCAAAACCTTTTTAATCGCAGAAGCGTGCGGGATTTCACCGCACAGCCCATTGAAGAAGAGAAGCTGCACCGGATTTTAGAGGCCGGCATGAGCGGTCCTTGCTGCGTGAATGCGCGCGATTGGTCGTTCATCGTCGTCACCGACCGCGAAAAGCTGCTTGAAATGGCAGAGGCGAACGGTAGACCGGCACAGCCGCTGAAAAAGGCTGCGGCCGCCATTCTGATCTGCGGCGATCTCGAGCGTGCATTCCCACCTGCGAAGGACTATTGGGTCATCGACGGCGCCATTGCCGCGCAGAATATGACGCTTTGCGCCGATGCACTCGGTCTCGGCTCTGTGTGGCTCGGCACATGGCCGCAGATGGATCGCGTAGAAAAGCAAGCCGCACTGTTTAACCTGCCGGAGACCATTGTGCCGCATTCCGTTCTCGCACTCGGCTATCCCGCGAAAGAGAATAAAGAACCGCGTGAAAGCCGCTACGAAGAAAACCGCGTGCATTTTGAAAAGTGGTAAAAACGAAGGACGTTGCCCCGGCGGGCAGCGTCCTTTTCTCATACTTTGTTGTGCAGTGTGCCGAGTTGATAAAACGCCACGGCGCTTGCGGCGGCAACGTTCAGCGAGTCCACACCGTGCGACATGGGAATCTTCACCGTATAGTCGCAATGCTCGATCGTCGTGTTTGCAAGGCCGTCACCCTCGGTGCCAAGCACAACGGCGAGCTTCGGCTCTTTCTCCAGACGCGGGTCAGAGAGGGGAAGCGTGTCGTCGCGCAGCGCCATGGCGGCCGTCTTAAAGCCGAGACCGTGCAGCGTATCCTGCCACGAAACGTCTTCGGGCAGATACGTCCACGGCACCTGAAATACCGTGCCCATGCTCACGCGGCTCGCGCGGCGATACAGCGGGTCGCTGCCTGCGGCGGTCAATAAGACCGCGTCCATGCCGAGCGCCGCCGCACTGCGGAAGATTGCGCCGATGTTCGTGGGGTTCATCACATTTTCGAGCACGGCAATGCGGCGCGCATTTGTGCAAACTTCCGCAACACTTTTCAAAGCCGGGCGGCGCATCGCACACAGCATGCCGCGGGTTAGCTTAAAGCCGGTCAGCTGTGTCAAAACATCCAACTCTGCTGCGTAAACAGGAATATCTTCGGGACAGCGAGACAGAATTTCCGCAGCCTTGCCCTCCACATGCTTCGTTTCCATTAAAAAAGAGAGCGGCACGCAGCCGCCGTCTAAGGCGCGGCCGATAACGAGCGGGCTTTCCGCAATGAACATTGCGTTTGCGGGGTCGGCGCGGTTGACAAGCTGGTTTTCCGTAAGCCGCGCAAAAACGTCCAGCTCCGGCGCGGAAAAGGACGTGATGGAAATGATATTTGCCATAAAAACACACTTTCAATTATTTAATATTGAAGCTATCTAAGCTAAAGTAAAGCGAGCGCACAAAGTTTTGCGCAAGCTTTTTCAAGAAGCTTAAACCGAACGCACGCGTTCGGTTGCGCTTTTTTTTAGGGCAGCGCCCTAGATCGCCGTCCGCAGACGACGAAATCTTTTTGTCTATCCAAAAATCAGGAAGGGAAGCAAAACAGTCCGATGGACTGTTTTGCTCGGGAAACCCAATTAGGGAGTTCCCGAACGATGAGTAGAGCGAGGCGTTGAAAAGCTGCAAAGCGCAATCCCGCCCTATATTCCCAAATATTTTATCATACCGCAAAGCAGAAAATCAAGTAGATAGGGCAGGAAGAATGCCGCTTATAAAGAAAACCGCTCAAAAACGTAAAATTTTCATGAAATATCATTGACAAAGTATACAGCAAAGAGTAAAATACCCAGTGTATGAGGCGTTTACAGTTTATTCACAACGTCTCAAAATATTTCAGATCATCTGCGGCAGATCGCAGATACAGGAGGAAACACACATGAAAAAGGTATTGAGCATTGTTCTGGCGCTCGCGCTTCTCTGCGTCACCTTCGCAGCATGCGCAGGCAACGGAACCTCTTCCACAAGCTCTGCCTCTGAGGAATCCAGTGCTGTCAGCTCTGAATCCTCTGCAGAATCCGAGTCTTCCGCGTCTTCCGAGGAAAGCACTTCCACGGAAAAGACCAAGATCGGCATCCTTGCACCGGCTGTTACCCACGGTTGGGTCGCAGGCGTTGCATATTACGCTGAGCAGCGCTGCAAAGAGCTGAGCGACACTGTCGACTACAAGCTCTACACCAGCAACAACGCTGAGGAAATGACTTCTCAGATCGACGACCTCAAGTCCTGGGGCGCAGAAGCTATCGTTGCTTTCCCGCAGTGGGAAGGCATGGAAGTGCCGATTCAGGAAGCAATCGATGAGGGCATCGTTGTTGTAAACTTCGATATCGAGATCGCAGCGGACGGCGTTTACCGTGTATCCGGCGATAACGAATCCATGGGCGTTGAAGGCGCTAAGTACATTGTCGATAAAATCGGCACCACCGGCAAAGTCGTCGTTCTCGACGTTCCGACCTCCGGTTCCGTTGCAGAGCTCCGTAAGAAGGGCTTCATGGATACCATCAAGGAGATTGCGCCGGATATGGAGATTGTTGAGTATGCTACGCAGTTCACCCGTGAAGCCGGTCAGGCTGACTTCGCCGACATCCTCACCAGCAACGATCACATCGACGCTGTTTACTCCATGGACGACGAGACTTCCATCGGTGTTCTGCAGGCTATTTCCGAAGCAAACCGTGACGACATTAAGGTCATCACCGGTGGCGGCGGCTGCCAGGAGTACTTCAACATGATGAAGGAAAACGAGAACATTTGGATTGAGTCTTCTCTTTACAGCCCGCTGATGGTCAAGGACGCTGTTGATATGGCGCTTGACGTTCTCGCAGGCAAGGACGTAGAGCCGGTCAAGATTATCTCGACGACAGTTGTTGACAGAGACAACGTTGACGAGTACCTCGACCCGGAGAACACCGTTTACTAATTTAAAAGTTCTGCAAAGGGGCTGTTGCGCAAGCAGCAGCCTTTTTTGTTAAAAGGGGATAGCCGTCTTCTATGGGCGGCAGATCTCCTATTTGTACGCCATACAGAAAGGAAAGTGTATGTATGACACTTGAAATGAAGGGGATCTACAAATCCTTCGGTGCAAACGATGTTCTGCGGGACGTTTCGTTTACCTTAAACGGCGGCGAGATCTGCGCGCTGCTCGGTGAAAACGGCGCCGGAAAATCTACCCTGATGAATATTCTCGGCGGCGTCCATCATGCGGATCAGGGCCAGATCATGCTGGACGGCAAGCGCGTTGCGTTTCAAACGCCGGCGGATTCCCTGAAGCATGGCATTGCTTTTATCCATCAGGAATTAAACCTTGTAAATGATCTTGCCATTTACGAGAACATGTTTATCGGCCACGAGCTGCGGAAGAAGAACCGTTTTCTGGATTCCGCCGCGATGATTGCGAAAACGAACGAAGTTTTCAAAAAAATGGACCTCGATCTCGACCCGCGTATCATGGTGCGCGACCTCGATGCTTCTTATAAGCAAATTGTCGAGATTGCCCGCGCACTTTTGATGGAGGCTTCCATCATCATCATGGACGAGCCGACCACTTCGCTTACGGAGCCGGAAATTCGCCGTGTGTTCGATATGATGAGTACGCTGAGAAAGAGCGGCGTGGGCATTGTGTTTATTTCTCACAAGCTACGCGAGGTCATGGAGATCTGCACACGCTACACAGTGCTGCGAGACGGCAATATGGTTTCCTCCGGCCTTGTCTCGGAGACCTCTGTCGATATGCTGGCACGCGATATGGTCGGCCACGATGTGCGCACACAGTCGCTCCGCCGTGAGAAAAAGATTGGTAATGTTATTTTAAGCGGCAAAGGTATGACGTTGGAGCCGCATTTCAGAAACGTCAGCTTTGAAGTGCACGCCGGCGAGGTGCTTGGTTTCACGGGCCTTTTGGGTGACGGCAGAAGCGAGCTGTTTCAGGCGATTTTCGGTGCGATACACGGGGCTTCCGGCACGGTAGAAGTAGAGGGCAAGCCCGTGCATATCCGAACTACGGGGCAGGCGCTCAAGGCCGGCGTCGGCTATGTGCCGCGCAACCGCAAGGAAAACGGCATCATCAAGGATATGAGTATTCTTGAAAACGGCACGGTCGTCACATGGCCCAGAGACAGCAAGATGGGCTTTTTGCACTCGAAGAAGATTGAAAAGGATTTTGATGATCTCGAAAAAGAGCTGCACATCAAGCTCGGCTCCGCAAAAGATCTCATCGGCAGCCTTTCCGGCGGCAACCAGCAGAAGGTGGTGCTGGCAAAGTGGCTGGATGCAAACCCAAAGGTGCTTGTGTTCGATAACCCCACACAGGGCGTGGACGTAGGTGCTAAGGAGGAAATCTACGATATTATCCTGAAGCTCGCAGAGGCGGGCGTCGCCGTCATCGTGCTTTCCAGCGAGGCCCAGGAGATTATCCGCGTGTGCGACCGCACCGTCGTGATGTTCCACGGCAGCGTGCAGGGCGAGCTTGTCGGCGATGAAATGAATGAGCAGGCCATCATGCGCCTTGCAACAGGGGGACAGGTATAATGAACGAAAAAACAAACAAAAAGGGCTTTGGCGCATGGTTCCGCGATAATTGGAAGAATAATGCGCTGTTTTCCACAGGCATTGCACTGATCGTCATGGTTATTCTGCAGACGCTCGCGCTCGGCTTTGACTATGCAAGCTTCGGCGAATGGTTCGGCGCATGGATTAACAACTGGATGAACATTCTCCGCAACAACTCCAGCGTCGGTATCATCGCGCTCGGCATGACGTTCGTCATCATTTCCGGCGGCATTGATCTTGCCGTCGGCTCCACGCTTGTCGCGGTCGGCGCCATTACCATGACGCTCATCGACGCCGCAAACGGTGGCTGGCTCGGCACGATCGGCCTTACCGGCGCACCTGCGTACATAGTTGCCATTCTGATTTCCGTCGCGGCCGGCATCATTTTCGGCGGCCTCAACGGCCTCATGGTCACTGCGGGCAAGATTCCGCCGTTCATCGCAACGCTCGGTGCTATGAAGATTCTTCGCAGCGTGACACAGCAGTTCATGCAGTCCAGTTCGCCGAAGGTTCCGACGGGTTTTCAGCAGATCGCCCGTGTGAAGGTCGGCGGCCAGATGTTTATGCCGATCCTCTATTGGCTCCTCATCGCGCTCGTGCTGTACATCGTCTCTAAGAAGACCGTGTTCGGCCGCCACGTGTTCGCGGTCGGCTCCAACGAGAAGACGTCCCGTCTTTCCGGCATCAACGTCAATCGTGTAAAGCTCGGCGTATATGCGCTGATGGGCGCGGTTGTCGCTATCGCGGCCGTATTACAGGTCTCCCGCATCGGCGCTATGGACCCGGCAAACGCCGGCAGCGGTTATGAGCTCGATTCCATCGCGGCGGTCATCGTCGGCGGCACCAGCATGTCCGGCGGCAAGGGCTCCGTTGCAGGCACTGTGTTTGGTATGCTCATCATCGCCGTTATGAACAACCTCCTCAATCTCCTCGGCGTTCCGCCGTTCCTGCGCGAAGCCTTCAAGGGCGCGATCATCATCGCCGCCGTCCTACTCCAGCGCAAGTCTTCCGATAACTGAACATAAACGGTATTTTGTAAGACCTTGTCGTAAGAAATCGCGAAAAGGTCTTACTTTTTTTTGTAAAATAACGCGAAACAGCCCGATATTTTCAAATAGGGTTGATTTTTTGCGCCGTATATTCTATAATATACAAAGAAATAAAAATCCTTTCATGGATCATGGAGGCTGAATTTATGTTAGTATCTGCAAAGGAAATGCTGGACAAGGCTAAGGCAGGCAAATACGCTGTCGGTCAGTTCAACATCAATAACCTCGAATGGACAAAGGCTATCCTGCTCACGGCTCAGGAGAACAACTCCCCGGTCATCCTCGGTGTTTCCGAGGGCGCAGGCAAGTACATGTGCGGCTACAACACCGTAGTTGGCATGGTAAACGGCATGCTGGAGACCCTGAAGATCACGGTCCCGGTTGCTCTGCACCTCGACCACGGCTCCTATGAAGGCGCTAAGGCTTGCATCGAAGCAGGCTTCTCTTCCATCATGTTCGACGGTTCCCACTATCCGATCGAAGAGAACATCGCAAAGACCACCGAGCTCATCGGTATCGCTCATGCAAAGGGCATCTCCGTTGAGGCTGAGGTCGGCGCAATCGGCGGCGAGGAAGACGGCGTTATCGGCGGCGGCGAAGTTGCAGACCCGAAGGAATGCAAAATGATTGCTGACCTCGGCGTTGACATGCTCGCAGCAGGCATCGGCAACATCCATGGCAAGTACCCGGCAAACTGGAAGGGCCTGAACTTCGACGTTCTCGCTGAGATTCAGAAGCTCACCGGCACCATGCCGCTCGTTCTCCATGGCGGCACGGGCATCCCGGCTGACATGATCAAGGAAGCAATCTCCCTTGGCGTTTCCAAAATCAACGTCAACACCGAGTGCCAGCTCTCCTTCGCAGATGCTACGAGAAAGTACATCGAAGCAGGCAAGGATCTCGAGGGCAAGGGCTTCGACCCGAGAAAGCTCCTCGCTCCGGGCTTTGAGGCGATTAAGGCTACCGTTAAGGAAAAGATGGAGCTCTTCGGTTCTATCGACAAGGCTTAATTTCAGCTTAAATCGAATTACAGAGAACGCTCCTATGACCGGAGCGTTCTTTTTTTGTCCGAATATATGCTGGAAAAGAAAAGCAAAATTTTTCTTACAACTTCATTAAAATTGCGGCCCTTGCAGCTTTCCGACAGTTTCTTCGCGCTTTCGGGTGCGTACACACCTTGAAAGCACAGGCAAAATGTGGTATACTGTGTTCAGTAAAAAGAATTTTTCGGGGATGTTGTATAAAATGCACCGCATTCCGAAGCGGAGATCGAGAGGAAGCTGAGCGCATGGGAGAGAACAAATTATATTGCATGAGATGCTTTGAAGCAATGGAGGACGGCAGCAATACCTGTCCGCACTGCGGCTGGCACAACGGCGATCAGGTGAAAAACGCGCTGCCGTACGGCACATTGCTCGGCGAAAAATACCTTGTGGGACAGGCCGTGCACGTCAACGGCGCAGGCATTACATACGCTGCGTTAGAAGCCAAAACGGCGCAGAAAGTAGAAGTGCGCGAGTTTTATCCGCATACCATCGCTGTGCGCGGCGAGACCGGCGCGTCCGTACTGCCGGTCAGCGGGGCAGAACTCAAGTTCAGCGACTATTTAAGCGAGTTCGAGCGCTATGCGCAGAAGCTCCTGCGTGTTTCCGATACAAAACACATTCAGCGCGCCATCGATACGTTTTCGCAGAACAACACGCAGTACATCGTGTTCTCGTTCACAGAGTCCGTTTCCCTGCGACAGTACGTGGAGGAGCACGGCGTTCTAAGCTGGGCGCAGTGCGAACAGTTCTTTTACCCGGTCATTCACGCGCTCGGCGCCGTTCATGCGCAGAACGTCGAGCACCTCGGCCTCTCGCCGAACACGCTGCGCATCACAAAAGACGATAAAATGATCGTTACGGGCTTTGACATACAGTCTGTGCGCCGTGCCGGCACCGATCTCATTGAGGATATTTTCCCCGGCTGCTGGGCGCTGGAGCAGTACTCCAAAACGAAAATTTGCGATGAGGTCACGGACGTTTACGGCCTGTGCGCATCGTTGCTGTTCGCGCTCACGGGCGTCGCACCCATGGAAGCGCCGAAGCGCAAGCAGGACCCGCGCCTGATGATCTCCAAAAATATCCTAAAGCAACTGCCGGAGCAGGTCATTCCGGCTATTGCAAACGGCCTGCAGGTTGATCCCTCTCGCCGCACGTCAAGCTTCTCGCGCTTTTCCGCAGAGCTTGCCGCTGAGCCAACCGTTGTGGAAAAATTCGTCGAAACCGAAACGGTGCGCTCGCTGCCGAGCGGTTCCGGCCGCACGCCGAGCAAGCGTCGCGTGCCTACTTTCCTGTGGCTTGCCGCGTCATTCGTGTTTACACTCGTCGTCATCTTTGCCGTGACGAGCGTGTGGTTCAAAGACAGCCCATTCTCGCCGCAAAGCATCGTTGCGTTCATCAAAGATCCGGGCGTTGTCGAAGAAAAGCAAACTCTTGAGGTGCCGAACCTTGTTGGCATGGACTACGACAAGCTGCTCTCCTTAACAGAAAAGGACAAAAAATATAAATTTGAGCTTGAAATTTACAAGGAAACATTCAGCGATACATTGCCGGAGGGGCAAATCACCGGGCAGTATCCGCTCGCGGGCGAGATCATCGAGGCCGGCAGCACGGTAAAGATTGCTGTATGCAAAGGCCCGCAGCTGCGCACGCTGCCGGATATCGAAGGCATGACCGCCGACGAAGCCGTAACAGCTCTAAAAGCCCTCGGCTTCGAGCCGGTGCAGGTCGCCGAAGTCAACGATTATACGGAGATTGGCCGCGTCATTGGTTATCAGTCCGACAGCCCCGGCGATACGCTTGCGCACGGTGCCGTTGTGGGCATTCTCGTCAGCGCGGAAAGCAGCGGGGAAGACGGGGAGTAAAATCGGATAGAAAGCAATACACCCGCAGGCGGTTCGTTCCTGCGGGTGTATTTTTATAGAAGTATCAATGGAGGAAAACGTTGAGTTATTTGTACATCGCCATGTAATCGCCGTGTGCCTCAATGAGGTCGTCGCACATCTTCACGATGTCGTCGATGGAAAGCTCGGCTGCGGTGTGCGGATCCAGCATAGCGGCGCGGTAGATATCCTCGCGCTTTCTGGTGCGTGCCGCTTCGATTGTCATCAGCTGTGCGTTGATGTTTGTCATGTTCATTGCGGCAAGCTGTACCGGCAGGCGGCCAACGTGGCACGGGTTTACACCCATCTTGTCCACAAGGCACGGTACCTCAACGCACGCATCGGCGGGCAGGTTATCGATAAGGCCGGTGTTCAGTACGTTGCCACCAATCTTATACGGGTTGCCGGTGACCATAGCTTCCATAATGTAGGAGGCATATTCGCTGGAACGGGTGTGCTCCACTTTGCCGTCCTTCAAAATGCTTTCTTTTTCTTCCTTCCAGCCCTTGATCTGGTTGATGCAGCGGCGCGGGTATTCGTCCAGCGGAATGTTGAACTGTTCAATGAGCTCCGGATAACGGAATTTGATGAAGAGCGGATTGTATTCCGCGTTGTGCTCGCTGGATTCGGTGCAGTAGTAGCCGAGGCGGCGAATGTACTCATAGCGCACCATATCTTTGTGCTTTTCGGTCGCATTCTTTTCTGCGGCGCGGCGCTTGATCTCGGGGTAGAGGTCGTTGCCGTCCTTGTCTTCAATCTTCAAAAGCCAGCCCATGTGGTTGATGCCGGCGATGAGCTCGCGGCGGCCTTCAACCTTATCTTCCATGCCAAGGGCCTTTAGAAGCTCCTTAGAGCAGACCTGCACGCTGTGGCAGAGGCCGACGGTCTTTACGTTCGTATAGCGCTGCATGTAGCCGGAAAGCATTGCCATCGGGTTTGTGTAATTGAGAAACCATGCGTTCGGGCAAACTTCTTCCATGTCGCGGGCAAAATCCTCCAAAACAGGAATGGTGCGCAATGCACGCATGATGCCGCCAATGCCCATCGTATCAGCAATCGTCTGGCGCAGACCGTACTTCTTCGGCACCTCGAAATCGATGATTGTGCACGGGTCGTAGAAGCCGACCTGAATGGCGTCTACGACGAAGTCCGCGCCGCGCAGCGCTTCTTTGCGGTTCTCAACGCCGCAATAGGTCTTCAGTGTCGCCTTGCCGCCGTTCGTATTCTTGTTGATAGCGCTGAGAATGATGTAAGACTCTTCCAAACGCTCGGCATCGATATCATAGAGAGCAATCTCACTCTCACACAGAGAGGGCGTGCACATGCAGTCGCCGAGCACATTGCGTGCGAAAACGGTGCTGCCCGCGCCCATGAATGTAATTTTTGGCATAATTTGTAACTCCTTCCATAAAAACGATTCTTGTATTCATTATACGGTGCATAGTGTGCAGATTCTATATTTTTTGTTTCTTTTCGTTGTGATTTTGTTGTATTTTGCGTTTAAGTGTGCTATACTGAATAGGGAATTACAAAGGTAGGGACAGGTATGAACACCATAAAGCATAGAGCGGAAAATTTGAATAACGGCGGCTCTGTTACCGTGTATTACTGCGGTTACGAAAAATGTGAGGGCGGACATTTCTGGGGTCCGGCCGTACGCAATCAGTATTTGCTGCACTACGTCATCTCCGGCAAGGGTACGTATACCGTCGGAGATGAAACCTACACGCTGCACGCAAACGAGTGCTTCCTCATTCGCCCGGGTGAGCGCACATATTACATTGCCGATCGCGAAGACCCGTGGGAGTACATGTGGGTCGCATTCGACGGCTTTGATGTACTGGAGATCCTGCGCCGCACGGGTCTTGTCAGCCAATACACTACAAAGCTTGAAAACGGCGACGAGTTCATCCGCTACATGCACGAGATGATCGACGAATTCAACAAAGGCAGCTTATTTAAAGTGATGAGCGGCTTTTACGGCGCGATGTCCGTTTTGGAGGAATCCGCACACGGCGGCGCGTACACCCGCGAGCATGAGTATGTGAATAAGGCCATCGGCTACATCAAAAGCAACTACGGCTATCCCATTCAGATCAGCGACCTCGCGCGGCATATCGGCATAGACCGCACGTATCTTTACCGCATTTTCTCCGCTTCCGAAAGCATGTCGCCGAAGCAATATTTGATGCAGGTGCGCATCAATGCGGCGAAAAAAATGCTGCTGGCGGGTACATATACTGTCAGTGAAACGGCGCTTTCCTGCGGCTTTTCGGATTCCGCCTCGTTCTGCGGACGCTTTAAGCGCTGCACCGGCATGACGCCGAAAGAGTTCGTCGCGGACAGCCACAAGCAAAAATCAAGCAGCAATACATAACAACAACGCTCTGTACGGCACAAAAGCCATACAGAGCGTTGCTTTTTATAAAATTTAGCGGCTGAACTCGGAAAGCTCCAGGCCTTCGTTGTGCTCCAGCGCCCAGCGGATGCTCCACTCATTTGAGAAAAGCAAAAGGTAACGTCCGCGGATGTCCTGCACCTTTTTTGTGTCGGACGTGAGGTTCAGCTTTTTGAGGTCCACGTCCGGCGTGTCGATCCATCGGATGAGTGAGTACGGCAGCGTTTCCATGCGAATTTCAACGTTGTACTCGTTTTCCATGCGGTACTTGAATACGTCAAACTGCAGTGTACCCACAACGCCTACAATGACTTCCTCCATGCCGGAGGCGATCTCCTGGAAGATCTGAATGGCGCCTTCCTGTGCAATCTGTGTAGTGCCCTTGACGAACTGCTTGCGCTTCATCGTGTCCTTTTGCTGCACGCGGCAGAAAAATTCCGGCGCGAACGTTGGAATGCCTTCAAATTGCACTTTTTTACCCGTGCAGATCGTGTCGCCGATGGAGAAAATGCCCGGGTCGAACACACCGATGATGTCGCCCGCATACGCCTCGTCAATGATTTCACGGCTCTGCGCCATCATCTGCTGCGGCTGCGAAAGCTTGATCTTGCGACCGCCCTGCACATGGGTGACCTCCATGCCTTTTTCAAACTTGCCGCTGCAAATGCGCATGAATGCAATACGGTCGCGGTGCGCCTTGTTCATGTTCGCCTGAATTTTGAAGACGAACGCAGAAAAATCCTTGCTGAACGGGTCAACCACACCCTCCGAGGTTTGGCGCGGCAGCGGGGAGGTCGTCATACGCAAAAAGCTCTCGAGGAACGGCTCCACACCGAAGTTTGTCAAAGCGGAGCCGAAGAACACAGGGGAGAGCTTGCCATGACGCACTTTTTCAAGGTCAAATTCATAGCCCGCGCCGTCCAGAAGCTCTACGTCATCGCGCAGCGTCTGGCACAGGCTTTCACCGAGAATGGTCTCAAGCGCCGCGTCGTTCAGATCGATCTCGTGCGCTTTGACTTCGTGTTGACCGCGCAGCTCTTTGTCTCCTTCAAACGCGAGAATTTCGGACTTTTCGCGGTCGTAAACGCCCTTGAAGTCCACACCGGAGCCAATCGGCCAGTTCATCGGGTAGGTGCCGATGCCGAGCTCTTTTTCGATCTCATCCAAAAGATCATACGGGCTCTGCGCGTCGCGGTCCATCTTGTTGATGAACGTGAAAATCGGAATATCGCGCATGACGCAGACCTTAAAAAGCTTTCTCGTCTGTGCCTCAACGCCCTTTGAAGCGTCAATGACCATCACGGCGGAGTCTGCCGCCATCAGCGTGCGGTACGTGTCTTCAGAGAAGTCCTGGTGGCCCGGGGTGTCCAGAATATTGATGCAGTAGCCCTCATACTGGAACTGCATAACAGAAGAGGTGACGGAGATACCACGCTGCTTTTCAATTTCCATCCAGTCGGAAACGGCGTGGCGCGCATTCTTTTTGCCCTTGACCGCACCGGCCAGCTGAATGGCGCCGCCGTACAGAAGGAACTTTTCCGTCAGTGTCGTTTTACCGGCGTCCGGGTGCGAAATAATCGCGAACGTGCGCCGTTTTTCAATCTCATTTCTAAAATCGGCCAAGATGATAACCTCTGTTTCTTCACAAATTCAAAATAACCGATTTATTTTACCACAAATGCGTGGAAAGTTCAAGATTTCCGCATGATGGGAATGACAAAATATTTCGCCGTGTCGTGGTATTTTATCCGTAGAGATCACAAAATTTACGGAAAGGGCATAGGAAAACGATGAAACACGGAAAGCACTATCGCGAAGAGAAAAAGACCGTCCTGATGCTTTTGGAAAAGCTGTTCGGCAGGCATGCGGAGATCGTCATGCGGTACCGTGCGTATATAACGCCGGCGCGCACGCATATACATGAAGAAAAAGGCCCGTCGGTGCCCTCTTACAGGCGGCGCGTATGGTGATGCGCGCCCGGCGGCCGAGGAGGGGTGCGCATGTTTTCGGTTCGGGTCCTAGCGTTCATCACGGCGTTTTTGCTGCCGGTGTTTTTCAGCGGAGACCGTTTAGAAAAGACTGTCATAGCCGAAAGCGGCGTGCCCCTCAGCCTTGTATTCAAAAACGAATGTACCGTGCCGCTTGAGTTATATCTCACGGCAGAAGAAAGCCAAGGTGAAGTAAAGCTTCTGCGTGTGCAAAACGGGCAAAGTGTGATGCTTTTCTCGGGGGACAGTGCTGCACTCGGGTTTGCCGAGATTTATATCGGTACGCTTACCGCCGAAGAGAGCATGACATTTACCGTGCAGTGCGGGGAAGGCGGAAACGCAAAGCTTCACATTCATGGCGAGAAGCAAGAGAACGCAGCCGGGAAATGGATTGTCCGTGCATCGCTCTTCTTTGGCTGGGGCGTGCTCGCTGTCGGCGGTTCGGCGCTGCTCATACGCCGCATTCAAAACCGCAGGAAAGAGCCATAATAAAAACGCTGCAGGAAATGCTGAGGTTTGATAAGGCAGTATGATAAAACTTAATAAAACTAAGGCATTGCAATGGCAGATGAGGCTTTGACTGTAAAAGGTCAGAGCCTTTTTCTGTTTCTTAAATCCACACATTTGTCTTTTCGTTTTGTATTCAGTATAATGAAGTTACCAAAGGCACCGTAAAGTAAAAATGAAAGAGCGAGGGACAAAACACAGGAAAATATCAAGCGACGAGAGGAAAATCTCGTTTTTTGCGGGTGGGTAAACTGAGACCGGCGACTTGCGCGGGTGTAAGCCCGTTCAAAGCGGAATGAGGACGAACAAAGTTAAAGAAGAACACAAACATGGAGATCAGGTTATTAGCGCTCTCAAAGGAAGAAAAGCCCTGCTTTGGTCCTATGTCAAGATTTAGTACAAGTTAAAATGAGAAATTTCTCCCAAATTCAACCTGCCCGCAGCTCCGCCTTAATGTGTGCTCTTTTATATACTCGCTCGAATTCATCTGGTGACATAAAGTCGCAATGACTGTAGATTCGTTTCGTGTTGTAAAAAGCTTCCAAATATTCGAAAATCGACCGGTATGCCTGCTTGTAATCGCGAATTTTAAAGCGATTGAGCCATTCACGCTTGACAATAGAATGAAAGGATTCCATGCACGCATGGTGCAGAATCCATGTGTCAACAAAATAACACTGTTTCCTCTGAAAATATTAGATTACGTACTCAATTATTTCAAAGGACTTTTTGTTGTTAATAAGTTCACACACCTTTATTACTAGTGGTGATGCATTTTTCTCGCAAAAACTATCGATAGATATCCACTTGTAACCTAGAGAGTCGTTTTCGACCGAGCCTGATCTATCGTTTACATACTCACTAATTTCTTTCTCGCTATCACTTATGATGTCAATACAATACGTCATAGCAATATGATGCGTATAATCGAAACCGTTATAGGGGGAGTTTGTCAATATATCGAAAGTACTCAAATTTTCTGAAATAGAAACACAGAAGGTAAAGAAAAGAGGGATAGAAAAGAATCAGGCGTTAGAAAGTATTTCACGGAGGAGATCAAGAGGGCTTTTGCCGCCTAACGTGAGCATGGGCTTTCTGTTGCTCCAGTGCAAATGATCTTTGAGCTTTCGGTTTAGATCTTCTACACTTGCAAACTTTTCCCAGTTGTAAAAATAACGCTGGTCGTTTCGATGACTCCGCTCTACCTTGCCGTTGTGCCAAGGCGTTCTGGGTGGAATCAGCTTGTGCTGCCCGCCGGCGTTCTTCAAAGCAATGTCAAACGGACAGAGTTCCGTATCGCTGATGTACTTGTATGTAAACTCAGTTCCGTTATCCGTCTGGATTGTCTGAATCTTGAACGGAAATACTTTTTGAAGCATTTTGAAGAACTTTACCGAGTTTTCCGGTGTATGCTCCTCAAACCCGTAAATGAATCGTATTCTGGTGCATTCGTCTATGGCTGTCCATTGGTATAAGTGCTTTCCGTCCCGTCTCGCTGCGCCTTTCAGGCAGTTATACGGCACTTCTTTAACGTCTACCTGTACTTTTCCTCCCAGAACAAGAATCTCGGAATACCGGCGGTCACTCTTGCGTATGTTTGGCTTTTCCTGCTTGCCTCCGCACAGTCCGAGTCTTTTGGCAGCATAGATGAATCCGCTGTAACTTCTGCTGTAACCGCCTTCCCTTGCTGCCATATATATGCACCTTCCCAGCCGTAGCGAAAGTAAGACTGCCGCACAGCTTCACGAATCATATCTTCTTCACGGGCTGTATGCTGATGCGGATAGCTATTCGGTCTGTGCGACTTTTCTTTCAACGATTACCGGAATTCCGTCGTCTCTTTCTGCAACACTGCACTCCTTTTGATTAGCGATTTTTTCTCTACACCCATTGCAAACCAGAAAAAAGCGCGGTATAATATGACCAGAAGAACCGAAATGGTCATATTTCAGGGAGGGTGCGACCTTGGCTTTTACCGATTACGAGACTGAGCAGCTCCGCAAGGCGTTGCTGAAGGAAACGAGACATTGTGCCGTCACACTGGGGATGAAGAAAACCTCAGTGGATCAACTGACAAAGGCGGTCGGCATTGCGAAGGGCTCATTTTATAAATTCTTCGAATCCAAGGAGATAGCCTTCTTCGCGGTTTTGGAGAACATTCACTCCGAGCTTTACGGGGTGGCTGACCAGGCGTTGCACAGAAATGGCGGCCTGCCAACATCGGAGCGCGCGGCAGAGGCGGTTCTGGCCGTCTGCCGGCGGCTGTCCGATACCGGCGACATGGTTTTCATCGAAAATGATGCGAAGCGGCTTTTGCAAAGGCTGCCGGAGGGCGTCAAAAAGGAACATTACCACGATGACGAGACGCACATCCGTCAGCTTCTGGAAAAATATGACCTTGTTCCTAAACGGGGGATTTCACTTGCCGCCGCGGCAGTACGCGGACTGATTCTGACCGTCTCACACAAGGAGCAAATAGGAGGACTGTACCCGCAGGTGCTGGAAACGCTGGTGTACGGCGCTTGCAGGGAGTTATTTAAATAAGCGGAAGGCCGCAGAGATGCGGCTTTTCCAAGGCACAATGGTTAGCACAATCTAACCGTCCAAGTGCACGCGTCGGTTAAGCTAATCTAACATTGAAAGGAATGATAGCGATGCAGGGACACAAGAATTTCTGGGACAAAAATGCCGGACGTTACGACCGCTTTATGCGAAAGGATCGGGCGGCGTATGACGAGATGTATGAGCTGATCCGGCCGGTCGTAAAAGCCAAGACGGTGTTGGAGCTGGCGACCGGCACGGGATTGATCGCAAAGCACATCGTAAACGCGGCGGCGCACATCGAGGCGACGGACGCCTCTGCGGAGATGATCGCCGAGGCAAAGCGGGATAATCGCTCTGCCAAGCTGTACTTCTCCGTGCAGGATATGTTCCGCCTGCCCTATGCGGATAAGTCCTTTGATGTGGTGATCGTGTCCAACGCGCTGCATATCGTGCCGCAGCCGGAGAAAGCCCTTGCCGAGATCCGCCGGGTGCTGAAGGACGACGGTGTGCTCATCGCGCCCACCTTCACCCATGCGGGAAACTCGTTTTCCGGCAAGGTCAGGGCATTTTTTATGAGGATGGCAGGCTTCCCTCTCCGCAGCAAGTGGACGAGCGCGGAATACCTGCGCTTCCTACGGCAAAACGGCTGGACGGTGCGGAAAAGCGCTGTTCTGAAGGCATCCTTCCCGCTGACCTATGCGGAATGTGTGAAATCGGAGGTATGATAAGATGTCATTTTTTGAGAACACCAGAAAGCCTGTGGGGCTTGGCGGGAAAATCATGGTCGCCATGATGAACTTGGGGCACAGTCCTGTGGCACGGTGGGGACTTCGCTTTTTGGAGCTTCCTCCGGACGCCAAGGTGCTGGACTGCGGCTGCGGCGGAGGGGTGAACATCAAGAGATTTCTGAAAAAATGCCCGGAGGGAATTGTCAAGGGCATCGACTATTCCCCCGTCAGTGTGGAGAAATCCAAAAAGGTCAACGAGGCCGCCATCGCGGAGGGCCGCTGTACCGTTTTGCAAGGCAGCGTGGCGGATATGATCTTTGCAGGCGACTGGTTCGATGCGGTAACAGCCTTTGAAACCGTCTATTTCTGGCCCGATCTGCCGCAGTGCTTCCGGGAGGTTTACCGGGTGCTGAAGCCCGGCGGGACATTACTCATCTGCAACGAAAGCAACGGCGATACGGACAAGGACAAGAAGTGGACGGAAATCATCGGCGGCATGACCATCTACAAGGACATTGAATTAAAGGCGTATCTGGAGCAGGCAGGATTTCACGATGTGCAGATACACAAAAAGAAAAGCTGGCTGTGCATCACGGCACGGAAATGAGGGGGCTAAATCATGAGCATCTTTGCATCTATCTTACGCAGCGTATACAAGCTCTCCGGCGCGAAAAAGGTGTTCGCCTTGCCGGAGGATGCACTGCGAAAAGAAATTGAAAAGCAGAATCGGCATCGTGGCGTTTTTACGCCCACCGACCGCAAGGCATATTATGAAACGATCGCGGTAAACGGCTTTCCCTGCCTGATCGTGCGAGAGCATCCGAAGCCGTCCGAGCGCGCGATCCTCTACTTCTTTGGCGGCGGTATGGTGATCGGCCCCGATAAGGGCGACCTGCCTGTGATGCGCAAGCTCTGCCGCGAGACCGGCTGTGATGTGTGGTTTCCGTTTTACCCGCTCTGCATGGAACACTGCATTACTGAAACATACGCGATGGTGTACGAATGTTACCGAAAAATGATTACACTGTACGGCGGCGGAAATGTCAGCACCTGTGGTTTTTCATCCGGCGGCGCGCTGGCACTTGGCATTGCGGCGCACAACAACGCGCAGCCCGAGCCGCTGCCGCAGCCGAGACACATTGTCGCCGTATCCCCCGGCGAGGTGCCGTGGAACGACGCGGAAAAGGTACGGATGCAGGCGCTCAATGAAAGGGACGTTTCCATCGACTATGCCTTCATGGTGACGGTGGAAAAATTCATGCGGCATGGCTGCGAGAATGTGCCGGACTATATGCTCTCCGGCTCCCGGGGAGATTTTACCGGCGTAGGCGATATCCACTTCTTCTATTCTGCCGACGAAGTGCTCTACGGTGCTTTGCCGGATTTTGAGGAAGCCTGTAAGCGGGCAAATGTCCCCTGTACGGTGTCTGCCCGCCCGAAGATGGTGCATTGCTACTGTATGCTGCCGATCTTCAAGGAGGCAAAGGAGGACTTTGCGAAAATCGTGGACATTTTGAAAAAATGAGATCGGAAACGGTCGTGTGATGATTGAAATACGGAGGGAAACCCATGGAACGAAAAGAAGTCATTCGCGGTGCGTACCGAATGACGGGCGGCAATAATTTTTATGATGGTATGATCACCTGCTCTACCCTGAGCGGGAAAGCGGTGTGCCGTCTGGTGTGGGATATGAACAAGGCGGAATGTGATGCTTATCTTGAAAAAGCACTGTCGGGTATTCCAGATGATTTCTCTGGCAAGCTGCTGGAGGTGCCGGTAGGGACGGGTATCCTGACCATGCCGGTTTATCAGACGCTGCCAAAAGCAGACATCACCTGTCTAGATTACTCGGCGGATATGATGGGACAGGCGCAGGAAAAGGCCGACCGCCTGCACCTGAAAAACGTAACCTTTCGGCAGGGTGATGTGGGCGCACTTCCCTATGCGGACGGTGCGTTTGATATTGTGTTGTCGCTGAACGGCTTTCACGCTTTCCCGGACAAGGAGGCCGCTTACCGGGAGGTTTTCCGGGTCTTGCGGCCCGGTGGGATATTTTGCGGCTGCTTTTATGTGATGGGCGAGCACAAGCGGACGGATTGGTTCGTCCGGCACGTTTATGAAAAGGCGGGCTTCTTCACACCGCCCTATGAGACGGTTTCCAGTCTGAAAGCACGGCTGGATGGAATGTATACGGATGTGGACATGGGAAACCTGAAAAGCATGGCGTGGTTTGTCTGCCGAAAATCAAAATAGGGAGCGATAATATGTCAAAGAAAGCAACCGAGTTTCAGAAAAAAGAAATGAGCAAGATGTACCGAGGCAAGGAGATCTTCAAGCCGCTGAATACCGGCTGGATCGACGGGAGTGTCGCCTGTGTGCGCGAATGGGTGGCGAACATCTTCTTCTACCGCAAGGGCGATACGGCCATTATGATCGATGCGGGCTATAACTACGACCGCCTTGCCGAAAAAATGAGCTGGCTCAGCATCGATCCGGCATCCGTCCGGCACATCCTCATCACGCATCAGGACACTGACCATGTGGGTGCAGTAGAGGCCGACAGTCCGGGACTATTCCGGGACGCAAAGCTCTACATCGGCGAGGTTGAGAACCGCTATCTGACCGGCGAAGTGCGCCGCAAGGTGATCTATCGCCTGTACAAGCTGCCGCAGGTCACGATCCACAACGAAAAGGTACTGTTGCATGACGGCGAGGTTTTCGATATTGGCGGCATCAAAATCGAATGCTTCCTTGTCCCCGGTCATACCTGGGGGCACATGGTATATCTCATTGACGATAAGTATCTGTTCACCGGCGACACGCTGTGGTTCGGTGCGGACGGCGGATACAGCTTTATTTCCTCTCTGGCAGAGGATAATAAGCTGGCTGTGCAGTCACTGGCGGAGCTGGAACGGAAACTGCGCGCCCGTGGTCTGCATCCGTATTTCATCACCGGTCACACGGGATGGACGGACAATTTGGAATTTGCTTTTGCCCATAAGGACAAGCTCTGTTCGCCATTCAAGAAACGGGTACACGACCCGTCGGCACCCTATGATGCCTACGACGAATCGGACGACACCGAAGAAAATGCAAAGAGCGGTTTTCTGAAAGGCGTGGGAAGATGAAGGACAGCAAATTACAAATTGACCGCAGCTGCCATGTGCTGTATACCAAGCCCTGCAAGAAAGAAATCCTGGCGAAAATCGCCCTGCACTATCCGGAAGCAGAGCTGGAGACAGTATGGGAAAAGGTGCAGCGGCAGTACGCGGTCTTTCTCTCCGACTGGCGCACCGACTTGGGCGGCAAAAAGAACTTCCACAACGGCGTAGGCGGCACCTACGACTGCATCGCCATCATGAGCTATTATGTGGTCTGCAAAGCAGTTACTTCGTTCCGTGAAATCGAAGAGATGGAGGAAAATCTGATTCTTCCGACTTTCCGCAAGCTGAAAATTGTGGACTGCAACAAGCCGTTCTGGAGGAAGCTGATGTACAAGGCGTTTGTTCGTGCGAAAAGCGGCTGCGACAAATGGCACGATTACGAGATGACGGTTGCGCCTTATGAAACCGACAAGCCTATTTATTATGAATTTACGGCGTGCCCGGCAGCGGAGTTTGCTATCCGGCACGGTCTTACGGACATCATGCCCGCCCTGTGCAATGTGGACTATGCGTCCATGGAACTGCTTCATGCCAAGCTGGTGCGGACGACCACCTGCGTGAACGGCTGCCGATGCGACTACACTATCTGCGGCGATAAAGACCCGTACTTGAAGGGACATCCCGAATACCGGGATGAGGCGGGCTTCAGGAGGAATCGGTAATGCTTTTACAGGTGATTTTGGAAGGCATCGGGCTGGGCGTTCTGCTCATTTTGGTTTGCGCCATCGGTATCCGCAAGGGCGCGGTGGGCATGGTGCATCTTTACAGCCCGGAAGTCCAGAACAGGTGTGTAACGCTGGGGCTTACAACACACGAAAGAATAAAGCGGAACGCTTTGATTTTCAAAGCTGTCTGCGTCCCCGGCTACATCGCCTATGTGCTGGTCTGCGTCTATGCGCTCAACGGCGCAAAGGGCTTCGTTCAGGGCTTTTGGCAGCTGCTGGTCATACTGTCCGTTATGAATCTCATAGACCGATTTTGGGTTGACGGCTATTGGGTAGGACATACGAACGCATGGGAAATTCCGGGAACGGAAGACCTGAAACCCTACATTACAGCCAAGGATAAGATCAAAAAGTGGCTGTTCGGCACAATTGGTATGGCGGCCATTTCGGCAGCACTGGCGGCGATTATGATGCTTTTTATGAAAATATGAGGTGATAGAAATGCTGTTTCAAACATATGGCGACAGGAGGAATCCTGCCGTGCTGTTCTTTCATGCAATGGGTGTGACAGGAGCGAGCAGCGAACCGATTGCGAGGTTTTTGCAGGATCGATATTTCTGCATCTTGCCCACCTCCACCGTTTACTGCGAGGGGCAGAAATATGTCAGCAAGCTGGACGAAATACGGCAGGTGGAGGACTTTCTGCATCGACAGGGCGTGGAGCGGCTGGCGATGGTGGTCGCTTCTTCCATCGGTGCAGACCTTGCCATGGCGTTTCTGACGCAGACGAAGCTGCCCGTGGAGCACGCTTTCTTTGACGGCGGGCAGTTCGCCCAAATCGGAAAGGGCACGCGCCGTATCATGACGCCGTTTCTGTATTTTGCCATCAAGAGCCTGTATTGGTCGAAGGGCGGTACGCTGAAAAAGATACTGTGGTGTGACGACGATTCCATAAAGCCGTATTTTATAGCCGCAGGGGAAAATCTGACCTATACAAATTTGCGGCGGCAGATTTCGGACAGCCTGGAGGATAAGCCCTTTCCGTCCCTTCCCGAGGAACTGCAAAAGCACAGCTATTTTGAGTTTGGCAGCATAGAAGATCATTTCAAATACCGTCAAGCGGTGATGGAAGCCTACCCCTGCGGCCATTATCCCGTGTTTGAGGGATACGAGCATATGCAATATCAGATACGCGATCCAAAGGGGTTCGCCGGAATGCTGACCCACATCGCCGAGTGTGACTGTATGCCGGAGCTGCCATTTATCAGAAAGTGAGCGTTACATATGAAATATAAAATAGAGAAAAACACCGTACAGGAGACGCTGATCATTCCGCTGTATGCGCGGAAGGTCTGCTCAGAACTATACCCGAATCTTTACCGGGACGAAACAGCGGTTCGCCTGATTGACGAGATCGACTACGATTTTTCAGAGGCGGAGAAAAACTCCCGCGGCCTGATGCAGCGTTTCGGTTCACTGGAGGTGGCCATGCGGCAAAACGATCTGGCGTGGGAAGTAAGGGACTATCTGAGAACTCATCCCAATGCGGCGGTGGTCAATCTGGGCTGCGGGCTGGACAGCACCGGAAGAAGCTGCGACAACGGCAGCTGTAAAATTTACAATCTGGACTTTCCCGATGTCATAGCCGTGCGTAACGAACTTTTACCCGCCGGGGAGCGTGAGGAAAATACCCCATGCGATTTGAACAATACCGAATGGTTCTCCCAAATCGATGCCTCCAGCGGCGCGGTGTTCTTTGCCTCCGGCGTGTTCTACTACTTTCTGACGGAACAGGTCAAAGCATTGGTGCAAAAAATGGCGGACGCTTTCCCCAGCGGCGTGCTGGTATTTGATGCGGCGAACCGGACGGCAGTGAAGATGATCGCCAAGACATGGCTCAAGAGCGCGAAAATCAAGGATGTGGGCGCGTATTTCGCGGTTTCCGACGCTCCCAAAGAGATCGGCGCGTGGGACAGCCGTTTGCAGGTCTCCAGCCGCGGCTATATGCTGGGCTACACCGATTTGAAAGACCCATCCGTCAGCGGCTTTTTCCGTTTTCTCGCCAAAACCGGCGACGGAATGATGAAGATGCAGATTGTAAAGATCAACTTTTGAAAGAGGCGTTTTGAATGAAACACATCCACTTTGATGTTGAAAGTGATGGCTTTTACGGCGCGTATTGGGCATGCAAGGACGGCTCGGACTGCGCCGTCATCGCCATGCTCGGCGACGACCCCGAGGATTATATGGCGCGCTCGGCGGTGAAGTGGCTACTCCGTCTCGGCGTGAACATTTTGACCATGTCGCCTGCAAAAAAGGACTACGGTCATCACAACTATCCGCTTGAGCGAATCGAAAAAGCGATTACATGGCTCAAATCGCACGGCAACGCCAAAATCGGCATTGCGGGAGCCTCAACGACAGGTACCCTCGCCCTGACGGCAGCATCGATATTCAGCGACATTTCTCTAACCATTGCAATGACACCCAGCGACTTTGTGTGGCAGGGGTTCACGCAGGGCAAAAAGGATGGCTGCAAGGAATGGCCAATCGAGGGAGAATCACTCTTTTCTTACAAGGGAAAGCCCTTGCCATACATGCCGTTTTGCTATCAGCACCCTGACTATTGGCGCATAATCTCGGAGGAGTCCAAACGCACCGGCAATATGATTGCCTCCCGCAAGCTGTTTGACGACTCTGAAACGGCGCACCCGATTACCGAGGAGGAATTCATAAAGGTCGAGAATATCTGCGGCAAGCTGTTTCTTGTCGGCGCAGAGGACGACGCGCTTTGGGACACCGCAAAATATATCCGCCGCATGGAAAAACGCCTTGCGGAGAAACCACACTCCTGCGAAGTCGAGGCGGTCGTATATGAGCACGGCACGCATTTTGTTTTCCCCGACGGTATGCTCAAGACCATGCTTCCCGTCGGCTCGGCACTGTTTGTCAAGCTGGCGTTCAGTGCCGCGAAGAAATATCCCAGGGAGTGTAAAACGGCTCGCATTGACATTGACCGCCGCATGACCCGCGTGATATGCGATTGGAGGGACAAAAAGTGACCTATTTTGGAATGCCTTTCGGCATGTGGACGATGTTTGCAGGCTCATTCCAAAAACAGCTGACGGTTGTATTCGGCTATGATGTCGATACGGCAAAAACCATCACGAAAAAAGCAAAGCCGAAATACAGGGAGATCATCTCCGAGCTGCCCGAATTTGAAAAAGGCGACCGGTTCAAGACGAACCTCGTCAACTGCGCGATGATCGGCGCGTTTATCCTCTCCATGCCGGAGCGCCCGGGCGTGGAACGGCTGACGGTCTACTACGCCAATGCCATGATGACAAAGCCCATGAAATGGTTCTGCCAAATGAGCGGAAAGAGCAAATTTGCCGAAAAGGACATTTCCGGCATGAAGGCGACCGCAGCCTTGAAAGCCGCTGACCGCAACCCCTACTCGTGGAATATGGAGTTTTACGAATATCCCGACGGCAGCGGATACGAGGGACGCTTCACCAAATGCGGCATCTGTGTGCTGATGAAAAAGCTGGGGCTATATGACCTCACTCCCGCGCTGTGCCGTCTGGACTACACCATGAGCGAAGCCGGCGGCGCGACTGACTTTGTGCGGCAGTACACGCTCGCCTCCGGCGGCCCATACTGCGACTGCGGGTATAAAAAGAAGGGCTTCATGAAAGCTGGGACGGAGGCAGGACGATGAAGGAAACCTATCTCTCCCGTGATTTTCGAGAGACTGCGGCGCAGCGCTTTCCCTCGCAGGTCAAGGAGCTGAATGCCTTTTTTGATATGCGGTTGAATGCGCTGCTGGCTGAAAATGCAGATGCAAGCAAGGAGAAGCAATACCACCTCAAACGGCAAATCTTACCGGGCATTGCGGCCTACGAAGCCTTGCAGCGGGTCATGCCGAAAGAAGAAGCGCTGCAAATCGTTCACGGCTATGTGGAGCGGCTGGCGAGAACGAGTCACAAACAGCTTGCCGCCCTGCTGCACATACCGGGGCTTTACCGCCTTGTTCCCGGCGTTTTTGTCAAATCCACCCGGAGCGTCTTCGGCCCGGCGGCGGGCTTTGACCCAAAGGAGTTGCAGGTCGGCAACGGTATATGGCGTGTGGATATGATGGAGTGTCCCTATCACGACACCTGCACAGAATACGGCTGCCCGGAGCTGTGCCGCTGCTTTTGCGACAGCGACGACATCAGCTACACCGGTCTGCATCCGAAGCTCATTTGGCATCGAACAAAAACGCTGGGGCGCGGCAATGACCGCTGCGATTTTTGCATGAAGATCATGAAATAAATGCACAGGAATAAAGAAAATGAAGAAGGAAGAAAAGAAACCGTTTATCCAATGCTGTATTCTTGGCGCAATCGGCGGGATATTGATGGCTGCCGGGGACTGGCTGCTGGGGTGCGTTCCGCTTCAGAAAACCGACACCGGAATGTTCAACAGAGCCTGTTATCTGTCCGGCGCCTCCGCATTGTGGAAGCCTGCATTGGTCGTCGGAATGGGAGCGCTTGGGTGCTTCCTCTGCTCCTTCATGGTGAAGGCACTGAATACGGATATTGACGCAAGGTATACGAGAACAAAAGCTATCCAGTATTTTTGCGGGTTATTTACGGTTGTGGTAGCCTTGGCGATCCATCTCTGGGCGGCTACTCTGGCGTGGTTTTCTACCTATCTGGGGCCGCGTATCGGAGTGGAGGCCACGCTTGCGGCGGTTACGGCCTATCAGGATGATATGCTCCCCGCGATCCTCCCCATGTATGTTCCGATGCTATTGGTTTTTGGTATCCATTTTGTGATGCTGCTTGTCGGTAAAACCCGTTATCCCAGGTGGATGCTCGTTTTCCATCCGGTCACATGGAATCTTCTGCTGGTTGCTGTTCCTGATATTGCACAGGCCATGCAGGTGCCGACAGCCACATGGATGTCCGTAATGAGCCAGAGCAGCACGAACAGCGCCATCGTGATCTGGTGCATCGCGGCTGCGGTTTATGAGAGAAGTCACACTCAATAAAAAGGAGTCTTGAATATGAAGCCTGACTACAAAAACTGGATTCCCAAGGGAATGATGGTTTCGCTCATCGCGGGAACGGTGCTGTCCTTTACGCTGCTGCTGGTTTTTGGCGTATTCGGCGTCTGTGTGAGCGGAAAGCTGCGCGTCGTGCTGGGAGTGGTGTTCGGCATTGCCTTTGTCGTTTGTGCAAAGTACACCCAGTGGTGCGTGTATGCCTATCGGGTCTTTTCCTATGACGGCGAGCGCAAGCTCTCAAAGCAGATCATTGACGGCACGGCGGAGCATATCACGCTGCCGGAGGGCGGTGTGGGACTGGACATCGGCTGCGGCAGCGGTGCGCTGACCATTGCCTGCGCAAAGCGCAATCCCCAGGGAAAAATGATCGGTATCGACCGCTGGGGCAAGGAATACGCCTCCTTCAGCCTGCCGCTGTGCGAAAAAAACGCCGCTGCGGAGGGCGTGAAAAACGCTTCGTTCCGGCGTGGAAACGCCGTGAAGCTGGATTTCCCCGACGAGAGCTTCGACGCGGTGACCAGCAACTATGTCTATCATAATATCACGGGAAAGGACAAGCAGCAGCTTCTGCTGGAAACGCTGCGCGTGCTGAAAAAGGGCGGAACATTTGCTATCCATGACCTGATGTCACCCCGCAGATACGGCGATATGCAGGCGTTTGTCCAAAAGCTCATGGACATGGGCTATGAGCGCGTGGAGCTGATGGACACGGCCGACGGCAGCTTTATGACATCGAAGGAAGCCGGACACCTGATGCTTCACGGCTCAACATTGCTGGTGGGAAGAAAGTAATCGGCGCGGCATCATGGAAAGCTGATCTCCGCACAGTTTGACAGCTACCGCCGGAGCATGGCGGAATGTACCGACCGCAAGACTGCCGGGCTATATATGGACGCGACGATGATCTATCACTTCGGCGGCTGGGCTGCGTTTCTTAAGCCTGTAAATAAATCACGGGAGGAAAAGTGATATGAAATACAACGGTTTTTATTTCTGGATGTTCAAAAGCCCGATGAAAAAGGTTCTGGCAGAGAAGTACGGCAGGGAATATGCCGCCGACATTATGAAAAAGAGCAAAAAGGTCTATCGTGAGCTTGTCGAGAAAGCAGACGACATCGGTGACGATAACCCTATGGCATACAACGAGTTGTTCGCCCTTGCCTTCGTTGCGCCCTATGTGGCAAGCGAAAAGAAAATTCCGCCAACGGCCGTGCAGGAAATGATGCGCCGCTCACTCTATCATATCAAGTGGTATTTTGCAAAGACCGACTTGAATACCGACAAGGGCAAGGCGGAGAACAAAAAGAGCGTTGTCAAATACGCCAAATGGTACACGCCCGAAAAGGAAGCGAAATACCCGACCTCCTTCAAGGTGGATTTTGTCGGGCAACCGTATGAGGGTGCCTGTTACTACCGCATTACCCGCTGCCCGATTTGCATTTACACGGAGAAACTCGGTGTTTCCGAACTCATGCCGTTGTTCTGCGAACTTGATGAAGTGATGATCACGCTTCAGCACGGCGTGCTGCACAGAAAGCAGACGTTGGCAAACGGCGGAGAATTCTGCGACTATTACATTACAGGAAACAGAGAATAAACGAAGAAGCTCGTATCGTCAATAATGATACGAGCTTCTTTTCATATTTTTTAGATTGTGTTTCTTCAGACCTTCCATCCGGCAGCCTGCTTGCGCTCCACCACAAAGCGGCGGTAGAGCCCGTCAACAGCAACCAGCTCGTCATGCGTGCCCTGCTGGACGATCTCACCGTGATCGACAACGAATATTTTGTCGGCGTTGCGCACAGTTTTCAGCCGATGAGCGATCATGATGACCGTCTTATCGTGGGTCAATTCCGCAACAGCCTCCATCAGCTCCTTTTCATTTTCGGGGTCAACATTGGCAGTGGCTTCGTCCAGAATGATGATTGGTGCGTCCTTCATAATCGCCCGGGCGATGGAAATGCGCTGCCGCTCGCCGCCGGAGAGCGTTGCACCGCCCTCGCCGATAACAGTGTCAAAGCCGTCCGGCAGCGCCATGATAAAGTCGCAGCACCGCGCCTTCTTTGCTGCAGCCTTTACCTCCTCCATGGAGGCCTCGGGCTTTCCGAAGCGGATATTGTTGGCGATGGTGTCCGAGAACAGATAGGTCCGCTGGAACACGAAGGAGAAATTGCGGATGAGGCTGTCGTAGCTGTACTCCCGTACATCCCGTCCGCCGAGGCGCACGCTGCCGGACTGCACATCCCAAAACCGCGCCATAAGATTGCAGAGGGTTGTTTTGCCGCTTCCTGAGGGGCCGACGATCGCGACGGTGGTTTTCTCCGGAATCGTCAACGACACGCCTTGCAGAATGGGCTTGCTGTCGTAGGAGAAGGTTACATGAGACAGAGCAATGTCCTCCTGCTCCGGCGACAGATCCTCTCCGTCAATATCCATGGGTTCTACACGCAGAATCGCGTTTGCCTTATCTACACCGATGTCAATGGAGCGGAACAAAGCCGAAAAGCTCCCGGCAGAATCCAGCTGTTCAAAGAGAATGAAGGAGCAGATCAGCATCAAAAGGCAGTTTGTAAGCTCCATGGTGCCACCGAAGTAAAAGCCGATGGCAGCGGTGCAGACGGCAACGCCGGTGAGCTTGTTGACGATGAACAGCGCCAGCATATAAAGAACAGACGGTATCTCCATGGCGAAGGAAGCCTTGCGGGCTTCCTCCACGGCACCGTGTACCTGCGTTGCGGAATCGTGGGTCAGGTCAAAATTCTTGACCTCGGCGATGCCCTGCACATATTCCAGCACCTTGGACACAAGCCGTTCGTCGGCATTGAATTTTTGCTGCGCCAGCGATTGCTCTGCCCGCTGCATGGCAGCGTTGACGGCGAAGAACATCAGCAGTCCCGTCAGTGTGATCAGCCCCATGCGCCAGTCGAACAGGAACATCATGACCGCGATGATGCCGGAGGTCAGAAAGCCGCGGGTCGTGACCATTACCACGCGGGTAGCCACATTCGCCATGTTTTCCATGGTGTTGGTGGTGACGGACGTGACCTCGCCGAGACTGTTGTCGTTGAACCAGCCCATAGGCAGATACCGCAGATGCTCCGCAATCTCAATTCGCTTGTTGGCGCAGGCACGGTAGCCCGCACGGGTCTGGAGCATGGTGGCCTTCATATTGATGGCAATTGTAATGATCAATGAGATCACGATAATGCCAAGACTCGTCCAGAGCGTCGGCACGGTGACATTCTTTTGCAGCAGCGCCTGAATGACGACGGCGGTGGCGGGAATCCGCATGGCGGAGCAAATGGCGCTGACCACGCCCAGCCAGATGGATGCCATAAACAGCCTGCGGTTGTCCTCACCGCAGAAATCAAAGAACTTTTTCAGTGTCTGGAGCATTACGCCACCTCCCCATCGTCCTTGACGCTGATGTGGGCTTCCCACATGGTTTGATAAAGCGGGCAGGACTTAAGAAGCTCCGCCTGTGTGCCGGTGGCTTCGATCTTGCCGTGATTCACGACAATGATCTGATCGGCATCGGCGATGGTAGACAGGCGGTGGGCGATGACCAGCAGCGTCTTACCCCGTACCAGCTTTGCCAGTGCCGACTGGATGACCGCCTCGTTCTCCGGGTCAGTGTAGGAGGTGGCCTCGTCCAGAATGACAATGGGTGCATCCTTCAGCATGGCACGGGCAATGGAGATGCGCTGCCGTTCGCCGCCGGAGAGGTGTCCGCCGGAGGCACCGCATATGGTCTGATAGCCGTTTTCAAGCCCCATGATAAACGCATGGCAGCCGCATTTCTTCGCTGCGGCGATCACTTCCTCGTCGCTTGCACCCTTTTTGCCCATACGGATATTGTCCATGACAGAAAGGTCAAAAAGGTAATTATCCTGCGACACATAGGCGATGCGCTTCGTGCACTCCGCCAGCGGCAGCGTTCGGATATCCACGCCGCCCAGCTCGATAGAGCCGTCCTTCACGTCCCACAGGGAGGCAATAAGCCGGGCGATGGTGGATTTTCCGCTGCCGGAGGGACCCACCAGCGCGTTGACCGTCCCCGGCGCAATGTGCAGATTGATTCCGTGCAGTACCTCCTTGTCGTGATAGGCAAAGCGGACATTTTTCAGCTCAATGGAGTTGTCCGCAGGCAGCTTTTCCGCACTTTCCGGGCGCTGCATATCTTCGCCGGACAGCACCTCCGCTACCTCGCCGACGATGGTCGTGACCTGTGCGATGTCGTCGGTGTAGGAGAAGGCGGTGATCAGCGGCTGCATAACACCGAACGAAAGCACGATGATCGCCAGAAATGTTTCTGCCGACAGTGTGCCGTGCATATAGAGAAGGCAGCCCACCGGCAGGATGCCGAGAAGTGTCGATGGAAAAATTGCCATCCCCGCCGCCTGACCGAACAAACTTCCCCGCATCCAGTCGATGAAGCAGTCCGCGCCCTCTTTTGCGGCGGAGACGAACTTAGCGTAGCTGGTCTTGGACTGGCCGAAGGCCTTGATGACCTCAATGCCGCTGATGTACTCCACAGCCGTGTCGTTGAGTGCCTTCGTCGCAGTGACCGTGCGCCGGAACTTCTCGTTATAGCCGCTGAACATGGACGCGAAGCAGCCAATGCCCAGCGGCACGACGATCAACATGGAAAGCCCCATGCGCCAGTCCTCGATAAACAGCAGCACCAGCACCGCCAGCGCGCCCACAATGTTGGCTGTCATCTCCGGCAGCAAATGCGCAAGGGTGGTTTCGATGGAGTCCACCCGCTCTACGATAATGTTCTTGTACGAGCCAGAGGAACGGTCCAGCACCGTGCCAAGGGGCAGTGTGGCCAGCTTATCCAGCAGCCGTGTGCGGGTATTGGCCAGCACATGGAAGGTGGCGTGATGGGAGAGGGACGTGGACACGCTGTGCAGCACATAGCGCAGCACCCAGAAGCCCGCCATCCACGCGCAGAGCGTCAGGCAGTACGTCAGCTCCGCCGTGCCGTTTACCAGTGCGGTGATGATTTGAATGATGATGAAATACGGCGCAAGGGAGCAGGCAACGCCCAGCAGCGCCGTAAGGACGCTCAAAGCGTACTCGCCGTACCGCCCTTTTGCCAGCTCTGCCAGCCACGAGGCGGCGGAGCGCTTTGGCTCAATTTCTTTCATGATGAACTCCTTTCGACTGTATTACGCAGCAAGATGCTTTTTCACGATCCGCTTGCCAATCATTACGCCGATAAAGGCCGCCACGATCACACCGGCCACCAGCGCCACAGACACCCAGGACTGCAGCATCTCGGATGCGGCAAGAATGGTGTCCTGACGGCCATCAGTGACCATCTGATCCGCCATAGCTTTGGCTGCGATGGCGTAGGGAATGATAGTGCTGCCGAATGCGGCCAGCACCTGATTGATGACATAGCTGATGGTCAGCGCCTTCGCATTGCCGTAGCCCATCTTCCACAGCAGCAGCTCGGCAATGACACCGGAGAGAATAAAGAGGATGATGTACGGCAGATATCCGCCCATAATGGCGCGGACGATACTGTAAATCAGGATCGCACCGGGCTTTTTCACCTTCGTGCCGATGATGAAGTAGACGATGCCCTCCAGCAGGGCGAAAAACACCGGCATCAGAATGATGGTAATGGGCGTTGCGTACAGGACGGAGCTGGCGAAGAAAATGACCACATTGATCAGGGCCAGCAGGACAACGGTAATGATGTCTTTGATTTTCAGCTTGTTGGCGGTTACAGTACTCATGGTTAAAGACTCCTTTTTGAATGGAATATGGTTGAACGTCGCAAGGACGGCGATCACAGAATAAGGCCGGCGGCGATCGATGCTGCCAGCAGGACGCAGAACACAACATCCCACGCAGAGAACCGAAGCGACAGATAGTTGCTTTTGCGGCGGGTTAAGTCGATGCCCCGTGTTTCGGCGGAGGCGGACAGCGTCTCGGCGATGCGGATAACGCGCAAAGCCATCGGCACGGTCAGTATTTCGATATAGGATGGCAGCGCACGCAGCTTCTGAAGCGGTGTTGCAAATGCGCCCCGCGTGCGGATGGACTGCCGCAGCAGCTTCATGTCTCCCGACAGAACGGGGAAGAAGCGGAAGATTACAGCGACGATCATAATGAGCCGTTCCGGCAGGTGCAGATTACGCAGCGCCGCCAGGGTACGGCTGGCTTCATTTCGTCCAATCATCGTCCGCATGGAAATGCCAACGGCAATGATACGCGGGAACAGCACTAACATAAAGGAAAACACCGTGCCCGGCAGCATGGCGTTAGCCGCCCACAGCACCCCAAAGCTTATGCCGCCTGCCAGCGCCGTTCCGAACCAGCCGTCCGCTGCGGTCAGCAGGATCAGTGCCGTATATACGGCATAAACTAAGTGGTTGTTGGATGTGGAGATCACGACCAGCAGGGCCTGCCAGTAAAGCAGCTTCGTTGCCGGGTGAAATCGTTCTTTATGCTGTTTTTTCGCAGGAGCATCGGAAGGATGGAAGCGCTCCATATATTGCCGTACCGCTTGCAAATCTCGTTCCGAATGAACGGGAAATTCTGCCTCTGCATGTCCATCCGACAGCCCGATGCAGTAGTCGCAGGCATCTGCAATCAGTTCAAGGTCGTGGGTGATGATGAGAACAGTCTTTTCCTTCCGCATCTCCCGAATCAGCGCCGCGCACCGCTCCAGACTTTCCGCGTCCTGTCCTGCTGTCGGCTCGTCCAGTATGACGATTGGCTTGTCGGATAGATACGCCGTCATCAGCGTCAGACGCTGCATCTGCCCGCCGGAGAGGGAAAAGGGATGCCGGTCGCGGCAGTCCCACATATCCATACTTTTCAGCAGTGCTTCCGTTTTTGCTTCAAACTCCGGTGTCACCGCATGGCCGTATTGCAGTTCGTGCAGGACGGAGCCTGTGAAGAACTGGAACTCCGCCTCCTGAAGGATGAACAGCACTTGTTTTTGCAGCTGCTTTGGATTTTGCGGCTTTTCGAAAAGCATTATCCTGCCGCCGGAGGGGCGGTAAAGCCCTGCAATCAGCTTGCCGATGGTCGTTTTGCCGCAGCCGTTTGCGCCCACAAGGCCGACGATCTCATGCTCAAGGACGGAAAAACTGACACCGGAGAGGGTATCTCCGGCCTTCCTGCCGTATGTATAGCGGACCTCTGAGACGGCAAGCGCCGTCGGCGCAGTTTTCGGCAGCGGCTCTTTCTCCGGCACGGTGATCTCCGCAAGGTCGAACGTGCGCAGAGAAAGTGTTTGTCTCCGCTCCACTGAGAACGCCTTTGCCTCTGCGGCAGTGTATTTTCCTTTGATCTCGCCGTCTGCCATGACCCAATATTCATCGGCAATGTCGGCAAGATAGTAGAGCCGGTGCTCACTGAGCAGCAGCGTTTTGCCCTGCCTTTTCAGGGCAAGCAGAATCTCTTTTAACTGCTGCGTGGCTGTAAAGTCCAGATTGGCCGTGGGCTCGTCCAGCAGAAAAATATCTGTGTCCATTGCCCACGCGGACAAGATGGAGATGAGCTGTCGCTCGCCGCTGGACAGCTCGTAGACATTGCGGTCCTTCAGCCGCTCCAGATGAAAGATCCGGAAGGCATCCTCCACCCGCTGACGGATTTTATCTTGCGGCAGACCGTGATTTTCAAGGCCGAAGGCCACTTCATTGGAACTGTTCACGGTAAAAAATTGACTTCGCGGATCCTGAAATACCGATGCTGCCAGCTCGCCGATCTCGCCGATACGCAGCCCGGCGGTGTCCTGCCCGTTCAGGCGGCAGAAGCCTTTTAGCTCTCCCTCATATAACTGCGGTATCAGTCCGTTGATGCACCGCAGCAGCGTGGATTTTCCGCATCCGCTGCCTCCGCAAAGCACCACGCAGCGTCCCGCCGGGATGCCGCCGCCGACCTGCCGGAGGATGGGCAGCTTTGCCTCCGCATATTGGAATTCAAATTCAAAATCTATCATCGCAAACTCTTTTCTTATTAGTTAGCCATCTCTAACCAACAGCCGTAAGAAACGGACGGATCGACCGTCCGAATCAACTTTTCGGATTTATTGCAAGGTATCGCATAGCTGCCGCCAGCCAGCGTTGGTGAAATCAAGGACTGCCTGTAAGCAGGTAAGCATTCTGCCTTCCTCCATATGCTGATCCAGCAGCTGGCGGAAGTACCAGAACTGTGAGCCCATCAGAAGGCGGATCGCATCAGCATTTGGCGCTTTCCCATAGATATGCGAAAAGAATTCCACCGTTTGTTCCGCTTTACGGTTCATCAGTTCATGCAGCACGGTTTCCATGGAGCTGCCATCGCTGCGGCAGAAAAATAAAGTGCAGTCGTCACGATGTTCGGTCAGCAGCCGAAAATATACTTGTTCCTCGGCGTTGATGGCGCGAAGGATATCCTCCGGCTGTGCACTGCACTTTGCTTTTTCGTATTCTTCAGCGATGGGCGCAAACAAGGCATTCATCGTCTCAAAAAAATCCTGAAGCAGACTGGCAAACAACGCGTCTTTATTCTTGTGTCTTGTGTAGATCGCCCCCGTTGTGACGCCGGCCTTTTCAGCGATTTTATGCAGAGAGGCTTTCTGAAAGCCGTAAGCAAGAAATTCCGAATAAGCAGCCTGAATGATCCCATCATCCAGGGAATGATCCCTATTGGCCATGTGTTGACCTCCCCACATTACGATAACGGCATAATCGATAACGACATTATTATAGCGTTCTTTTTGCTGCTTGTCAATGCAAATTGCACACTTCTTTACAAAAACATACCTTGACAAATCTCGTCTCAAAAGGAAATTCTTATGACTTATGCAAAGAAAAACGGATATTTACATCCGCAATTCTTTGTTGATGACGGTATCAGCGGAACAACATTTAACCGTCCCGGTTTTCAGGAAATGGAAAGCCTTCTGTACCGTAAACGGTAAGAGTACAACAGTCAGTTACAAAGTGCATAAAAAAATTGAGAAATATCAAGATGATTATCAGATTATTCCAAATTCTCAAGAATTTATGAGGATAATATTCTCGGTAAGTTATCCGATGAGCGTTATTCCCGTATGGCAAATGAATACGAAGCTGAGCAAAAGCGACTTATATCAGAGGTTGAGGAAAATGAAAAAGCTCTCATTGAACTTCAAAAGCAAACTGTTGATATGAAGATGCTCTATCAAGGGCTTATGGAATTTACAGAGATGAAACAGCTTACTCCGACCGTTGTAAACAAACTTATTGAGCGTATTGAAATTTACAACGATGAGAAGAAACATTCTCATAATAATGTTAAAGTGGATATTTTTTTACGGCAGTCGGGTTATTTGACATCCCAACAGAGCAGCAGCTTATTAATACAATGGAAAGAGTAAAACAGAAAAAAGCGGAAAAATCCGCTTAAATAAAGAAAAGGTGTAACCCCCCCTTTATCGGGATTACACCATAATTCCTTAAATACTGCCTTATTAGCCCATGGCTAAGCTCCGTGCAGCGTTTTTTCATGCAAATTGAATTTTAGAAGCAGAAGTACCCGATGAGCGAGATTGTAAAGCCGAGCAGCGCGCCGCACACCACCTCGATCATGCGGTGGCCAAGCGATTCGTTCAGCTTCGGGATCATTTCTTTCAGTTGGTCTTTGTCCTTGGTGTTCTCATCGCCTAAATATTCCACAATGTAGTTGATGGCCTTCGCGTGCAGACCCGCCGCCCAGCGTACGCCGGTCGCGTCGTACATGACGATGAGTGCCAGCACGAACGCCATGGCGAAGATCGGGGAGGAAAAGCCGTAGATAAGGTAAGAGGTCAGCAGCACCGAGCACGTTACCGCCGAGTGGGAGCTTGGCATGCCGCCTGCGCCGGAGAGACGCTCTTTCTTAAATTCACCGTGTTTAAAAAGATGGATGCTGGTCTTTAAGATTTGTGCCGCACACCACGAAACAACAGCGACGTTGATGAGCGGGTTGGAAATCAATATAGAAAAATCGAACATGTCACGAAACCTTTCTGTAAAACGGCACACAAACACCGAAATGCGCCGTATGAGCACAATTTGATATATATAGTTTACCGCGAAACGGCAATATTGTCAATTCACACGGCGGATTTGTAAGAAATTTGTGATAAAGAGTACACATATCTTGCGAAAACGAGGCTTCGGTGCTAAAATAAGACCATGGCTAATAAAAGAAACTACGCAAAAGAACTGAATACACTCATCGAAACCTTTACGCACGAGGAAAAGCGGCCGACTTTGCTCTTGCACGCGTGCTGTGCGCCGTGCTCCAGCGCCGTTTTGGAGAAGCTTACAGCGCATTTTAAAATTACCGTGCTGTTTTATAATCCCAATATCTATCCGGAGGCAGAGTATCAAAAAAGGGAAGCAGAGTTAAAGCGGCTTATCTCCGAAATGCCATGCACCAAGGAAGTAGCGCTTGTCGATCTGCCTTACGTGCCGGAAGAATTCTTCACCGCCGTGCGCGGGCTTGAGCACATCCCGGAGGGCGGCGAGCGCTGTTTTGCGTGCTACAAGCTGCGCATGGAAGCAGCAGCAAAGTATGCCGCAGGGCATCATTTTGATTTTTTCACGACAACGCTGTCCATCAGCCCGCTGAAAAACGCGCAGAAGTTAAACGAGATCGGCGAATCGCTTGCAGAAGAATACGGCGTGCCGCACTTGCCGTCCGATTTCAAAAAACAGGAGGGCTATAAGCGCTCCATTCAGCTTTCGGCAGACTATAACCTATATCGGCAGGATTTCTGTGGCTGTGTGTTCTCGAAAAAAGAAAGGGAGGCGAAGGCGCATGGTGAAGCATAACGGCGTTTTGTACCGTGCCGCCGACGCGCACGCCCACATTTACCCCGGCAAGATTGCGGAAAAGGCGACCGAAAACGTTGGCCGTTTTTATGATCTTCCTATGGCGAAGGTCGGTCTGCCGCACGTTTTAAACGAAGAAGGCACTGCCGTAGGATTCGATAAATTTCTCGTCTGCTCCGTTGCGACAAAAGTGGAGCAGGTTGGCTCCATCAATCGTTTCATCGCGGCCAAATGCGAAAAATACCCGAAGTTCGTCGGCCTTGGCGCATGGCACCGGGACATTGAGGACGTCGAAAAAGAGCTCAATGAAATTCAGGCGCTCGGCCTGCACGGCATCAAGCTGCACTCGGATTTTCAAGGCTTTGCCATCGATGACGAAAAAATGCTGCCGGTCTACAAAGCCTGCATGGCGCGCGATCTGCCGATTTTATTTCACATGGGTGACGCCAGAAGCGAGCTCTCTGCGCCGAAGAAGCTTGCGAATGTGCTCGAAAAGCTGCCGGAATTAAAGTGCATCGCCGCGCATCTCGGTGGTTACCGGCGCTGGGATGAAGCCAAAGCGTGCCTAAAAGGCGCGAACGTGTGGGTCGATACCAGCAGCTCGCTGTTTGTGTTGAGCCCGGACGAAGCAAGGAAAAGCATTGAGCATTTCGGTATGGATAAAGTCATGTTCGGCACGGATTTCCCCATGTGGACGCACGAAAAGGAGCTCGAACGCTTTTTCGCACTCGCCTACGGGGAGGAAGAGAACCGGAAAATGCTTTATGATAATTTTGAAAAACTATTCAAATTGTGATGAAAAGCCGATGTAATCGTATCGGCTTTTATAATATCTTTCTACCAATAAAGTCAACAAAATTTCTGAATTGTCTATGGAAATTTTCGAGAAAGTGTGCTATACTGAACTCAAATCAGTCATAGGAGTTGTTTGTATGGATGTGAAATCGATCATTTCTCAAATGACGCTGGAAGAGAAAGCCGCGCTTTGCTCCGGTAAAGACTTCTGGCATCTCGATACTCCGCAGCGCCTCGGCATTGAATCCGTCATGGTCTCGGACGGCCCGTGCGGCATCCGTAAGCAGTCTGACACCGCCGACCACCTCGGCCTCAACGCCAGCGTGCCCGCCACCAGCTACCCCACAGGCTCCTGCATGGCGTGCTCATTCGACCGCGAGCTGTTCCGCTGCTCCGGTGAAGTGCTTGGCCGCGCCTGCCAGGCGGAGGACCTTTCTGTTCTGCTCGGCCCGGCCATCAACATCAAGCGTTCTCCGCTCGGTGGCCGCAATTTTGAGTATCTTTCCGAAGACCCGTACCTCACCGGCGAGCTTGCCAAAAACTACATAAACGGCGTGCAGAGCCAGAATGTCGGCGTCAGCGTGAAGCATTTCGCCGCCAACAGTCAGGAATATAACCGCATGTCCAGCGACAGCGTCGTTGATGAACGCACCCTGCGCGAAATCTACCTTTCTGCGTTCGAGACCGCCGTAAAGGACTCGAAGCCGTGGACGATTATGTGCTCGTATAACCGCATCAACGGTACGTTCGCCGCTGAAAACAAGCGTTTGCTGACCGATATTCTCCGCGACGAGTGGGGCTTTGACGGCTACGTGATGAGCGACTGGGGCGCGACCACCGCAGACCGCGTAAAGTGCCTTGAAGCCGGCATGGAGCTTGAAATGCCCGGCAAAAACGCCGCAAACGACAAGCAGATCGTTGACGCGGTCAACAACGGCACGCTCGATATCAAGGTGCTCGATACCGCTGTGGAGCGCATTTTGAACATTGTTCTCAAATACACCGAAAATAAGCAGCCCGAAACGAAGATCGATTTTGAAGCCGACCACGAAGAAGCGCGCAAGATTGCAGATGAGTCTATGGTTCTGCTCAAAAATGATGGTATTCTGCCATTAAAGCGCAGCCAGAAACTTGCGTTCATCGGCAAGTTTGCGGAGACTCCGCGTTTTCAGGGCGGCGGCAGCTCGCATGTGAACTCCTATAAGGTCACAAGCGCGCTCGAGGCTGCAAAGGGGCTCGATGTCACCTACGCGCCCGGCTACGATACGAACACCGCAGAGTCCGACGAAGCGCTCCTCGAGGAAGCGCAGGAGGCCGCAAAGAACGCCGATATTGCCGTTGTATTCGTCGGCATCACGGACGCCATGGAGTCCGAGGGCATGGATCGCCGCACGCTTTCGATGCCGAGAAACCACGAAGCACTCGTCAAAGCTGTTTCCGAGGTGCAGAAGAACACCGTCGTTGTCGTCATGTGTGGTGGCTGCATCACCATGCCGTGGATTGATGACGTGCGCGGTGTGCTGTACGCATACCTCGGCGGTGAAGCCGTCGGCACCGCGACGCTCGACCTGCTGTTCGGCGATGTGAACCCTTCCGGCAAACTCGCGGAAACGTTCCCGCGCCGTCTGGAGGATAACCCCTCGTACCTCTATTTCTTCGGCGATGAGCAGAATAAGACCGAGTATCGCGAGGGTGTATTTGTCGGTTACCGCTACTACGACAAAAAGAACATGGACGTGTTGTTCCCGTTCGGCTACGGTCTCAGCTATACGACATTTGAATACAGCGATTTAACGCTTGATAAGGCCGAAATGAACGATACCGATACGCTGACCGTCTCCGTCAACGTCCGCAACACCGGCAAGGTGAAGGGCAAAGAGGTCGTACAGCTGTATGTAGCAAAGCCCGAAAGCCATACCATTCGTCCCGTGAAAGAGCTGCGCGGCTTTGAAAAGATCGAACTCGAGCCGGGTGAGGAGAAGGCCATCACCTTTACGCTCGCAAAGCGTGCGTTCGCGTACTACCGCACCGATATTTCCGATTGGTACGTCGAGTCCGGCGACTACACGATTATGGCGGCAAAATCCAGCCGCGACATCGCCTGCACCGCGACGGTGAACGTCACCTCTACTACGCAGATTAAGCGCGTCTACACAATGAATTCCACGATTGAAGAGATTATGGAAAGCCCCGTCGGCCGCGAGATTCTCGGCAAGATGATGGCACAGAACCCGCTTGCACAGGCAGATGCGGACGACATCGGCATGGGCGAGGCCATGGCGCGTATGATGGCGGAAATGCCGCTGCGTGCGCTGTTGTCGTTCGGCGGCGACACTGTGCCCGCCGGCGCAGGGGAGATGCTCCTGAAGCAGCTTAACGCATAAATTAAATTTATAAACCACCGACAGCACCGCAAAAATTTATCCGCGACGTTGCCGTGAATTTTATCCCTGGGAGGAAGTTTCAATGAATACGATCGTAACCGTCAAAGAAGGCGCACTCGAAGGTGCGTTTTCCGATGATAAACAAAGCGTGATCTTCAAGGGCGTGCCGTATGCTGCACCGCCGGTCGGCGAGCTGCGCTGGAAGCGTCCGCAACCGCACGCAAAGTGGGAGGGTGTGCGCCCCGCACTGGAGTTCTCTGCCAAAGCGCCGCAATCTGACCTGTCCAAAATGGATCTCTACGGCAAGGAGTTTTACAGTGATGAAAACCTAAAGCAGAGCGAAGACTGCCTGTATCTGAACATCTGGACGCCTGCATCTGCGCAGCCGGGCGATAAGTTGCCCGTGTTCTTCTGGATTCACGGCGGTGCGTTCACGCACGGCAGCGGCGCGGAAAAGGAGTTCGACGGCGAGCAGTTTGCGAAAAACGGCGTGGTGTTTGTCTCCATCAACTACCGTGTCGGCGCACTCGGCTTCTTTGCACACCCGGAGCTCGATGCCGAAAACCCCGAGGGCATCAGCGGCAACTACGGTATTTACGATCAAGTTGCAGCGATCGACTGGGTATACGAGAATATTGCAGCGTTCGGTGGCGACCCGGACTGCATCACGGCGGCGGGCCAGTCCGCAGGCTGCATGAGCGTGCAGACGCTTATTTCGTCCGATTTGACGCGCGGCAAGATTAAGCGCGCTGTTTTGCAGAGCGCAGGCGGCCTCGGCGGCCTTTCGCACGACGTTTCCGTTGAAATGCGCGTGAAGTCCTCCAAAGAGCTGATGGAAAAGCTCGGCGCGAAAAACATCGAAGAGATGCGCGCTGTCCCGGCAGAAAAAATTGCTGAGGTGCAGTATACCATCCAGTCCCCAAGCGGTCTTGCGTGGCAGCCCGTTGTTGATAACGTGCTGCTGAAGGCTTCCGTAGACGAAGTGGCGCTTTCCGGCAATGCGCATGACATCGATTACATGATCGGCTGCACCGGCGGCGACATCGCAGCGGGCGAGAGAATTCTCGAAAAGAGCGCCGTGCGCTGGGCGAAGAACCAGAATAAACTCGGCAGATGCCCGAGCTACATCTATTTCTTCAACCGTCAGTTGCCGGGCGACAACGCAGGTGCGTTCCATTCGTCCGAGTTGTGGTATGTTTTCCACACGATGAACAGATGCTGGCGCCCGTGGGAACCGTGCGACTATACGCTTGAAGCTGCAATGTCCTCCTACTGGGCAAACTTCGCAAAGACCGGCGACCCGAATGGGGAGGGCTTGCCCACATGGCAACCGTATACTGCCGAGCACCCCGTGCGCATGCTGCTTGCGGAAGAAGTCAAAGAAGAAAACGCCATCATCGTTGAGGATTAAACCGACGCAAATCCGGTTTTTTACAAAAATTGTTACAGTTCAGCCTTGCGGCTGAAACCCGAGGGAGTTTCCAATGCGGCGGATGCCATGGCAGCCATTGAGAAATTCGTATTTGAAAAAGAGATGGTGACACTGCCGCAGCTGGTGGAGATCCTGAAAAATAACTGGGAGGGAAATCAGGTTCTGCAGATGAAGATGATAAATGAAGGGGCGAAATTCGGAAACGGACAAAAAGAAGCTGGCAATCTGGCCTGCGAGATGGTAAACTATTTTGTGGAACGGGTAGAGGCATACAACAGCCGGTATGGCGATCTTATCTTTTCCCCGTGTATCGCTACATTTTCCTGGATTGTGAACATCGGAAAGCGGATAGGAGCCTCCGCAGACGGCCGTATGTCTAAGGATCCCATTGCCGCTAACATGTCTCCGGTTCTGTCCAGGGATGTATCAGGCCCCATGGCGGCTCTGAATTCTTATCTGAAGCTGTCTACGGATTCTCTCGAGTAAATAGTACTCGCTATCCGCATCCTCTGCCCGCCTGCGGAGCTAGACGCAGGCACCGCTGCGCCGTCGATTCGCAGACGCACAGCTGACACGGATATCAAGCAATATTTACTTCGAGATTAATGCAATGATGTATTAGACGGGAAAGGACAGAGACGTAACAGGTAAAGAAAGGAGAGAAAATATAATGGAAAATATACACGAAAACGGAACATTTCAGTTGCATAACAAAGTGGAGATCCCTCAGGTGGGCTTCGGCACATGGCAGATGCCGGACGGAGAGACAGCGGCAGATGCGGTAATGCACGCCATAGAGGCAGGATACACCCATATAGATACGGCGGCGGTATATCACAACGAGATTGGGGTGGGAGCCGGAATCCGCATGTCGGGAGTGCCGAGAGAAAAGCTGTTTGTGACCAGCAAGCTATGGAACGATGTGAGAGGCTATGAGGAAACCCTGAAAGCCTTTGATGCCTCCTTAAAAAGGCTGGCCCTGGATTATCTGGATCTGTACCTGATCCATTGGCCCCGTCCCCTGGCTTTCAGGGATACCTACCAGGAGGTAAACCGGGAGACCTGGAAGGCCTTTGAATATCTGTTGGAAAAAGGGTATGTACGGGCCATCGGTGTAAGCAATTTTCTCCCGGTGCATATGGAGGCGCTGCTGAAAACAGCACAGGTCATTCCTATGGTAGACCAGATTGAGTTCCATCCCGGCTGGATGCAGCCGGAAACGGCGGCCTTCTGCAAAGAGCATGACATCCTGGTGGAGGCGTGGAGTCCCCTTGGTTCCGGAAAGCTTTTGGAAGATCCAAAGCTGAAGGAGTTTGGACAGAAATACGGCCGATCCACAGCCCAGATCTGTCTGCGGTGGTGCCTGCAGAAAGGACATCTTCCTCTGCCCAAATCCGTTACCCCTGTGAGGATTAAGGAGAATCTGCAGCTTTTTGATTTTCAGATATCCCAGGAGGACGTGGCAGCGATAGATAAGCTGGAATGCGTAGGCCGGACAGGCTCTGATCCGGACAATGCAAAATTCTGAGATGGTTAAAAGGGCATCGACCATCCAGGAAACTGATTGGATAAAAAGATAAGAAGACCTGCCGTACCGGAATTTCCAAGTCTGGTATGCCAGGTCTTTTTCGGTTATCTCAGGGTGATCGGAAAATGTGTAAAAACAAGGTTGTAAATGCCGGAAAAACCACCCTGATCACTCGCTTGCTGCCTGTTTTGACCGACTATGGCTTGAAGGTTGCCACTGTCAAGCACGACGGGCATGAATTTGAAGGGGATGTGCCGGGGACGGATACCTACAGGCATATGAAAGCCGGAGCCTTTGGGACGGCAGTGTTTTATAAATACGCGAAGCAGGAAGAGGCTCTGTTAAACCGTCTGGAAAAATACCGTGAAAACCATTTGCTGTTCATAAAGCGTTCTGAGGTACCATTTGATAATAATATATCAGAACGGGATCTGAGGAAAGTAAAGAACCGTCAAAAAATGGCAGGCGGATTCCGTAAGAAACAGGGGAAGGAGATGTATTGCCGAATCCTAAGCATCGTAGAAACCTTAAAACGGCGTAAAATGAATCTAATGGAGAACATCAAACAGATCTTTATAGGAACACCGGCTATTTTCTAGCCGGTGTTAAATGTGTTGTTTCAGCCGCAAGGCTGAACTGTAACCAAAAATTCAAGTTTCTTTTAAAATAGTCTTGACAATTTGCCTGTTTGTTGCTATAATATCACTTGTTGAGCGCGAGTGCTGGAATTGGCAGACAGGCACGTTTGAGGGGCGTGTGTTTATGACGTACGGGTTCAAGTCCCGTCTCGCGCACCACGCCAAAAGACCCATCGGAATTTCCGATGGGTCTTTTATTTTACGTTTAGCTTGGTTTTTATAGCAAAAAGGTCTCCCGCAATCCTAACGGAAGACCTTTTCGTTTATTCTAGTGCAAGGGCGTGTTACAGCGCCGTACCCTTTTTCGGGCGGAAAAATCTTTCGGTGTCGGCTTTTTCAAGCTCCAGCAGCGCGATTTTCTTATCAAGGCCGCCGGCGTAGCCGGTCAGGCTGCCGTTTGTGCCAACAACGCGGTGGCAGGGGACGATGATCGAGATCGGATTGTGCCCGACCGCACCGCCAACCGCCTGTGCGGACATTTTGTCTATCCCGGTGTTTTTTGCAAGCTGCTTTGCAATCTGGCCGTAGGTCATCGTCCGGCCGTAGGGGATAGAGAGCAGGATGTTCCAAACCGCCTGCCGAAAATCCGAGCCGATGAGGTGTAACGGCGGCGTGAAATTCGGTTCTTTTTCGACAAAATATACGTCGAGCCACTGTATAGCTTCGAGCAAAACGGGTGTGTCCTGTTCTATGTGCGCCTTCGGCAACTCCGCCGCAAAATACTTGCTGCCCTCAAACCACAGCCCCGTAAGCCCCGCGTCATCTGCCGCAAGCAAGATCACGCCAAGCGGCGACGTATAGTGTTTTGTGTACGTCATCGTGTTTTCCTCCCGCGTTCCTGTTACATGTTACATGCAGTATAGCATGTTTTGACCCTTTTCGCCAGCCTTTTGCGGTAAAATGCAAAAAACGGACATGTTTTTGCGTTTTGAGAAATAACAGTTGACAAACAGCGCGGCTTATGCTATAATACATATTGTTGAGCGCGAGTGCTGGAATTGGCAGACAGGCACGTTTGAGGGGCGTGTGTTTATGACGTACGGGTTCAAGTCCCGTCTCGCGCACCACGAAAGAAACCTCTTTTGTTTACCAAGACAAGAGAGGTTTTTTCATGCTTTTCGGGGCAAAATAGCCCTCAATATAGGAAAATACCGCTGAAACAGGGGTTGGAACGGTCATTGAGGCCGCGCCAGCCCCTGTTTTTTGCTTTTAGGTAGTGAAATTGGCGTGTTACTTTTCGCGTTTCTTTGCGCAGCAAAGAAGTTGGCAAAACAGCACCCGACGGGATTTGAATACGGAAAAGCACAGAGATGTCGCGGAAAAGTGACAGCAAAACCTTGTAAATCGACGGGATTTGTGCTATAATGTTTAATAATAGTTTATACCTTTTTGAAGGAATACCCTTGGAGATGGCAAATGGCACAGGAAAATTGGCAGCCATAAAGCGGACATTCTGAAAAGCAACATCTCTCCCTTATGCTGGCTTGTCAAAAACTCTCTGCAGCATTTTGCATCATTCGACGGATTCCGGTATAATTAACAAACACAGGAAGGAGCTGATTCCCATGCCCGACCACGGCATTTTTGAAAAAGTGGAGATATACGGAGCTGTCCCGGGCTTCATCATCCGGCACACCAGGCCGGGAAGCCAAATTGTCAAAAGCCATTGGCATCCGGAATTGGAGATCAATACAGCTTTTGAAGGCTCCTCGCGCTTTTTTATCAACGGCCGGGTGGAAGATGTGACACCTCAGCACATTGTGCTGGTCAATAGCCGGGAGGTCCACTCCTCCATCCCCTATTTCGCCACAGACGGCTTTGCCATCACCGGCATCACACTGCAAATCAGCTACTCCTTCTTAAAAAGCCTGATCCCCAATTTCGATACATGCTATTTCGTCCTCACAGAGGAGGCTAATACGAAAATTCAATCCCTGATCCTTGCGCTTAACGAGTGGTATGAGCAGGAGGATACTCCCTTCCTGTCAGTGCTTGTCCTCCGGCAGATCTGCGAGATTGTCTATGTCCTGCTCACCCAGTGCTGCCAGGAACGGGACCGGGCCAAAGACAGCACCTCTCAGGAGCCCTTTCGAAAGCTGGAGGGGATCCTGACTTACATTCATGACCATTACAGCGAGCCCCTGAACACCGCCCAGATGGCGCAGCAGTTTTTCTTCTCGAAAGAGTATTTCTGCCGCTTTTTCAAAAAGTATACGGGAGCCACTTTCTCCCAATACCTAGCCAAATACCGGGTTCTTCAGGCAGAGCAGCTGCTCGCTCAGACATCCAAAAAAATCTCGGAAATCGCCCTGGAAACGGGCTTTGCCGATGAAGGCAGCTTTATCCAATGTTTCCGAAAATACTATGGCTGTACCCCTCGAAATTATCGAAAAGAAATTACCCAAAATCCATTTTTTCGGCAAGATTAGTCAATTTCTCCCTAAAGAGCAGTCAATTCCGCCATATTTTCTCAACTCTCCCCGTGGTATTCTAATAGTATAGCTGCAAGCGGAGTGCGCGCACCGCCTGCCGCATTTCTTCGACTTGGAGGATTGAAAAAATGACAGAAAAGAAACAAGATAAGCTCCCTGTGTCGCAAATGATCGGCTTTGCCCTCAACGGCTGCGGATCCAGCTGCATTGCCGGCATTATGGGCGGCTTCCTCACCATCTATTTGACGGACAACCTGCTGCTTTCCATGGGCTTCATCACCGCCATGATGACCGCTGCCCGGATCATCAACGCCGTTACAGAAGGCCTGAGCGGCTTCCTCATTGACATGACTCACACCAAGATAGGTAAGGCCCGCCCCTGGATCCTGGGCACCGCTTTTTTTGTGGCCCTGCCCGTGTTCCTGATCTTTAACACCCCTACCAGCTTCAGCCCCACCGGGCGGATGATCTGGGTGTTTGTAAACTACCTGCTCCATGTAGCTGTGTTCGGCGCCGTTATCAGTGTCGCCACCGCCACCCTGCTCATCAAGATAACTTCCAACTCTGTGGAACGAGCAAAGGTCACTAACTTGGGCGGCCTTTTGGGACAGATCTCCAACTTGATCGTTAGTGCCTACGGCGTGCCGGTGCTTATGTATTTTGGCGGCTATGAAAAAGGCTACTTCGGTCTGAGCCTGATTTTCTGCTCCATTGGCTTTATCCTGCCCTTCCTCACCGGCATTATCTGCCGAGAGACCCCGGAGGTGTGGGCCGAAGCCGCCCAGCAGCTCAGCGCGGCCCGGAAGCGCCCCTCCTTGCCCGTCAAAACCCAGCTGAAGTATGTCTTTGGCTGCAAATACGCCCTCCCGCTGTTTGGTATGTTCCTCACTTACAACTTTGCCGGTATGATTTTCGGCTCTATGGCCATCTACTTCCTGCGAGACGTACTGGGCGATGCCGGCTACATGACCCAGATCAGCTATGCAAAGCTGGTGCCTGGTATCCTCTGCTGCCTGTTTGGCATTGTACCTATTGCCAATGCCAAGCTGGGCAAGCGAAAGGTGCTTGTGCTGGGTTCCATGTTCCAGGTGGTGGGCTACGCCTTGATGATCGTCCCCAACTTGGTCTTCGTCTTGATTGGCAATGCGGTGTATGGCATTGGCAGCGCTTTCTTTGGTGTGCTGCTGGGCACCGCTACCGCCGATGTGGCTGACTACATCAACTTAAAAAACAAAACCGACCTCTCCGGCCTTTCCACCAGCATCGCCCAATTCGGCATGCGGTTTGGAATGCTCCTGGGCAGCGTGGGCGTGGCGGCTGTGCTGGCCATTGGCGGCTACAGCGGCGAAGCGGCCAACGCAGGCCTGGCCCAGTCCTCCTTCACCCGTGTGATGGAGACTGTGGGCTACGCCGTAATCCCCCTGGTGTGCAGTATTTTGCTGGTGCTGTTCAGCAGCCGGATGGATGCCGACAAAGAGGTGGCCAACATGAGAAAGGAAGGGGCGGAATAACTTGGCAGACTTATTCGACCGTTTCTACTTACCGGAGGACGTGGGCATTTCCTCTATCGCCGTCGCGAACTTCCTGCAGGAGTGTGACAAGATCCACTACAAGCTGCGCACGCTCCACATCATCCGCCACGGGAAAGCCGTGGTGGAGGCCGCCCGCTATCCCTTCCGGGCCAGCGATAAGCGGCTGGTGTACTCGGTGAGCAAGACCTTCACCTCCACAGCCATTGGATTCGCCGTGCAGGAGGGTCTTGTGAATGTGAACGATCCGCTGCTGGACTATTTCCCGGAATGCAAAGACCTAGACATGGACCCCCGAGCAAGGGAGATCACCCTGCGGGACGTGCTGACCATGAGTACCGGCCATGAACGGGACACCGTAGGGGATATGTGCAACAGCGAGGGCACCCCTTGGCCGGAAATCTTCTTCACCCGGAAAATGGCTTACGCGCCGGGGGAACATTTTGTGTACAACTCCGGCGGCACCTATATGCTCTCGGAGGTCATCAGCCGGACAACGGGTAAGAGCCTGTTTCAGTGGTTGCAGGAGAAGCTCTTTGAACCCCTGGGAATCACCGACGTGAGCTGGGACGTCAACGGCAAAGTAAACACCGGTGCTTGGGGATTGCTTATCGCCCCCAGGGATCTGTGCAAGGTGGGCGTACTCTACCTGAACAAGGGCCTATGGAATGGCCAGCGGCTCCTTTCGGAAGAGTGGATTGATGAGGCCACCGCTCCTCACGTCCCCACCCTGGGACAGGGCTGCGCCGGCTGGGGCCAGCGGTACGGCTATCAGATCTGGGAAAACAGCCCCGGCAGCTACCGGGCGGACGGCGCTTTTGGTCAGTATATTATGGTGTTTCCACAAAAGGACATGGTCATCGTCACCACAGCGGAAGAAATCGACGGTACCCGGGTCTTCCCTCTGGTGGAACAATACCTGCTTGCGAACTTGACAGATCCCCAAAAGGGGCGGGATGCTTGGGCCTATGAGCATTTGCAAAAGGTACTCTGCCAATGGGAAGCCCCTGCTGTGTATGAGCCAAGCTCCTCCTATTTGCAGGCCTTGCTGCAGGACAAGACATACCTCTTAAAATCAGTGGACAGCCAGGAGCAGCACCGGCTTCGGCTGCAGCTGGCAAACAGTCGGCTGGCCATTGCCGTGGACGGCATCCAGTCTCTGGAGAGCTCCTGCGTAACGGATCGGCACGGGGAGACGACCTTTGCCATTGAGATCCCCAGCAACAGCCCCCTGCGGGGGCCGGAACAGCGCTCCCGGGCCTGGTCCTACTCTGCCCACCACACCTGGGTGGACCAGGATACCCTGCTGCTCACAGTCTGCTGGCGGGAAACAGGCCATTACCAGACCTGGAAATTCCAATTCGATGGGGAGAAGCTCTTCCTGTGGGTCACCGACGGGGTGAAAGGGATGTTCCAGCTCTTTGGCGCCACCAGCGACCGGAACGTGTGCTTCCGGGACAGGGTGTTCGTCGGGGAAACGCAAAAGTAATCTTGCTTCGAGCAGGCAGCGTGAAAAGCGCTGCCTGCTTTTTTGATAACTTCTCCACTGCTGCGGTTTTATGCTATAGCTTGCTGCTCACGCTTTCTTTATCACGGTGCCCGAAAAGCAGTTGATTTTTTCCACAAAAAGTGTATACACAAAATTGAATATGGCAAGGTGATTTTTGTCCCAGCAGTCTGCGGGAAAGATAGGAGAGAATAAGGGTATGCAAGAAAAGCGAGTTGCGAAAAAAGGTCAGCAAGGCCAAGGGGATAACGGCTAAGCTTGTTTCGGCAATTGTTATTAGTGTTGTCCTGGCAGTGTCGGCGCTGCTTGTGGTAGTCTATTCCAGAGTGTCTGACGCACTCTTGACAAAAAGTGAAGAGCTGCTTCAAGCCACTACAGGTAAGACTATCCAAGAGACCAGCGCGTGGATGAAAAGGACCCTTACAATGCTGTAAACACAGCGGGATACCATCGAATACGGAGATATGGACATCCCGGAGTTGGAGGCATACATCAAGCACACAGTGGACCAGAACGAAGCCTACCCCGCCGGGCTGTACGTGGCCCTGACGGATGGCTCCCTAGAGGCAGCCAGGGCCGGTGAAGCCGGCAAGGGCTTTGCCGTGGTAGCGGAAGAGGTGCGTTCTCTTGCCAGCCGGTCTGCGGAGGCTGTCCGGGAAACAACGGTCCTGCTGGGTGAAACCGTTGGCTCTATAGATGAGGGGACCAGGGCCACGCAGGAGACTTCGGAGTCCATGTTAGCAGTGGTTACCCATGCTGACGAGATGAGTGGGCTCATCGACAGTATTGCTGAAAACACCAGCCGCCAGGCGGAGGGCGCCGCAGAGATTGCCATGGCATAGAGCAGATCTCAAGCGTGGTGGACAGCAACGCGGATAACGCCCAGCGCAGCGCCGCAGCCAGCGAAGAGCTGTCCGGCTAGGCGGAGATGCTGAAAAACCTGGTGGCTACCTTTAAAATAAGGGGCGCGGAAAACCGGCTGTTGTATGCCCGTTAATGCTTTTTCCACATCCACTCCAAAACCACGTGCCGAGGGTTCGAATCCTTCTGCCCCTGCCACGCCAAAAGACCTATCGGAATTTCCGATGGGCTTTTACTTTACAAAAAATCGGAGACATTCCCGTTTTTATCGTTAAAAAAGGGAGCCTGAACGCGGTTTTCATGCGCGCAGGCTCCTTTTCCGTTAGAATTTAGATATTCAGTGTTTTTGCGATGACAGTGAGCAGCTCACGGGTGTGGTCGGCGCTGTGCTCCCAGTACATGACGCCGAGCATGCCTTTTTCCTTGACGTACTCACACTTGCGGCGGATGGCTTCGGGGGATTCGAAGCTGATGAACGTTTCGCCGTTCCAGAGATATGCGGCTTCAGCGTCCTCGTCCCAATATTCCGTGTAGTTATGCTTGCGGCGGAACTCCTCGGTGAGACCGTCGTAGTTTGGGCCGTACATACCGGCACTGGCTTCCTGCAGGAGGCCGTTGTTGACGTTTGCGGCGCCCGTGTAGTGGCGGCAGTAGAACGCTGCACCGACGACGAGCTTATTGTACGGCACACCGGCGTTGTAGAACAGCTCGACGATGTAGCGCGTGTTCGTATTGCTCGTATCGCCGCGGCTGGCACTGAGGGAGGCGTGGTGGCCGGCCTGATGCGTGAAGCCGTTGCGCATGTCGTAGGTCATGAGCTGCACGTAATCGACAATCTCGGCGACCTTGTCCATTTCGGTGTTTTCCGGGAAATAATCACCTGCGCCGACAGCGGTGGAGACAATGCGGTTCATGCCAAGGGCGTCGCGCAGAGCTTGCAGGAGCTTTGTGTAGTTCTGTTTATCGCTCGAGTCACAGTCAATCTCGGCTTGGTCGCTGCATGGGTATTCCCAGTCGATATCGATGCCATCGAGGTGATACTCCTCCACGGCTTTGCGGCAGGACTCCGCAAATGCGCGGCGGCCTTCTTCGGTACGGGACATGAGGGAGAAGCCGCCCGCGCCCCAGCCACCGACGGAAAGCACCACGCGCAGAGCGGGGTTCCAATCGCGGAACTGCGGAATGAGATCGAGATGTGTCATCTGGTGCAGATCCAAAAGACCGTTTTCGCTGATGAGACCGAACGCAAGGTTCATGTGGGTGAGCTTCTGCACGTCTTCGCGTGTAACTTCCGGCAAACCGTCGTTGACGGCGTAGCCGATCGAATAATACTTCATGAAAATTCCTCCGAAAAATTGATAGGAAAACGATTTTCCTTTTTAATTATACCACTTTTCTTTCGTAGTAGATAGTAGTAAAATAAAGAAAAGCGAGGAAACTTTATGAAGTATGATTATAACGCATTGATGAAAGAAATCTACGAAGAAGTGCGTGTGCTGGGTATCCCGGTCTCGGGCAACATCGAGCCGGAGGTGCAGATCAACACGCGCGCAAAAAAGCGCTACGGTCGCTGTATGCGATTACATGGCGAAAAATATGAATATCGAATCGAGGTCTCTGCGTATTTGGAGGACAAGGACGAGAATTGTGTGCGCAGCGTTTTAGCGCATGAGCTTTTGCACACGTGCCCGCGCTGCATGAATCACAAGCTCCTTTGGAAGACATACGCAGGTAAGATGAACAACGCGTATAGCTACTGCATTACGGCAACGACGAAGGAAGCACTTGTGGAGTACGAGGAGAAACCGGTGAAATATATGCTGCAATGTACAAAATGCAAAAGGCAGTTTCCGCGCATGAAACTCACGGCAGTGGTGCAGCACCCGGAGCGGTACCATTGCGGCTGCGGCGGCAAGATCATTCGTCTGTTCTGATGACGATTCAAATAAATTAAAAGAAACCCGCATTCTGTACCGTTAAAGGCACAGAGTGCGGGTTTTGCAAATCAATGGGGGATAGCAAAAGGGAGACCTTCCGACGAAAATCTCCCTTGTACGCTGATATTAGATCTGCACGATCAGTCGCTGCTGAAGGGCAGGAGAGCGAGGTGACGAGCACGCTTGATAGCGACTGTCAGGCCACGCTGATGATGTGCACAAGTTCCCGTAACTCTTCTGGGGAGGATCTTGCCTCTTTCAGAAATAAAACGGCGAAGCTTGGCAACATCCTTGTAATCGATGTAATCCGCTTTGTCAACGCAGAAGCTGCATACTTTTCTGCGGCCCTTGCGACCACCGCGGCGATTATCTCTCTCCGGTCTGTCTGCCATTGCGAAAGCCTCCTTATCTTAGTCGTTGTTGGATCATCAGAACGGCAGGTCGTCGTCCCCGATGATCTCCTCGAAATCTCCGCTGTTACCACTTGAATAGGTGGGAGCGGGTTCGCTGTAAGCCGGGCGCTGCATTTCATTTCCGGCTGCGTTGTTACTTCCGTAATTATTGCCGTAAGACGGGGCAGAGGGGGCACCGTAATTTGCGCCGCTGTCACTGCGTTTGGAATCCGCAAAATTGACATCGTTCGCAACAATCTCGGTCGCCTTGCGCTTATTGCCGTCCTTATCTGTATATGTGCGCGTCTGAATGGAACCGTGAACTGCCATCATCTGGCCCTTGCGGAAGTATTTGCACACAAAATCCGCAGTGCTGCGCCAAGCGACAACATCAATGAAATCAGCCTGACGTTCTGTGCCGGACTTAACATAGGAGCGGTCTACCGCCAGCGTGAAGCTGGTAACGGCAACATCGCTCGGGGTGTGGCGAAGCTCAGGATCGGCAACCAGTCTGCCCATAACAACTGCAACATTCAACATAGGTAACAACTCTCTTTCGTTTCAAAAAACTTACTCAGCAGCGGACTCGTTTGCTTCGACAGCCTCGGCTGCAACAGCTTCAACGTCGATCGGCTTCGGCTCAGCGGCTTTACGCGGCTTTGCAGCAGCGGTTGCAAAACGGGGATCCTTCTTCACGATGATGGAACGGAGAACGCCGTCAGTGATCTTATAGCGTCTGTCCAGCTCAGCGGTGAAGTCCGGCGTGCTCTCGAAGTTTACGAGGGTGTAGTAGCCTTCGGTTTCCTTGTTGATCGGATACGCGAGTCTTCTCTTACCCCACTCGTCAACGCTCTCGACAGTGCCGTGCTTTGCAATCAATGCCTTGAACTTTTCGACCAGCTCTGCATTACCTTCCTCACCGAGCTTTGCGGAGAGAACGATAACGGTCTCGTACTTGTTCTTTACTACCTCTGTCATGGTTTGCACCTCCTTTTGGACTTTGGCCCCGTACTTTTAAACGGAGCAAGGATTGTCATTTGTGTTACACAAAACGCATAAGCACAAACTAACAAAAGTATTATAACATAAAAATCCGCAAAGTCAAGAAAAATCTTGGAACTCGGCGGATTTTTGGAAAATCAAATTTGATATAGGCACTTTGTGAAGTTGGCTGACTTTACAAAGCAAATAAACTTTACATACGTGTAATGCAAATTGACTTTATGCTCAAAGCGTTTTGGCAAGCTCTTTAAGGTAGGCGCGGAAGCTTTCGCCAATCTCGGGGTGCTTTAAGGCGACTTCTACCTGTGCCTGCATGACGCCGAGCTTATTGCCCATATCGTAGCGCTTGCCTGTGAAATCGACGGCGATCATGCTTTCGGTGCGGGCAAGCTCACACATGGCATCGGTGAGCTGAATTTCGCCGCCGGCACCGGGTGCGGTGTGGGCGAGAATGTCAAAAATCTGCGGCGGCAATACGCAGCGGCCGAGGATGGAATAAAGCGACATAATCTTATCCTTACTCGGCTTTTCAATCATATCGGTGCAGGTGAACCAGTTGTCGTGCAGAGGCTCTACCTTGAGGGAGGAGTAGCGCTGAATGGCTTCTTCGCTGACCTCTTTCACGCCGACGATACCCTTGCCGGTCTCGTTATAAGCGCGGATGAGCTGGCCACAGGCGGGATCTTCGCCGAGGATGACGTCATCGCCGTAGAGAACGGCGAACGGCTCATCGCCGACAAATGCTTTGGCGCAGGAGATGGCGTGACCGAGACCTCGCGTCTCTTTCTGGCGGATGTAGGTGATGTTTGCAAGGTGCGCAAGGTTCACAACTTCATCGTACACTTCTTTTTTTCCGCTTGCGAGCAGACGCTCCTCAAGCTCCGGGGCGCGGTCGAAATGATCTTCCATGATGGATTTGCCGCGGTTTGTGATGATGAGAATATCCGTAATGCCGGCGCGGACCGCTTCCTCCACAATAAACTGGATAGCGGGCTTATCCACAATGGGCAGCATTTCCTTGGGCATCGCTTTCGACGCCGGGAGCACGCGTGTGCCGAGGCCTGCTGCGGGGATGACGGCTTTTCTGACGGTTTTCATAAATCAATACCTCCAAATATACTTCCTATTTTCCAAATGTGTTTTATTTTAAACGACATTACCGCGTGAAGCCGTAAGCGGTAATGTCGCTTTTAAGCTGGAATCAAGTCAAAAAGAGCGGGATCCAACGCAGGATCATGTAGCAGGCGAGCAGGCAAAACGTTACGACAACGTTCACGCCGCCGCGTGCGGTGTATTCTGCGGAAAGGTCGGTTTCCGTATTGCTGACGCTTTTAATCTCCTGCACGGTGCGGACGCAGTGATTTAAATACATGCGGTTTGCGCGCACGCCGACGAAGATCATAATGCCGAGCATCAGGGCGCTGCACAAAAGCGGCAGGCAGAACAAAAGATACTGTGAGGGGTTATCCATCAAGTACTGCGAAAGCAGGTTTGCAAGCTGCACGTAGCTGAGATCCGACGAAGACACGCCGGCGTTATCGATGACGTGCGTCGTGATGGGGTTGACGACGAAACACGAGAGCATCAGGTTCGCGATATATAAAAGGAACATGAGCGTCGTGGTGATGATGCCCGCCTTGTACTGCTTGCGATACAGGAGCCAGCCGCCGGAGAACAGGAACGCGCTGAAATTGAACTTGCTGCGCCCGAAGGACTTGATGCTGCGGAACACAGAAAGGTAATACGCCGTATTCTGCTGCACGACCTTGCTCACGTCGCCGTAGGTGACGTTATCCGCAACAAATTCTGCGGGATTTGCGCCGCCCATGGGGTCGAACGCGAACGGCACGCCGCCAAAGCCGCGGCTCTGATAGTTTGCGTTGTTTTGCGGCGGGGGATAACTGCCGTACGGGTTATTGTAATTGTTATAGCCGTTCGGATTGTTCGCGTTATTCGGATTTTGCTGCGTGTTGTAGCCCGTGTTGCGGTGTTCATCCGGCGCGCCGGTGAGGGAAGCGCCGCAGATGTTGCAGAACAGCGCGCTGTGGGCGTTTAAGGTGCCGCAGTTCGGGCATTCCTTGTCTTTAAGCTCACTGGCCGTGTTCGGCGCGTCCGGCGGAACAGGCGGCGCCCAAGTCTTGCCGCTTTCGTGCAGATCTGTGAAAATGCACGCACCTTTTTCTTTATAGCAGCCTCTGTGGTACGGTGCACCGCAGACCGGGCAAACGACGATATCGTCATTTTCCGTAAACGGCTTGTCGCACACGGGACACTTGATGCCTTTGTAGTCCAAAACAGAACCTCCAAAATTCGGTTGGCAATATTCGAAAGACGGTCAGAATACTGCCAGAATTATTTTCTTATTCATATAATACTACAAAATGCCCGCAATCGCAATGCAAAGCGTGCAAATTTTCAGACTGTTAATAATTCAGCGAGAAAACGAAGTAAAACTTCAAGAAAGGCAAATATAAAGATTTCAGCGAAACCGTGCGTTTTCCCGCATTTTTTCTATTTACAAACGGCGGGTTATCTATTATAATAAACAGAGATTTGCGCACATTTAAGCTGAACGCCGCCGTGAAATGTTTGAAGGCGGGTTTGGACGGATATTTTTGAAAGGTAACGAAAACGTATGTTGCAATATGAAGTATTAAAACATGAACTGAATGAAAAGCAGGCGGCGCTGGATGAATTGAAGGACGCGCTGGGCCTTGAAAGACTGCGTGAAGAAGTGGAGATGCTGGAAAACAAGGCGGCGGAGCCGGGCTTTTACGACAACATGGAATCTGCACAGAAGATTTTGCAGAAGACTGCTGCGTTAAAGCAGAAGGACGAGACGTACCTGAACCTTGTTTCCCGCTGCGAAGATACGCTGACGCTCATTGAAATGGGCAATGAGGAAGAAGACCTTTCTCTTTTGCCGGAGGCACAGGAGGAAGTGGAGGCCATCGGCAAAGAGATTGAGACGATGCGTCTGACAACGCTTCTCACCGGCGAATATGACAGTAAGAACGCGATTTTGACGTTCCATGCGGGTTCCGGCGGCACGGAGGCGCAGGACTGGGCCGAGATGCTGTTCCGTATGTACAACCGTTGGGGTGAGCGTCACGGCTTTAAGGTTTCTACGCTCGATTACCTTGAGGGCGACGAAGCGGGCCTGAAAAGCGCTTCCATCCTTGTCGAGGGCGAAAATGCTTATGGCTTTTTGAAGAGTGAAGCGGGTGTTCACCGTTTGGTGCGCGTCTCGCCGTTCGATTCCGCAGGCCGCCGCCACACCTCATTCTCCTCTCTGGAGGTTATGCCGGAGATTGACGAGGACCTCAGCGTGGAAATCAACCCGGACGATATTAAGATGGAAGTGTACCGTGCGAGCGGTGCGGGCGGACAGAAGGTCAACAAGACCTCTTCGGCTGTGCGTTTGATCCACATTCCGACGGGTATTGTCGTTTCCTGCCAGGTGGAACGCAGCCAGTACCAGAACCGCGACGTGGCTATGAAAATGCTTATCTCTAAGCTCGTTGAGATCAAGGAACGTGAACACCTTGAAAAAATCTCCGACATTAAGGGCGAGCAGAAGGAGATCACGTGGGGCAGCCAGATCCGCTCCTACGTCTTCATGCCGTACACGCTCGTAAAGGATCACCGCACGGGCTGCGAAAAGGGCAACATCAGCGCGGTGATGGACGGCGACCTTGATGATTTCATCACTGCGTATCTGAAGGCGCTCAGCCAGGGTACGCTCGGCGAGAACATCGAATAAATTTAGATTTGATGAGGTGTAATTTGGTAAGATTTGCAACAGTAAATGATGCAGAGCAATTAAAAATCTTAAATAACGAATTTAATGGTGAGGGCGAAACAAGCATAGACAATATTAGAAATTCCCTTATGAATAATAAACAGGAAGTTGTTATCGTTGCTGATGAAGATGATATGTTAGTTGGATTTGTTTGTGTTCAGCTTAAAAAATCGTTCTGCTATGATGAATATATGCCTGAAATTACAGAAGTGTATGTTAAACCAGCATACAGAAAAAGAGGCTTAGCGAGTGGGATGATTACTTTTGCAGAGGCTTATTGTAGTAAGAATTATCCACTTGACAAATATGAACTTCTAACAGGACAAGAAAATCTTGTTGCACAAACTGTATATAATAAACTTGGATATGTAGATGATAATGAACTTCATTTATCAAAACGAGTTAAGAGATAGTCAAATTCCAATTTTGTAAATTTGGGCAGCGTCTTTCGCGGGCGCTGCTCTTTTTTGCAGAATTTTTGCAGAGATATATGTTTTTTTGCGAAAGAAGACCTTTCTTTTTTCGGACAAGTGTGGTAAACTTAATCACGGTATCGCACAAAACGATTTGTGCGTGCCGTATGGATCCGGCCAAAATTTCTATTACACATTGGCCGAACGACCGCTGACTCTCGCTTCAAAACTCATGAGCGGGAAAAACGCAGCCCCACGCATAACGCGTGTGATCGCTGAATCGTGCAGATGGCATGGTAGAAAGGATGGTACTACATGAGTACAAACAACACGAAAGCATTTGAAACGTATGAATCCGAAGTTCGCTCTTACTGCCGTAACTTCCCGACGGTCTTTGTCAAGGCGAAGGGCTCTATCCAGACGGATGAGAACGGCAAGGAGTATATCGACTTCTTTTGCGGCTCCGGCGCACTGAACTACGGGCATAACAATCCGTACATCAAAGAGAAGGTCGTTGAATATTTGCAAAACGACGGCGTGATGCACGCGCTTGACATGTACACAAAACCGAAGCGCGAATTCATCGAATATTTTGAAAATGAAGTCATTCGCCCACGCGGCTTTGACTATAAAATTCAGTTTGTAGGCCCGACTGGCACAAACGCGGTGGAAGCGGCCTTGAAGCTGGCTCGCAAGGTAAAGAAGCGCAACAATGTCTTTGCACTGATGGGTGCGTTCCACGGCATGACGCTGGGTTCTTTAGCGCTGACAACGAATGCGGACTCCCGCAAGGGCGCAGGCGTGCCGCTTTACAACGTGACGCACATTCCGGCACCGTATATGTTCCCGGAGCTCGACACCGTAGCGTATATGGAACGCCTGATCACGGACGACCACTCCGGCGTGGAGAAGCCGGCGGCGATCATTTTGGAAACGACGCAGGCGGACGGCGGCATTTATGTGCTGCCCGATGAGTGGCTGCGCCGCGTGCGCGCACTGTGCGACAAGTACGACATTTTGATGATTGTCGATGACGTGCAGGTGGGTGCTTCCCGTACCGGCTGGTTCTTCTCGTTTGAGCGCGCAGGCATCACGCCGGACATCGTGACGCTCTCGAAGTCCATCGGCGGCTACGGCATGCCGTTTGCGCTGACGCTGTTGCGCCCGGAGCTTGACCAGTGGAAGCCGGGCGAGCACAACGGCACATTCCGCGGCTATCAGCTGTCTTTGGTCGCAGCGAAAGCGGGCCTGGAGTTCATGCTGAACGAGCACGTGGAAGACGCGGTTCGTGAGCGTGCGCCGTTCGTGGAGAAGTTCCTCAAGGAGAACATTGAGACGATTGACAGCCGCATCACGACACGCGGCATCGGTTTGCTGTGGGGCGTGGATTTCGGCGCGTTTGAGGGCGATGTTGCGAAGACAGTCATCCACAAGGCGTTTGAAAACGGCCTCATCGTGGAGCGTGTAGGCCGCCGCGATTCCGTTGTAAAGATCATGCCGGAGCTGAAGGTGCCGATGGATACGCTGGAAAAGGGACTCAATATTCTGGCGAAGTCCATTCGTGAGGTTGTTGGCGAGCTGAAATAACTTAAAATTTATCTCAAAAAAGAGATCGGGCTTTGTGCGCGGTCTCTTTTTGCATAGATTACATTTTGCTGTGCAGGATAAACAAAAACAGCTTGCAAAATGTGCGAAGCAGTGGTATGATAAGCGCAAATAGATTTTGGAAAGGAAGCGTATTGTTGTGCAGAAATTCAGTGAACTTCCGTATACCCGACCGGACATTGCTGCGGCAGTGGAGGAATATAAGCGGTACAGCGAGGCATTTAAGGCAGCAAAGACCTTTGTGGAAGCGAAAAAGGTGTTTTTAGACGCTGAAAAGCTCGACACGCACTTGTCTACGATCGCGTCGCTTTGCAGCATCCGCAACACGATGAACACGACAGATGAATTCTACGAAGCGGAAATGGCGTACCTGAACGAAAATCTGCCGAACCTGATCCCGGCGGAGAAGGCGATGAAGGAAGACATTGTGAACGGCCCGTTCCGTGCGGACTTTGAAAAGGAATACGGTGCGCATTTCATCGCGGTTTTGGAAAACGACCTCAAGACGCAGGACGAGCGCATTATCCCGGAGCTTGTGAAAGAATCGGAGCTTTCCGTGGAGTATTCCAAGGCTGCGGCTTCCTGCAAGGTGGATTTTCGCGGCGAGACCTGCAACTTCTACGGTCTTTTAAAACATATGGAGAGCACTGACCGCGAGGAGCGCAAAGAAGCGTTTGAAAAGTGGGCGAACCTTTACGAGGGCGTTTCCGACAAGCTCGATGAGTTGTACGATAAGCTCATCGAAGTGCGCGTGGAGATGGCGAAGAAGCTCGGCTATGACAATTACACCGAGCTTGCGTACCGCAATATGGGCAGACTGGACTACACGCCCGAGCACGCGGAGAAGTTCCGCGAGCAAATCCGCACGGTTATCACGCCGGCGGTGGACCGCATGCGCAAGGCGCAGGCAAAGCGCCTCGGTTTGGATTCCGTCAAATACTACGATGAGAGTTTGACATTTGCAGGCGGCAACGCAGATCCCATCGGCGGCAAAGATTATATGGTGGGGCAGGCGACCGAAATGTACGGCGCGCTCTCGCCCGAAACAAAGGAATTCTTCGACTTCATGACGAAGTACGAGCTGTTTGACCTTGAGACGCGCCCGGGCAAGCACCTTGGCGGCTACTGCACATCTTTGCCGGAATACAAAGCACCGTTCATTTTCTCGAACTTTAACGGTACTTCTGCAGACGTGGACGTTTTAACGCACGAAGCCGGCCACGCGTTCCAGGCATATCTCGGCGAGCGCTTGATTCCGATCGGCGTTTTGCAGGGCTCTACGAGCGAGGTGTGCGAGATCCACTCGATGTCGATGGAGTTTTTCACCTACCCGTGGATGGATAAATTCTTCGGCGACCGCGCGGACGAATACCGTTATGCACATTTGTGCGATGCACTGGCCGTTATCCCGTACATGGCGTGCGTGGATGAGTTCCAGCACGAGGTGTACAAGAACCCGAAGCTGACGGCGAAGGAACGCCGCGGTGTGTGGCGCAGCATTGAGAAAAAATATATGCCGTGGCGCGATTATGACGGCAACGCATTCTTGGAAAACGGTGGTTTTTGGATGCAGAAGCAGCACATTTTCCTCTACCCGTTCTATTATATCGATTACGCGCTGGCGCAGATCTGCACATTCTTCTTCTATGACGAGATGAAGAAAGACCGCGAGAGTGCTTGGGCACGCTATTTGAAGCTGTGCAAAGCGGGTGGCACGCTGGGCTATTTTGATCTGCTGCATTATGCCGGCATTCCGGTGCCGTTTGAAGACGGCGCGGTGGAGAAAGCCGTGCGCGGCGTGATTGAAGAGATTGAATCCGCGAAGTATTAAAATAAATTATAAAAGCCGAACGGCGGGGAAAGTTCCGATGCCGTTCGGCTTTTTGCTTGCGTGCTAATTTTGTTTATTTTGCGGATTGAGCTTTTTCTTCATGCGGATGTCTTTACCGCGGAAGATCAGGCGGTCGTAGAATCCGATTATGCGCGAAGTGAAGCGCTCGTTGTAGCGCTTTTCGAGCTCCTGCATGGAGAGGTTTGTGCTGATGATGGTCGGCTTTTTCAGCGTGATGCGCGTATCAATCACATTGTAAATTGTTGCCGTGATGTAAGACGACGAGATTTCCATGCCGAGGTCGTCGATGATGAGCAGGTCGCAGTCGTTTAAAAGATCGAGCGTATCGCCACCGGATTCTTCAGTGCGGGTGAAGCGCTCGCGCTCGAGAGAAAGGGCAAAAGTCTGCGCCGTGCCATACACTACGCCGAACCCCTTATTGATGGCTTCTGCGGCGATGGCGAGGGAAAGGTGCGTTTTGCCGAGACCCGTAGCGCCTGTGAAAAACAGGTTGCCGCTGTCCTTTTTGAAGTTGTCTGCGTAGCGCCGGCAGAAGTCGTAAATGTTGCGCATTTGCTCGCGGTCGGAACGCTCGCCGTTTACGGAAACATCGGAATAATAGAGCAAGGAGAAATCCTCAAAGGACGAGAGCGTCAGCGGGGAGATGCGGTTTAGGTTTTCGTAGGCGATCTGCTTTAATAAACTGCGGTAACAGGAGCAAATGCGGCCGTCTACATAGCCGGTATCTTCGCAGCGCTTGCAGGTGTACTGCGGCTCGATGTCAGCGCGGGTGAGACCGTGCGCGGCGAGGAGATCGGCAAACTGCTTTTGCAGCGAAAGATTTTCATTTTTTAAAGCTTCCATGGTCTCTCGCGCGTTGCCGCTGCGCAAAACGGCCATAGCCGCCCGACTTGCTGTGGAAGCGATGCGTCTGCGCACGTCCTCCGCTTCGGGGCAGACGGCGTAGAAGTTCTCTAAGCGGCGCTGTGCGTTATCCTGCGCGGTGGTGCGACGTCTGTTTAATTCATTTTCAGCTTGCGTGTAGACCTGCCTTGCATATCCCATGGTTTATTTCTCCGTAGCAAAAATATCGTATTTTTCGTATTCGTCAAGGTCATAAGAAGGCTTATGCGCACCCTCGCGGCGGGCTTCGGCGGCAATTCTTTCATCCACGGCTTCTTTCAAGGTATGGATACCCGCGTTGTGCCACGATTCCAAAATGGCGTTGATGTATTTCATGTTGACCTTGCCGGTGTTATCCACACAGCGGTTATAGGCTTCGTTTAGAAGCTCATCGGGCATGCGCCACTCGAACACCCATCTGTGAGCAAACTGACTCTCGTTTTTGCTGGGTGCGCGGCGGGAGGTGATGCCGAACGCATTTTCACAGCGCTTCCATGCGATGGCGGTCTCGTCGAGCTCGCGCAGCTTTTCCTCCGCGGCGGCGATGCTTAAAATGTTGGAATCTGCCCAGTTGCGCACGGTGGATTCGATGTAGCTCGTGTTTGCGCGGCCAATCTTATTCGCGTAGGCGATAAGCATTAAAATGACTTCGCATGGCAGGCCGTAATCTTCGTGCGCCTGAATGAGCGTGCCGGAAAGCGCGGGGGAAAGCGTTTTGCCGAGCAGGTTCTGCGCTTCCTCTACAAGGCGGCGAATCTCCGGGGAGGACTCTACGCGCTCCGAGATATAAAGCCCGTCCGGGCGCAGCATACGCTTCGGCGCGGTGGGGCGCTGCGGCTGTGTTGGAGCGGCCTTCGGCTGCGGTGCGACGGGCGTGGGGCTCTCCACGTGATTCGGCGTAAGGGCGGTATCAAGCGGGGTGTCAACACTGCAAATGAGGCCGCTTTTCATCCAGAAGCCGAGCGCGGTATCGACACGCTGCGGGGTGATGCCGAGCGCGGCTGCAAGATCCTCCGCTGCATACGGCCGCCCGTTATGGCGCAGAAGCCACAGCATGACCTTGAGCTGATCTCCGTCCGCCTCCTTGATATATCGATCTACAAGCGCGTTCGGCACGGCGAAAACCGCGCTCCATGCGCCGAGCTCCAGCTTATAACCCATGAAAAGCCGCCCTTTCCCATCCTGAATTTCTGTATGTATCATTGTACCACACATTGTGCGTGGTTACAACCGTAAACCGCCCGGTGTAGGCGGATTTTGTCCGCACGAAATTTTTTTAAAAGAAAATTCGCGATAGGGGTTGACTTTACGGAGAAAATTCGGTATAATAATCAACGTTGTAAAACCCAATATGCTGATGTGGCTCAATGGCAGAGCAGTTCACTCGTAATGAACAGGTTGTCAGTTCGATTCTGACCATCAGCTCCAGAAACCCGGTACTGTTTGTATCGGGTTTTTTGTTATCTGCAAAGCCTTGCACAGGGGCGTTTTTTGTGGTATTCTTGAAAAAAAGGAGTGTGATCCATGCGCAGCGATGAATTTATCGATTTATATAAACAGCTGGAGGATGAGCTTGAGGTGAAGTTCAGCACCGCAAAGCAACGGCGGTATTCCAGCGTGGTTTTTGAATACATCAACCATTATGAAAGCGCGCCTGTGCGCGAGACGTTGAATCTCTGCCGGGAAATCCGCAATTTGATGACGCACAATGCGAACCTCGGCGGCGAGCCGATCGTGGAGCCGAGCGAGCCGGTGGTGGAAGCACTGCGGGAGGCGCTCGACTACGTTTGCCGTCCGCCGCTTGCACTCGACTTTGCGACAAAAGGCAGCAGCATTCGCTGTGCAAGGCTTTCTTCGCGCGTTTTAAATTTGATGGAAAGCATGGACAAGAGCGGCTTTTCGCACATTCCGGTTATAGAAAAAGAGAAATTTCTCGGTGTATTCAGCGTGTCCACAATCTTTTCGTGCATTTTGCGTGACCCAACCTTGCGCATCACGAAGGAAACGACGCTTTCACAGCTTGGAAAAATGCTGGCCGTAGAAAAGCACGTGGAAAACTTTGCGTTTGTCGATGAGAAAACGACCTGCATTGAGGCGCGGCGTATGTTTGAGAAGATACGTGGTCGCAACAAACGCCTTTCGGTCATTTTCATCACGAAGACGGGGAGCCGGGATGAGCCGTTGCTCGGAATGCTGACGCCATGGGACGTGATGCAGGATATTCGGCACACAGATGAAGACCCGGAAAGCCCGCGTAAAAAGAACAAAAGAGACGCTAAAACTGAATTTACTCCATAAGAAAACGACACCGCACGGGAAAAGACTTCATCATGCGGTGCCGTTTTATTCTATGTTTTAGTTGTCGGAGGGGAAGCGGATGTTCGCGAGCTTGCGGATTCCTTCCATATAGACGGAAACGTCGTAAGCGAGGGCGGAGCACTGCTCGTATTCCGCGCGGGAAGCTTCGGGCTCTGTAATATAACGGTAAAAATCCTTCGCTTCGTAGCCCATCAGCTTGAATTTTTCTTCTTCGCCGCAAACTTCCTCCACGGTGCCGTTGTTATAACGGATGGAGATGTTGGCGAGTTTTGAGATGGACTCCACGGATACAGTGCCGTTTGTGCCCTGAAAATCCGTGTTCGCGCCGGCCTGACCGACCTTGGAGAACACGAGGTTCACGAGTTTATCCGGGTACTGCATGGCGACAATGTCGCTGCCGTCTGCGCCGGACGCCAATAAATGCGACACGGCGAGCGTGTTCTGCGGTTTGCCGAACAGATACAGTGCGGGATAGACGCAATAAACGCCGAGATCCATCAAAGCGCCGGTCTCGAGCGCGGGGTTAAAGATATTCGGCAGGCTGCCCGCAAGGTACGCATCGTACTTTGAAGAGCGCTGGCAGAAATCAATCTTCGCCATAGAGATATCGCCGATCTTCTTTAAGGCTTCTTCCAAAAGCTTTCTCTGCGGCAGGTGCATGAACATGATGGCTTCAAGGTAGATGAGCCCGCGTTCTTTTGCAAGCGCCTGCAGCTCTGCCACGTCTTTTGCGTGGGCGGAAAGCGGCTTTTCACAAATGACGTGCTTGCCGTGCTCCAGAAAAACACGTGCCTGCTCAATATGCAGTTTGTTCGGGCTTGCGATATACACAGCGTCGATTTTGTCCGTTGCGGCCATTTCTTCGAGGTCGGTAAAGACGGTTTTAACGCCGTAAGGCGCGGCAAAAGCCAGACCTTTTTCTTTTGTGCGAGAGTAAACGGCGGTGAGCTGCCACAGACCGCTGTCCAAAGCGCCGTCTACGTAGCTGTTCGCGATCCAGCCGGTGCCGATCGTTCCAAATCGCAGCATAGTTTCAGATTCCTTTTCCATTATTCAACGAGCTCTGCGATGGTCTTGACGATCTCGACGATGGTCTCCATCTCTTCCAGAACGGCAAATTCGTTTCTGCCGTGCGCAAGCTCGCCGCCGGTGCAGAGGTTCGGGCAGGGCAGACCCATAAAGGACAGGCGTGCGCCGTCTGTGCCGCCGCGAATGGGGGTGGTGACCGGCTCTACGCCGTTTTTGCGCATGGCGGCGCGGGCAACGTCGAGGATTTCCTGATGCGGCAGGATCATTTCTTTCATGTTGGAGTATGTGTCCTTCAGTGTGACCTTGACGAGCTCTAAGCCGTACTTGCGGTTGATGAACTCGGCCGCGAGGTTGAATTTATCCTTTCTCGCTTCCAGAAGGTCGCGGTCGTGGTCGCGGATGATGTAGTGCAGGTGAGCGTGCTCTACGTCGCCCTCCATGTTGTTGAGATGCGCAAAGCCTTCGTAGCCCTCGGTGTTTTCCGGCACTTCGCGGCTCGGCAGCAGGGAAGCGAACTCCATGGCGACACGACTTGCGTTGATCATCTTGTTCTTTGCGCTGCCCGGATGCACGCTTCTGCCGGTAATCTCCACATCGGCGGAGGTGCCGTTGAAGTTTTCATAATCGAGGCCGCCAAGCTCGCCGCCGTCGAGCGTGTAGGCGAAATCGCAGCCGAAGCCCTTGACGTCGAACTTATTCGGGCCTGCGCCGATCTCCTCGTCCGGGGTAAATGCGATATGGATTTCGCCGTGAGGGAGGTTGTTTTTGATAATGTCTTCCGCAGCCTGCATGATCTCGGCTACGCCTGCCTTGTCGTCTGCGCCGAGCAAGGTGGTACCGTCGGTAACGATAAGCGTTTTACCCTTGAATTTTTTGAGAATCGGGAAATTTTCAACATCGGTGACGATGCCGAGCTCTTTGTTGAGGACAATGTCTTCGCCGTCGTAATTTTCAATGACGCGGGCTTTGACGTTTGCGCCGGAGACTTCTTCTGCGGTATCCATGTGCGCGATGAAGCCGATGACGTTCTTCTTTTCGCAGTTTGCGGGAATGGTGCCGTAAACATAACCCCACTCGTCCATGTGTGCGTCTTCGATGCCCATGGCGACCATTTCATCGGCAAGGTGCTGTGCGAGCAGCTTTTGCTTCATGGTGGAGGGCATGGTGGTGCTGGAGGAATCGGACTGGGTGTCGTAGCTTACGTAATCCAGAAATTTTTCTTTAACGGACATTTTCAATCACTCCTTAAGTTCTTGTGCAGCTATGCAGGACACAGATGCGCAAAATTCATTTTCATTGTACACCTTTCTAAGTTGTATTGCAAGCGGGGGAACAAAAAAGCTCTGTTTTCTTTGTCCGTGCTAAAATGATATGACTCGAAAAAGAAGAGAAGTTAATTTCAAAGTGGTATAACATGTGATACGACATCTCTCGTTAGGGACATAAGAAAAGGCTCCGTGCCGAAAAGACACGAAGCCCAAACTTTAAATCAGATTTTTAGATATGAGGGGAATCAGACCTCAGCCCAATACTTCTTGAGGTTTGCAAGGCCGATGCGCAGTGCATCAAAGACCGGCTCCATGCCCTCGAACTCGATGGAGATGCAGTCGTCATAGCCTGCACGCTTCAGCTGATACATGCACTGCTTAATCGGTACATTGCCGTGGCCGACAATGGTGCCGCGCAGGTACTTGCCGCCGCGGGAACGGAAGCTGCCTTCGCCCGGATCAGCATCCGTGAACGGCTTTACGATGAAGTCCTTTGCATGGACATAGTACGCATACGGCGCAACTCTTGTAAATGCGGAAGCCGGGTCCTCATCTGCGCAGAGGAAGTTGCCCATATCGGTGAGGAGACCGAAGTTTTTGTTGTCGACCGCTGCGTAGAGCTTCTCGACACGCTCGGAATCCTGCACATAGAAGCCGTGGTTTTCGACCATGGTGCGGATGCCGAACTGTGCAGCGTACTCCGTGATTTCCTTGCAGGCCTTTGCAAGGCGCGGGAGCATCGTATCAAACGGGCAGAAGTCACCGGAGTTGCGTGCATAGCCAATGGCTGCGTCGTGGCGCATACGGGTGACGCCGAGGACGTGTGCGATGTCGATGTAATCCTTTACGCGAGCAATCTCCTTATCGAGGTCGCCGTCGCTGCCGGTGATGAAGTCGCAGCTCATGACGAGTGCGGAAATCTCAAGGCCGACGCGCTCGCATTCCTTGCGGAGCTCTTCGGCGTGGGCAAGACGCTCTTCCTTGGTGCCGGTGCCGAAATCGGTGAAATCGACAAACTCAATGGCATCAAAGCCGAGTTCCTTGGTCTTCGCAATCAGCTCAAACGGAGTAGCCTCGCCGGAGCGGATCTTCTGCATGTAGCTGTACATACTGACGGAAAATTTCATGTGGGTCAATCCTTTCAATACAATCCTTTTTTATTAAAACGTCTCTTTTGACGTTTTGTGCGAATTTAGTCGCCGAAGGAAATGCCGATCTCACGGGCTGCGAGGATTTCTTCGCAATCGACCGGGACGGTTTTCAGCTTGCCTGCGACCTCGCTGAGCGGCACCGGGACGATCTTGCCGTTGACAAGGCCGACCATGTTGCCGTAGTTCTTCTCGCGGATGAGCCTTGCGGCTGCCGCGCCGAAGCGTGTGGAGAGCACGCGGTCGTAGGCGCACGGGCTGCCGCCGCGCTGGAAATGACCCGGTACGCAGACACGAATCTCGTTATCCACACGGGAGGCAAGCTCGTCCGCAAGGCGGTACACGATGGACGGGTACTTCATTTCGGCACGCGCCTTTTTGAAGTCCTTCTTCTTCATGGCGGCTTCTTCCTTGGATAGCGCGCCCTCGGCTACGGCGAGAATGGAGAACTTCTTGCCGTTTGCGATTCTATTATCCAATGTTTTTGCGATTTTGTCAATATCATACGGGATCTCCGGCAGCAAAATCACATCTGCGCCGCCCGCGATGCCGGCATAAAGCGGCAGCCAGCCGACCTTGTGACCCATGATCTCCACACAGAAAATGCGGCCGTGGGAGGTGGCGGTGGTGTGAATGCAGTCGAGGACATTCGTCGCAATCTCCACAGAGCTGTGGAAGCCAAATGTCATATCGGTGCCCCAGACGTCGTTGTCGATGGTCTTTGGCAGGGAGACGACATTGAGGCCTTCCTCGCGCAGAAGGTTTGCGGTTTTCTGTGTACCGTTGCCACCGAGGATGACGAGGCAGTCGAGCTTCATCTTCTTGTAGTTATCCTTCATGTTCTTGACTTTATCGACGCTGTTTTCATCGATGACGCGCATGAGCTTAAACGGCTGGCGGGAGGTACCCAAAATGGTACCGCCGAGCGTTAAGATGCCGGAGAAATCTTCCGGTTTCATCAGCTTGTATTCGCCGAAAATAAGACCTTTATAGCCGTCTTTGATGCCGTAAATCTCTACGTCGTTGCCGAATTCTTCGTAAAGCGACTTTGCAACGCCGCGAATGGAGGCGTTGAGGCCCTGACAGTCGCCGCCGCTTGTTAAAATACCGATTCTTTTCATCGTTCCTCAACCTTTCGTTGTGGTGTGCGGACAGCAAAACGCGCCGAAGTCCGCTCAATTTATTCTATTATAATCTTTTATTTACAACTATGCAAGCTTTATTCTTCCGCGGAGTGAATCGGGATCAAAACGCTGTCCTTTTCGATGGACTGCAGCTCTTTCAGACGCGCCTGTGCTTCGTGGTAGAATGTAAGCTGCGAGCTGATTTTCTTCTTGCCGCGCAGGTCAACGTGCTCGTAGCTTGTATCACTCTGCATGAAACGTGCGTTTGTGGTGTCGCTCAGCATGGTATCGAGAATGCCGAAGGCGCGGGCCTTCTGTGTTTCGTCCTCGATGGGGAAAACAAGTTCCACGCGGCGGTCGAGATTGCGGGGCATCCAGTCCGCGCTGCCCATGTAAATGCGCGGGTTGCCGGCATTTTCAAAGCGGAAGATACGGCTGTGCTCCAGAAGCTGACCGACAATGCTCATGACAGTGATGTTCTCGCTGACGCCTTCGATGCCCGGAATGAGGCAGCAGATGCCGCGCACGATAAGCTGCACGCGCACACCGGCCTTGGAGGCTTCATAGAGAAGCTCGATGATCTTCGGGTCAACGAGGGAGTTGACTTTGACCGTGATGCCGCTGGGCAAACCCTTTTTGGCGTTTTCGGTCTCCTGACGGATCATGTACTCAAAGAAGCTGCGCATGCCGTGCGGCGCAACGATGAAGTGCTTGTACTCCGGCGGACGGGAATAGCCGGTGATGACATTGAAAAGGGAGGACGCGTCTGCGCCGAACTGCTCGTTGCAGGTGAACAGGCCAAGGTCGGTATAAATTTTCGCGGTGGAGTCGTTGTAGTTGCCGGTGCCGAGGTGCAGGTAGCGGCGGATGCCGTCTTCCTCGCGGCGGACAACAAGCGCGATTTTACAGTGGGTCTTGAGGCCGGTCAGACCGTAAATGACGTGGCAGCCGGCTTTTTCGAGCTTCTTTGCCCAGTTGATGTTGTTTTCTTCGTCAAAGCGCGCTTTCAGCTCGACAAGCACCGTGACTTGTTTGCCGTTTTCGGCGGCTTTGATGAGCGACGCGATGATGGGCGAGTTGCCGCTGACGCGGTAGAGTGTCTGCTTGATGGCGAGTACGTTTTCGTCTTCTGCGGCTTGTGCGATGAACTGCACGACACAGTCGAATGTCTCATATGGATGGTGAACAAGGCGGTCGCCCTCACGGATGGCCCTGAAAATATCGGTGTAGCCGAAGAAATCGCCCGGGGGTGTGGTGGGACGAATGGGCGCAAAACAGAGCTTTTCGCAGCCCGGGATATTTGCAAATTTCGAGAAGAACGTGAGGTCAATGGGTCCCTGCACCTCGTAGATGCCGCTTTCATTGATGTTCAGCGCTTTTATGAGAAATTTGCGGGTATCTTCATCGGTGTGCTGCAAGAGCTCCAAGCGCACGGGACGGCCGCGCTTACGACGCTTGATGGACTTTTCAATCTCATACATAAAGTCGTCCGCTTCTTCGTCGATGGTGAGATCAGAGTTGCGTGTGATGCGGAACGGGCACACGGCTTTAATCTCGTGCAGTTCGAAAAGCTCCTCAAGATAATCGGTGATGATGTCCTCGAGCAGGATGAAGCAGCGTGTATCGCCGTCTGCGGGCAGCTCCGTAAAGCGCGGCAGAATGGACGGCACCTGCACGACGGCAAAGCACTTTTCACCCTTGTTTTCCTTGGAAGAAAGGCGCACGGCGAGGTTCAGACTTTTATTTGCGAGCATCGGGAACGGACGGCTGCTGTCTACGGCGAGCGGCGTCAGCACGGGGAACAGCACGCGATGAAAATACTCGTCCGTAAAGGCTCTTTGCTCGTGCGTGAGCTTTTCCGGTGTGCGGAACTCGATTTCCGCCTGCTTTTTGAGGACCGGCAAAATAGAGCGGTATAGGCAGGAATACTGCTTTTCCATAAAGGCGTGCGTTTTTTTATCGAGCGCCGAGAGAAGCTCCTTCGGTGTCATGCCGGAATCATCCGGCTTTGTGTAGTTTGAGGCGATCTGGCTTTTTACACCGGCCACGCGCACCATGAAGAATTCATCAAGGTTGGAGCCGGTGATGGCAAGGAAGCGCAAACGCTCCATGAGGGGGTTATCTTTCTTTTGGGCTTCTTCCAAAACGCGCGCGTTGAAGTCCATCCAGCTCAGCTCGCGGTTATAATAGTAATTCTTTTTATCAGACATGGTTTCCGTCCTTTCGTTATTTCAGCAGCTCGCTTTTGATTTGCAGCTCGGGGCTGAGACCGAATACTTCCTTAAAGAGACCGGCGCATTCCTCAAACGCCCATTTTTCGAGCAGGGCACTGCCGGAAGCGACGGCTTTGATCTCCAGCTTTTCGTTTGTAATGCGGATTTTACTGATGCGCAGCTTACGGCGCTTCGATTTATCGAGCGCGTTTGCAAGGCGGAAGATGGCAACGAGCTTTAAGATTTCCAAACGGCGTTCTTCCGTCATCGGGATTGCACCTGCATCGGCAACATTCGGCATGGTGAACTCATCGCTGCCGGCGACGAATGCCGTGAGCAGAATTTGTTCGTGCGTGAGGCCGAAAATGTCGAGATCTTTAATGAGGTCGAATGAGCACCGGTTCGGCATGCGCACGTTGATGTATTGACCGCAGCTGTGCAGAATGGACGCGAGCTGCAAAATGATTTTTTTGTCACTTGACAGACCGTGCAGGTTTTTGAATTTGTCGAAAAGCGTGCATGCAAACTCTGAAATAGCGTCGGAATGTGCGCCGTGGCAGTTGTATTTTGCCGCGATGCGTTTTGCGGAAACAATGGCGCTTTCGTTTGTTTGCGCAATGTATTCTTTTTGCGCGCCCGGCACGAGCATATGGCGTGTGATGGCATCGCAAATATCGATATCCGGGCAAATGATCTTCTGCACGCCGTCCGAAAGGCGCAGCATGCCGGTATATATAGAAAGCGCTGTGTAGAGAATTTCGGCAAGCTCCTCGGAAATGTTGTAGCGGCGCGCGATGGCAGAATGGGACATCATGCGGATTTCCTTATACGCCGCGTGCATTTTCTTTGCAGAGATGGTGTAAAGGTCGCCGCTTTTTTCGGCGCCGCACACGGAGGCGACAAGCTCCAGATCGGAACCCGTCAAAATGATGCTGCGAATGTCTTTTTTCGGAATATCGACGCGGTTTAAAATGATGTCGAGATATTCTTCGACCGCGGGGTAAAAATCGTCGCACTCGCGGCTGAGCGCACCGAGGGCATCGTGCAGCTTTAAGGAGCCGATGGGGATGTTCTGCGAGGTGCAGATTGCCTTGCCGTCGTACAGCGCAACACCGATGCTGCCCGTGCCGACATACGCGATGAGCGCGTCTTTCATCTCGATCTTGCTTTCTTCTTTTAAAAGCCGGATAATCTCGGAGCAGATGAGCGCTTTTTCTTCGCTGTATTCCAGAATTTCCAAGTGCAGATTGTTGTGAATTTTGAGTTGATCGATGACGAACGAGCGGTTTTCCGCCTCGCGCATCACGGTGGAGGAGACCACGCGCACGTTTTTGCAGTTGTAACCCTCCAGCGCCGTTGTGAATTTTGTGAGGATAGAGGAGAGTTGACGCAGGCTTTCAAAGCTGATGCGTCCCGTGGTGAAGACCTCGTGGCCGAAGAACACAGGGTATTCGAGAGAATCCAGCATTTCAATCTCGCCGTGCTTTAACTGCGAAACACGCATGCGCACCGCACTGGAGCCGATCTCGATGACCGCAGCCGGCCCGCTCGAAAGTTTTTTATTCAATATGAGCACCGCCTTTCAATGTAGAGCAACTAAATCGGAGCGCCGCCGAAAGCGGGCCCGCAAGAATTCTTGAGATATTTACTTTATTATAGCAAACCCGAGAGGAAAAAGCACCCTGTTTTCGCCGAATTTTACATAAAATATACGTGAGCCATACAATCGAATAAAAAAGATACAACCTGCTATATAGTTTTAATATATAAATGTGCAAATATTTCGCACAATATTGCCTAAAAGAGAATAAAATGAAATTTTTTTGAAAAAACACTTGCATTTTTGAAAGACATGCGCTATAATAATACCCGTCGCTTGGAGAGGTATTCTAATGGTAAGGAGCCACATTGGAAATGTGGTGTGCCGCAAGGCATTGTGCGTTCGAGTCGCATCCTCTCCGCCAGTACCCGGATAACGGAAGTTATCCGGGTTTTTCTTTTATCCGCATTGCTTTTTGGTAACGTAGACTATATACTATTATACAGTATGGAAGATACAAGAGCAATGTGTCCGAACGTTGGAATTTGGAGGAGTACACATGACATACGAAAATCCGATCTTACCGGGTTTTTACCCGGACCCGAGCATTTGCCGCGTAGGTGAAGACTATTATCTTGTCAACAGTTCATTTGAGTTTTTTCCGGGCGTGCCGCTTTGGCATAGCCGTGACCTGCTGCATTGGGAGCAGCTTGGCTATGTTTTGACGCGCGAAAGCCAGTTGCCGCTGGTGGACTGCCGCACCTCCGGCGGTATTTTTGCGCCGACGATACGCTACCACGACGGCCGATTCTATATGATCACGACGAATGTGACAGGCGGCGGCAATTTTTTTGTGTGGACAGATGACATCCGCGGCGAGTGGTCCGACCCGATCTGGATCGACCATCAGGGCATTGACCCGTCTTTGTTCTGGGATGCGGACGGCAAGGTGTATTACACCGGTACACATACGGACGAAAACGGCAACAACTGCATCGGACAGTTTGAGATTGATCTTGAGACCGGCGCAAAGCTGAGCGAGACAAAGTGCATTTGGTACGGTACCGGCGGTAAATGTCCGGAGGGACCGCACATGTACCACATCGGCAATTGGTATTACTTGATGATTGCCGAGGGCGGTACGGAGTACGGCCACATGGAGACCATTGCGCGCAGTAGAAGCGTGTGGGGCCCGTTCGAATCTTGTCCGCACAACCCAATCCTCACGCACCGTAATGCACACCGCGTGGAGTTTCAGGCGCTCGGACATGCCGACCTTGTAGAGACGCCGGAGAGCAAATGGTGGATGGTATTTCACGGCATTCGCCCGTCTGTTTTCATGCTGCATCACACCGGCCGCGAGACGATGATTGCACCGGTTACATGGGATGAGAACGGCTGGCCGGTCGTATACGGTGGCAAGGAGATTCAGCCCATCATGACGGCAGAGGGCGAAGGAGACGTGCGTGTTGCGCGCAGTTGGCACGATGATTTCAACACAGCTGCACCTGCATCGCGCTGGAGCTATCTGCGCACACCCGACCGCACGAAGTATACATTTGATAAGAGCGGCGTTACACTGCGCGGCAGCGAGGCGACGCTCGACGAGCTGAAGACGGTCACATTCTTCGGTGTGCGCCAACAGCAGTTTGGTTTGAACTATACGACCGAAATGACGCTTTCCGGCGACGGCAAAGCGGGCATGACGGTTTTCCACACGAACGAGCACCACTATGAGCTGTTTGCCGAGCGTAAAAACGGCGGTATGGAGGTCACGCTGTGTCGCCGCGTGGTTGATATGCGGATCGAGAGCGAGCCTGTGTTCTTCCCGGAAACGGTCACGCTGACGCTGTGCATCCAGGCCAACCGCCTGCGCTATACGTTCCTTGCGGGTAAAGCCGGGGAAGAGATGAAAGAGATCGGCACCGGCAGCACGCAGCTGCTTTCCACAGAGTGCATGAACTGCACGTTTACGGGCTGCTTTGTGGGCCTTACGGCGCAGGGGGACTGCGAAGCAAAGTACCGTTATTTTGACGTTTCTGTGCCCGCAAACGAATAAAATTCGAAATAATTAAAAAAACACTTGCTTTTTCCACCGGTTTAACGTATAATAAATTTTGTTAAGCCGGTGTGTTGGAATTGGCAGACGAGACGGACTCAAAATCCGTTGATGGCAACATCGTGCGGGTTCGACCCCCGCCACCGGCACCACACTGAGATCCCAAACTTCTTAGAAATGAGAGGTTTGGGATTTTTTATTTTATCCGTCAGTATAAATAAAAGCGGCGCCGAGAAATTTCTTGAAAACAAAATACACGAATGTGAAAAAAGCGCAGTTGGTATGATATGCCCCTTAATACGGGACACTCAGTATTGGGGGGCATATCAGTGTGAGAAACCGAACTGCGCGTTTTTCTGGTTTTAGGGGGTGTGGATTTTTTTTATGGATTTAAAGTGGAGTATAGAAATTTAGCTTTATCTCATAGCGTTGAAACTTTATAAAATACATATAAAAGCAAAGCTTAGATGCGCCTGTGAATTCAAAGAGCAATATTAGGTGAATTTGAGTAATGGAACAAAATATAGGGGGTTAATGTCGAAAAACGCAAAATAATTACACAAATTTGAATCAAATTCCGTCGAATTAGTTAAATTCACTAAAAATATCGGGGGGGGGTCGTGCGTTTGCACATAAATGCTAATGATTTTCTTGTCGAAATATAGTAGAATAAGAATAAATTTGTGCAACTGATTTTCTTCCCTTCGTTGATGGGAAAACGGATGTATTCCTTTTTATATATGGGGTGTTCGCAGATGTGCAGAAAAAGAAAATTTGGAATGGGGAAAACAAGTGGGTAATAACAGAGAAAACGAAACAGAGATTGATCTGCTGCAGCTTGCAAAAGCCCTGTGGCACAAAGCATGGGCCATTGTGCTTGTGACGCTTATCACGGCCGCTATGGCATTTGCGGGCACAAAGCTCTTCATCACACCGCTTTATACGGCGAGCGCTATGATGTATGTGAACAACAGTTCCATTTCCGTCGGAAGCACGCAGGTGAACCTGAGTGACTTAACCGCAGCGCAGAGCCTTGTTGAGACCTATATGGTTATTTTGAAGACCCGCGGCACGCTGGAGGAGGTCATTAAGGAAGCAAATCTGCCGTATGATTACGAGCAGCTTTCCGGTATGATTGAAGCCGGCGCTGTGAACTCCACGGAGGTTTTTTCCATCTCTGTGACGAGCGCGAGTCCGGAAGAAGCTGAGAAGATTGCGAACACGATTGCAGAGCTGCTGCCGAACCGCATTGCGGACATCGTAGAGGGTAGTTCCGTGCGCATCGTTGATTACGCTGTGGTGCCGTCCAAGAAAACTTCGCCGAGTCTTTCTAAAAACACGATGCTCGGTGCAATGCTTGGCTTTGTGTTGAGCTGTGGCGTGTTTACGGTTCTGTATCTTCTGGATGATGTTGTGCACAACGAAGATTACGTACGTGTGACGTTTGACCTGCCGCTGCTGGCTGTGGTGCCGGATCTGACGGAGAAGAATTCGAAAAGCAACTATTACTATTATAGAGATGACAGCAAAGGTGGGAAGGAGGAAACCGCATGAGAAAATATAGGAATGCAGCCTCCGACTACGAGTATGGCGCAATGCTCGGTGAAAACCTAAACTTTGCAGCTTCCGAAGCATACAAGCTTCTGCGTACGAACCTTGACTTTGCGCTTTCCGATGAGCAGAAATGCCGAATTATCGGAATAACGAGTTCTATGCGCGGCGAGGGCAAAAGCACCACCACACTGAACCTCGCGTATTCCATTGCGGAAGCCGGCAAGCTTGTGCTTGTCATTGAGGCGGATATGCGTCTGCCTACGTACACAAAGCGTCTGAACATTCAGACAAAGAAGGGTATTTCCAACCTGCTTGCAGGCCAGTGTACGGGCGCGGATGTGCTCAGCCGCTGCGAGCTGCACAAGAACATGTGGGTAATTTCCGCAGGCGATATTCCGCCGAACCCGTCTGAGCTGCTCGGCTCCGAGCAGATGCGCATTACACTGGATGTGCTGAGTCGTGATTTCGATTATATCCTGTTGGATCTTCCGCCTGTAACGGCTGTTTCCGATCCGCTCGTTGTATCGAAGCTCACGAACGGTATGCTGCTTGTTGTGCGCCAGAATTACGCTACACGCCGTTCAGTCGCAGAAACCGTGCGCCAGCTGCACTTTGCGGAAGCGAAGATCTTGGGCTTCGTGATGACGAACGCAGCGTTGGAGGGAAAGAAAAAATACTATAAAAATTACAATTATGGCTACGGCTACGGTGAGAAAAATAAGACCGGAAAAGAGAAATAACGCATGCTCGATATTCATTCCCATATTCTGCCGAAGATGGATGACGGCAGCAGCAGTGTGGAGGAGAGCCTGAAGCTTTTGCGGACCTCCGCAGAGCAGGGCATCACCGAAATCGCTGCAACGCCGCATTTTTACGCTTCGCAGAACAGTCCGCAGAAATTTTTGGAGCGACGGGCTGCCTGTGCCGCGCGGCTGCAGGAAGCTTTAACGCCGGATTTGCCGCGTGTTTATCTTGGCGCAGAGGTTTGTTACTTTGACGGCGTCAGCCGTATTGACGAATTGGAAGCGCTATGGATACAAAACACGAACATACTGCTGCTTGAAATGCCTTTTGCAAAGTGGAGCCGCCGCATGGCCGATGAAGTGGCCGAGATTCAAAACCGACGGGACACACAGGTGTTATTGGCACACATTGAGCGCTACCTGCCGTTTCACAACAGTGACGCATTGCAGGCGTTGCGGGCGCAGGGCGTGAAAATGCAATGCAACGCTTTGTTCTTTTTAAGCTGGAGGACAAAGCGAAAAGCAGTGAAGATGCTGCAGCGCGGCGAGATTGATGTGCTGGGCTCCGACTGCCACAACATGACTACAAGACCTCCGAGACTCGGAGAAGCAATACAAGTGATTCAAAAGTCCGTTGAGCGCGATGTGTGGCGCGAATTTCAACAAAACCTGCCGGATCTTTCAGGAAAGGGGGAACGCCTGTGAAACAGCGCGCACTGATCATTTTGGTCGCGATACTGGGCGCTACCTGCATTGTGCTCGGTATTTTTCTGCTTCGCGGCGGAAAACAGCCGGAAACGGCAGACCCCACACCAGAAGCCACGGCTACGGTTACACCGACAGCAACGCCGGAAGCGGTATCTTCCGCATCCACAGATTCCGCAGTGCCGTATGTGAGTCCGATTGACTTTGCGTCACTCCAGAAAGAAAACCCGGATATTTACGCTTGGCTGCGCATTCCGGGTACGGAGTTTGATTTTCCGATCTTGCAGCGCGCGGGGGACGATGATTACTACCTGACGCACGACAGCGACGGAAACGATAACTCCATGGGTGCAATCTTTTCCGAAAGCTCTTATAACGACGGAAAAATGGACGACCCCGCTACGGTACTTTACGGACACCAGATGCTTGCCGGCACGATGTTTGGCAAGCTGCAGCAGGTCTATTCCGAATCGAATGCGCTGACGGAGCACGGCGATATCACCGTGTATCTGCCGGAAAAGGAAATGCACTACAAGGTGTTTGCAGCTGTGCCATATGATAACCGCCACATTTTGTACACGTATGATTTCACGAGCAAGCGCCGATACAATGCGTTTTTGAACAGCATTTTCGATGTGCGTGAGATTGGTGCGCAGCACAGTATAGATGTGTCTGTTACTCCAGAGGATAAATTGCTTATCCTGTCCACCTGCCTGCAGGGCAATTCACACAGACGATTTCTCGTCGTCGCAAAATGCGTCGATGAGGTCGAATAATAAATGGTGTATAATCACCCATTTAGGAAAGGAAGTTTTAACATGAAGAAAATCGTAGTAATCTTATCGGCAATCCTGCTGGTAGTTGCTCTTGCTGTGCCGTCTTTTGCTGCTGGCTTTACCCCTAGCGTTGAGCAGAAGGGTGCACCGACAGTTGTTTCCGCAACGGATGCCGACGGTAACGCGTTTGCAGACGGCGAAGTTATTGTAACTCCGGTTTCCGCTGCAGACAGCGCTGATGCGGCTATTGCAGACGGCTTGAAGGCTGCTTACGAGCAGATTAAGGCTGCTGCAACGCTCACCGACATCGCACCGTCCATCGGCGATTACCTGAAGGAGATCAGCAGCGAGGCTTCTGTTGAAGATCTCGTTGTTCGTGACCTGTTCGACGTTTCCGTCACGGGTGCCGCAGCAGAGAGTGGCTCTGTCACCGTTCGCTTCAATCTGGGTCTTTCCCAGTCTGCAACGCTGATCGTTCTGCACAACTATGAGGGCTCCAACTGGGAGATTATCCCGAAGGATCGCGTAAAGCAGAATGCTGACGGTACGGTCGACGTAACGTTTGACAGCTTCTCCCCGGTCGCTTTTGTTGTAGACAAGCAGGAAACTGCTGACACAACGACGCTGAGCACCAATGCTCCGTCTTCTCCGCAGACCAGTGACAATGGCGTTCTGCGTGTAGCAGGCGTTGCTGCTCTGGGCCTCGGATGTGCAGCTGTGATCGGCTCTGTTGTTGCTTCTAAGAAGCGTAAGGGCTAATTTATGAAGCTGCGGGTAAATATGCGCGTCTTAAAAGGCATGGCAATCGGGTTATCCGTCCTCATGCTTTTGATGACAGCTGCTCTTTTACTCCGGAATTTGGATGAAAATCAGGGACAGGATACTGCCCCTGATGTTTCCTCAAACGCAGAGGGAAGCAGTTCCTCTGCGCTTGAGGAAGCCGGAGATACGCGGGAGCTGACGTATTATAACGGCGGGTGGTATGCACGCCGCAATGATCTTGAGACCGTACTGCTGATGGGTCTCGATAAATATGCGGAGACAGAAGAAAGCAACTATTTAAATAATGAACAGTCTGACTTTCTGATGCTGCTTGTGATTAACAAAGAGACCGGCGCTTGCACGCCGATCCAGCTGAACCGCGATACGATGACGAAGATTCAGATCTTGGGCGTTCGAGGCGATGTGGCCGGTACATTTACCGGTCAGCTTGCGTTGGCGCATACATACGGTTCGGGTGAGCGGGACAGCTGTCTAAACACGGCAGAGGCTGTTTCCAATCTGCTGTATGGCGTTGGTATTGACCACTACATCTCCATTACAATGGATGGTGTGGCAATTTTAAATGATCTGGTCGGTGGCGTCGAGGTGGAAGTGATGGATGATTTTTCCTCCATTGACTCAACGCTTGTACAAGGCGAGACCGTAACATTAATGGGTAATCATGCACTAACTTATGTGCGCACACGTGGCGGGCTAGAGGATAGCTCTAATCTGCACAGAATGGAGCGCCAGCGCCAGTACCTTATAGCACTGCAAAAGAAGCTAACCGAAAAAGCCGACAGCGATGCGTGGTTCGCTACGAATGCGATTCTGCAGGTCAGCGATTATCTTACTTCCGACTGCACAGCTGAAAAGCTTTCTAAAATCGCGGACTTACTCAGTAAAAGCGATGTTTCCGAGATCCGCACCATAGACGGTGAAGCCAAGGTAGGGCAGGAATACATGGAATTCTATCCCGATGAAGACGCCTTGCAGGCGCTTGTGATGAATGTTTTTTATGAAAAAGTGAAAAAGTGATATTTTAGAATAATTGAGGGATTTGATATTGAACTAATAAAGGAGAGGTTTCATGTCCAAGTTCAAACACGATTTACTTTTGCGGCTGATTAAGCTTTGGAATCTGAAAAATGAATAAAGGGGAAAGAACGTATGTATAGAAAAGATTCTACAGGATGGATAAAGCATGTGGATTTTATCATCTTGGACTTGATTTGCTTGCAGGTGGCGTTCGTTCTGGCGTATGCGTTAAGCGGATACGGAGCTAATCCATATCAGCTAATTCTTTACAGGAATATGGCTGTCTTTATGGAAGTAGCAGATTTGGTAGTGCTGTTTGCAATGGGAACATTAAAAAACGTTTTGAAAAGAGGGTATTATAAAGATTTTGTTGTAACTGCACAGCATGGAGTAATTCTTGGAGCATGTTTATTGCTTTATTTGTTTATGCTTCAGGAAGGACATGAATATTCCAGACTGGCATTGATACTGAATATCGTTATCTATATTCTACTTACTTATCTGGTACGAGAGCTGTGGAAACATTTGCTTAGAAAGGAAATGGAAGATGGTGAAAATCGTTCCTTGCTTCTTGTTGTTTCAGCAGATGTAGTGAGTGCAGTAGTAGAGAGCATGAAAGAGCATAATTATGCCCGGTATAAGATTGCTGGAATTGCTGTTATAGATAAGGAAATGACAGGAAAGTATATTAATGGTGTGAAAGTAGTGGCAAATATGGAAAATGCTGCCGAATATGTCTGCAAAGAATGGATTGATGAAGTTCTGATTGTGACATCCGGTGCAGTTCCATATCCAAAAGAACTGATTGAGCAGTTTACGGAAACCGGAGTAACAGTACATCTAAATCTTGCAAAGGTACAAAGCGTGCCGGGGAAAAAGCAGTTTGTAGAAAAAGTCGGAGATTATACAGTACTGACTACCAGTATTAACTATGCATCTACAAGAGATTTGATGCTGAAACGTCTGGTGGATATTGCCGGAGGTTTGGTAGGATGCTTGATTACTGGAATCTTGTTTATATTTGTTGCTCCAGCAATTTACATAGCATCACCAGGACCGATTTTCTTTGCACAGGAACGTGTAGGAAAGAATGGAAAGAGATTTAAAATGTATAAGTTCCGAAGCATGTATATGGATGCAGAAGAACGTAAGGCTGAACTGATGAAAGATAACAAACTGGGTGATGAAAAGATGTTCAAATTGGATTTTGACCCACGAGTTATTGGAAATAAGATTCTTCCAGATGGAACACATAAGACTGGTATTGGGGAATTTATCAGAAGAACAAGCATTGACGAATTTCCGCAGTTTTTTAACGTGTTGAAAGGTGATATGTCAATAATTGGAACCAGGCCACCTTTGATTTCAGAAACAAATTTTTATGAGCTACACCATCGTGCAAGACTTGCGATTAAGCCAGGAATAACCGGTATGTGGCAGGTAAGCGGACGAAGTGATATTACCGATTTTGAAGAAGTAGTTCGTCTTGATAAAGAGTATATCACAAATTGGAAGATTGGGCTAGATATAAAAATATTTTTTAAAACAATAATGGTAGTTCTGAAAAAAGATGGCTCTATGTAAAAAAATATGTGCTTTGATCTTTGAAAGGTTGGGGCACAGGAAAATGGATAAGTTATAAGTATAAATATCGGATAGAAATTAGAATACATACAAAAGCGGAGAGATAAAAATGTAAAAAAATTATACGATCGCGGTTGCTGGAACTGGGGCTAGAGATATAATACGCGGCTGTCATAATAGGGGGTACGGCAGAGAATGAAAGGCTCCGCTACCCGAAGTTCATATTTTCTTACCCGAAGAATGAACGATTGATCTTTTTGGGTGGCAGAAATGCTGCACAGGAAGAAATCTCGACCATGAGGGTGGGGTGACAGCCAGCGGACAGGTGTACGAGCCTATCCGCTTTTTGTGTTAGCTGAAATATAGATGAAGAAACTGAGTGGGATTGTGGGAAAGATTTATGAGTAAGAAATTTGCGATTGCGATGTTCGGACAGAAGCGATTATCGAGAGAAGGCGGAGTAGAGATCGTTGTCAAAGAGCTCTGCACCCGAATGGCACAGAATGGCTGTGACGTAACCTGCTACAACAGAGCAGGCCATCATGTGAGCGGTGCAGAGTATGACAAAACAATTGAATATGATGGTATCCGTCAAAAGGTTGTTCCGACCATTGAGAAGAAGGGACTTGCAGCGGTAAGCTCTTCCTTTTTCGCAGCACTTTGTAGTGCATTTGGAAGATACGATGTGGTGCACATCCACGCCGAAGGACCGGCGTTCTTTGCATGTCTGCCGAAGATGTTTGGGAAAAGAGTTGTTGTTACCGTCCATGGCATTGATTGGCAGCGCGAGAAATGGCAATCAGGACTTGGTTCTAAGTTTATCCACCAAGGCGAAAAAAATGCTGCGAAATATGCGGACGAGGTCATTGTTCTGAGCAAAGGAGTGCAGGACTATTTTAAGGAAACTTATGGAAGAGAAACGCACTTTATCCCTAATGGCGTGAACAGGCCACAGATTCGGGAAGCAAGTCTGATTACAGATAAGTTCGGGCTGAAAAAAGACTCATACATATTGTTCCTCGGTCGTCTGGTGCCGGAGAAGGGGATTCGATATCTGGTTGAGGCCTTCAAGAATGCCAAGACAGATAAAAAAATGGTCATTGCAGGTGGCTCCAGTGATACGGATTCCTTTATGGAGAAATTGAAAGAACTGGCGAAGGGTGACGATCGGATTCTCTTTACCGGGTTTGTGCAGGGAGCAATGCTGGATGAACTATACAGCAACGCTTACATCTACACGCTGCCGTCTGATTTGGAAGGAATGCCATTAAGTCTGCTGGAGGCAATGAGCTACGGCAACTGCTGTCTGGTATCCGATATTCCAGAATGTGCAGAGGTTGTGGAAGATAAGGCATTAATTTTCCAAAAGTCGAATGTAGAGGACTTGCAAGAAAAATTGCAAGATGCCTGTGACCATCCTGAAATGGTTATGAAAATGAAGAAGCAGGCAGCTGACTTTATCTGCGAGAAATATAACTGGGATGAAGTTGTAAAGGAAACGATGAAACTGTACAGGAGAAAATAATAGATGAGAGTATTGATAATAAATAATCTCCTCTAACCGAACGCAGGTAGTGAGATGTACATAGTGAAAACACTAGAAAAATGGCGTATTTACGGCACTTTTCAAGAGATGGGTAAGGCTGTGAGAGCAGTTTTTATCTCGCTACCTGGGTTCAGCAACAGCAGATGATTTTATCATAAGAACTTTCAGTATCACTACCTGCGTTTGTATGGAGCAGTCTGGTTTATGAACAACATATTGGAAGTGCTTCATCTGAACAGAGGTAGTGAAATAGAACATAGAATAAGGAGAAATACAACGTGAGGACGCTGATTTTGAATAAATTTCTGCACCGAAACGGCGGAAGTGAGACATATATATTCAAATTGGGTGAGGCACTGGAGCAGCATGGACATGAGGTTCAGTACTTCGGAATGGAGCACGAAGGCCGCTGCGTAGGCAACCGGGTCAATGCTTATACATCTGATATGGACTTCCACGGTGGCAGCAAACTGAGCAAGCTGACCTACCCGATCAAGACCATCTACAGTAAGGAAGCACGGGTGCAGCTGAGAAAAGTTCTGGACGACTTCCAGCCGGATGTCTGTCACCTGAACAACTTTAATTACCAACTGACACCTTCCATCATCTTGGAAATCGTGAAGTGGCGTAAGGAGACCGGAAGAGATTGTAAGATCATCTTCACGGCACATGACTACCAGTTGGTCTGCCCGAACCACATGCTGAACAATCCGAATACGCACCAGAACTGTGAGAAGTGCCTCGGCGGCCATTTCGTGAACTGCATGAAAGGCAAGTGCATCCACGGTTCCACGGCGAAGTCGGTTATCGGCATGATGGAGGCTGAGTTCTGGAAGTGGAAGGGCACCTACAAGTACATTGACACTATGATCTGCTGCTCGGAGTTCATGAAGAGCAAGATGGACAGCAATCCGCTGTTTGCAAAAAAGACGGTGGCAATGCACAACTTTATCGATAAGGTGGAGTGGAAAGAGACTCCGAAGAAGGATTACGTCCTCTACTTCGGTCGCTTCTCTGAGGAAAAGGGTATCGGCACACTCATCAAGGTCTGCAAGGAGCTGCCGGATGTGCAGTTCATCTTCGCCGGTACTGGTCCGCTGGAAGATAAGGTGAATGGTGTAAGCAACATCAAGAACGTTGGATTCCAGAAAGGTGAAGCACTGGAAAAGCTGATCCGTGAGGCACGGTTCTCCATTTACCCTTCTGAGTGGTATGAGAACTGCCCGTTCTCCGTGATGGAATCCCAGATGTACGGCACGCCGGTGCTGGGAGCGAACATCGGCGGTATCCCAGAACTGATTCAGGTTGGCAAGACCGGCGAGCTGTTCGAGAGTGGTAATGCTGAAGATCTGAAGAAGAAGATCGAGAAGCTCTGGGGTGATAAGAAGCTGTGCGAGCAGTATAGCAAGAACTGTAAGGACATCAGCTTCGATACTATTGATGAATATTACGAGAAAACTATGAAGGTGTATTGCGGAGAGAATAAACAAGGATGAGTGAAAGAAAAATTGCGAGTAATCATTATCCAGGGCTAGATGTGGTTCGTGTTATAGCGATAGCGGGCATTGTTCTAATGCATGTGCTTGCAAATGGGAATTACGATCTAAGCGGATTTTTATTCGAAAAAGTTATCGGAACGGCGGGCAATTTTACCATTCTGTTCATGATGGTAAGTGCCTTTGGAATGTGTTGCGGATATTATGAGAAATTCAAAGCAGATACAATTAATATAGAAACATTCTACAAACGCCGATATGAAAAACTATGGCCGTTCTTTGCTTTGCTCTGCATCTTGGATGTGGTGATTTCTCCAAGTGCGAATAGTGTATACGAAATTTTTGCAAATCTTACAATGTTGCAGGGATTACTGCCAAACCCACAGATTTCTGTTGTAGGCGTGAGTTGGACTTTGGCAGTGATATTTGTTTTTTACTTGTTATTTCCATTTTTCTGCTTTTTGCTGTTTTCAAAGAAAAGAGCATGGTTTGGTTTTATTATTGCTGGAATTTATAACATTCTCTGTCAGTTGTACTTTTTTGATGAGCAACATGTACTGGGAAATTTTATGGAGAGAGAAAACATCCTGTACAGTGCGATATTTTTCATGGCGGGTGGCCTGATTTATCTTTATCGAGATGAGTTGGAGCGGCTGAAGAATAATAGAATTGTTGCAGTTATAATTCTCGCGATAACGGCTAGTGCATATTATTCTCTAAGTCAAAATGACTTGGTTATGGCCGTTTTTTCTGTGGCAATTATTATCTTTGCGATAACTACTGACGGAAAGCTAGGAGAAAACAAGCTGATAAAAAAGCTTAGTTCTATTAGTTTCGAGGTTTACTTGAGCCATATGATGATTTATCGAGTTTTGGAGAAGTTGAAGATAAATCACATGTTTGGATTAAATGCCATTTCATATGGCGTAACGGCGGTTTTAACACTTACTGGAGCGATTGCCTTTTCTTACATCACAAAAGTGGTACTAGAGAAATTTATTATATGTATGAAAGAGAGAGTTAATCATGTCTGAAGAAAAGAAGTTAAATGGTACGGTCATCGTTACTTATCGTTGCAACGCTCGTTGCTCTATGTGCAACCGTTATAAAGCACCTTCCAAACCGGAGGAAGAGATTAGCATCGAGACCATCAAGAAGCTGCCGAAGATGTATTTCACGAACATCACTGGCGGCGAACCGTTTATTCGCACTGACCTGAAGGATATCGTGCGTGAGCTGTACAAAAAGTCTGACCGTATCGTCATTTCGACTAACGGTTTCTTCACAGATCGTATCGTTGACCTGTGTAAGGAGTTCCCGCAGATTGGTATCCGTATTTCCATCGAGGGTCTGGAGCAGACCAACAATGAAATCCGTGGCCTGCAGAACGGCTACCAGCGTGGTTACGGTACGCTGAAGAAGCTGCGTGAGATGGGCATGAAAGACGTTGGATTCGGTATGACGGTTCAGGATAAGAATGCTCCGGATCTGGTTCCTTTGTACAAGATTTCCAACGAGATGGGTATGGAGTTCGCAACCGCTTCCCTGCATAACAGCTTCTACTTTGTTGAGGCAAAGAACATTATCCATGACCGTCCTATGGTTGCTAAGAACTTTGAGAATCTGGTCAACGAACTGCTCCGCAGCAACAGTCCGAAGAAGTGGTTCCGTGCTTACTTCAACCACGGTCTGATTAACTACATCTACGGCCAGAAGCGTCTGCTGCCTTGCGACATGAGCTTTGATACCTTCTTCATCGATCCGTATGGCGATGTCATGCCTTGTAATGGTACCAAGGACAAGGAAGTCATGGGCAACCTGAACAATCAGACTTGGGATGAGCTGTGGAACAGCCCGGAGGCTGAGAAGGTTCGTGCAAAGGTTCGTTGCTGTGACCGTGACTGCTGGATGATCGGTTCTGTTTCTCCGGCTATGCACAAGTACATCTGGAAGCCGGCTACTTGGGTTTTGGTTCACAAGTTCAAGGCTCTGTTCACCAAGCATCCGTACAGCATGTACGAACTGAAAATCTGCCGCGATTATCGTGATGGCAAAGTTACTAAAGAGGATTTGGACAAGTGCAGCACCTGCGATATGAACTGTGTAATCAATAACGGCCTGAGTGAGGCAAGTAAAGAGCAACTGAAGCATAAGACCGGCGAGGAAATCGTGGATGCTGATATTGCACAGCAGATGGAGACGAAGTGATGGATGGCCGATTGGATAGGACGACTACGAATTGCTGTAAAGGAATTGCGGCAATAATTATCATGTTGCACCACATATCTTTTCGAGTATCAAATTTACCTGTGTATGTGAAACCGATTTGGTACATTGCATTTCCAATAGTGGGGTTCTTCTTCTTTATGTCAGGCTATGGCTTGACCTGTGGGTTACTGCAAAAGAAGAATTATCTTCAAGGGTTTCTGTCCAAAAGGCTTTTGAACATTATTGCTCCCTATGTGATAGTCGCAATCACCTGGATAGGGCTAGAAATTATCTGGGGGGGCAGACACCTGTAAGAGCAATCGCTGAAGCATTTACAATTCGATACATCCAGCCACTTTGGTTTATATGGGTGATAATAGCTGCATATATAATGTTTTATGCGGTGTTTCGGCACACAGAAATCAATGTTGGAACATATTGGTTTACGAGTATAACAATTGCCTATATTTTGATCAGTGCTTTTGTTAATCCACGTGATGAAATGTATGCGTCCATTATTGGCATGCCTCTTGGAATTCTGTGGGCGGTATATGAGAGAAAAATAGATTCTTATTTTGAAATCTGTTATTTGAGGAAAGAAATTGTTGCGACTGCAGCTTTTGTGATTTTGTTTATCGGAAGACTTGTTTTAAGTGTGGCGGGTTTTGATAATCAGTTGTTTCAGTCGGTTCTTCGGAATATTATCACGATAGCATTTATTGTTCCTCTGATTGAATTATTGAAAAAAGTGAAGATACAGAAAAGATTTCTGATTTGGTTAGGAACAATATCTTATGAAATTTATATCATCCATCCGTTTATTCTTTATTTCTTTGAAAAGGAGACGACGGAAGGAAAACAAGTAGATAACTTGCAAATTATATTGTGGACGATTGGGCTAACCCTACTTCTGTCAAGTGTGTTGAAGGTTGTCCAGGATAATTTAGTTAGAAAAGTGAGATCATAAAATGACAGTAACAGTTTTAACCCCTACCTTTAATCGGGGGGGGATTACAAAGCCTTTGGGATTCGCTGCAAAAGCAAACTGTAAAAGATTTTGAGTGGCTTGTAGTTGATGACGGAAGTACTGATGGTACGAAAAATCTAATTACTCAGTTACAAGAAAATAGTGATTTTCCAATACGATATATCTATAAGAGTAATGGAGGAAAACACACAGCTTTAAATGTAGGAATACAGACCATTTGCAGCGAACTCACCTTTATAGTTGATTCAGATGACTGTGTGACAGATGATGCAGTTGAGTCGATACTGAAGATTCACAAGAAATACAAGTCACAAAATAAGATCTGTGGATATGCGTTTCTCAGAGCATTCCCTGATGGTAAAGTCAATGGCAAGAAGTTTGATGTAGATGAAAAAATAGGTTCCTATATCGATGTGCGCGTAAATGGTGACGACACCGGCGCAGATAAGGCAGAGGTGTTCAAGACACATTGCTTGAAGGAATTCCCTTTTCCTGAATACCCGAATGAGAAATTTCTTGGGGAAGACCTTGTTTGGGTTAGAATGGCCAGAGAATATGAGATGGTACATATTAATAGGGCCATTTATGTTGGAAATTATCTCGAAGGTGGATTGACCAATAATCGTCGCAAGCATAATATCGCTTCGCCGATTGGGTGTATGCATCGAGCAGAGGAATTTATGGAGTCCGACTTAAAGACAAGATATAGAATCAAGGGTGGACTACAGTATATTGTATATGGGAGATTTGCGGGAGTCAAGGTTGTCGATTTGATTCGCAAATCAAAACATAAAGTTCTTGCAACAGTGTGCACACCGGGTGGATTGTTCTTGCATTCACGATGGAGTAAAGCACAGTAATTCGATTGATTAAGTGCCTAAATGTCTTCTGTCAGTAGATGATGGGAGATATTTAATGAAAGTACTTGTTATTAATCCGATTATGTACACATCGGAAACAAAAAATATAAAAAGAGCGGCATCAATAAAAGACACAATGATGTATGATTTTTGCTTGGCTTTCCATGAAATGGGTCATTCTGTAACGCTGGTTGGAGGGGAGCCGTTCAAGCCGACAAAAAGTGAAACATATCCATTTGAGGTACTGTGGTGGGAGTGCAAGTGTCAAAAAGTCTGCATGCCGCACTGCTTGCCGTTTATGCCAGAGACGTATTGGTATGTAAAACAGCATCGTACAGAGTACGATTTGATTATTACAAGCGAAGTATTCTCATTGAATTCATTGATGGCATATCGAGCTGCACCGGACAAGACGATTATCTGGCACGAACTTGCAAAGCATAATGCCATTATGAAGAAAATTCCCTCAAAGATCTGGTATGGAGTTATAGCAAGACTCTTCATGCGAAACGCAAAGGTTGTTGCACGCTCAGTAGAGGCAAGAAACTTTGTGAAGAAATACTGCATGAATACGGATGTAAATGTAATCGATCACGGTGTCAACCTCGATAAGTTTAAAGCATCTACTGAGAAAGATAACAGTTTTGTGGTTTGTTCGCAGCTGATTGAGCGAAAGAAAATCGATGGAATCCTTGAAAAGTTTGCCAAGTATCTGGATCAGTACAATTCTACATGCCGGTTATACATTATAGGCGAAGGGGAGTTGAAAGAAAAACTTCAGAGGATGGCACAGACTTTGGGAATTGCTCCGAATGTAATTTTTACAGGAAAGATGACACACGATGAACTGCTCCCGATTCTGTCTAAGTCAAAGGCGTTGCTCGTTAATACGGTGAAAGACAACAATATGATTTCCATTGTAGAAGCGATTGCGGTTGGAACGCCTATTGTTACAACAGACGTTCCACTGAATTCTACCTATATCAAAGAATATCAACTTGGCATTGCGAAGAAACAGTGGGATGAATCCGATTTGAATGATGTGGTTTCTAACAGTGAAATGTATATTGAAAACTGCATGAAATACAGATACAAACTTTCTACAAAACAAAGGGTAGAACAGTTCTTGGAAGTTAAAAAATGATGTGATTATGGAGGATAAAATGTATTCAATAGCGTATGTTGTACCCTATTTTGGGAAGTTTCCAAAGGGGTTTCAATTCTGGCTGTTAAGCTGTAAGTGTAACCCATCGATTGACTGGCTGATTTTTACAGATGACAAAACGCCTTATGATTACCCGGAAAATGTGAAGGTTACATATTGGACGTTCGATCAGATGAAGAAAAAGGCTCAGGCAATTTATGATTTCCCGATTTTCCTGGAGCGCCCGTATAAGCTCTGCGATTTCAAGCCGGCGTATGGTGAGATTTTTGCAGACGAGCTAAAAGACTACGATTTCTGGGGACATTGTGATATAGATCTGGTTTGGGGTAATATCCGCAAATTTTATACGGATGAAGTTCTCGGTCAATATGAAAAAGTTGGTTTTAATGGACACTCTAACCTGTATAAGAATACACCTGAAGTGTGTGCTCGCTATAGAACACATATTGAAGGAAAGATGTACTATCGGGATGTCTATTCAGTCGATAAGGGCTTTGCATTCGATGAACCGGGTATGGATGACATCTACGAGGTACTTCAAATTCCAGTCTATAAAAAAATCGATTTCGCCAACTTGCTGAAATATGATTATGGCTTCTTCCTTGACTGGGGTAAGGAAGAGGATTCGTACAAAAATGAACATCAGGTCTTTACATGGCACAATGGAACTCTTCTTCGCCATTATTTGGATCATGGCAAAATAAAGGATGAAGAGTATATGTACCTACACTACTGGTGTCGCCCGACAACTTTTGCCGTTAAAGAGTACGATGAACAAAAAGACTATCTGATTTATGCAGATACTACAACGGATAAGTCATTTGAGCTGACTCCTGAATTGATTCTGAAAAGAAGTCGCCGCAGTAAAGTGAAATACTATGCGAAGGTACTGTGGTTTAATAGGAAGAAAATCACTTGGGAAAGAATTGTATTCAATGTAAAGGGAATGTTGAACTATAAGAAGTAAGGAGGTAGCGATAGGTGGGACTTTATAAAGTATATGATAAATTTCGCCGTTATTGGCGGCAGATTCACATGCTGACGATCCGTGATGGATGGAAGAAGATGGCCTACATAAAAAAGCACGGAATGTTTGGTGCAGTGGGTGAAAATTGCTATTTCCAGTCGAATATACTGCCCGCAGAACCGTTTCTGGTCTATCTTCATGACAATGTGGCAATTTCGGCAGGCGTAAGAATTGTAACTCATAGTGCGCTGAATACGGTGTTTAATCATGAAGAAAAAACAGATCAGTATCTTTGCCGCTTCGGAAAAGTAGAAATTGGAAATAATGTGTATGTAGGTGCGGATGCAATTATCAATTATGGAGTTACAATCGGGGATAATTGTATCGTGGCTGCAGGAGCAATCGTTACGAAGGATGTTCCTTCGGGCAGTATTGTTGGAGGCGTTCCGGCACGGGTAATTGGAACTTATGAAAGTGCAAAAGAAAAAGCAAGGGCATTTTCAGCACCTTTCTTAGAAAAAGGACTGCGGGAACCCTGTACAGTCGAGGAAATGCTTCATGTCCAGTAATGAAACAACCTTAAAATGCAAACCCAAAAGATATCTCTGGGTTGATAATTTGAAAATGTTTGCCTGTTTGCTTGTTGTTATAGGGCATCTCTATATGTCGATGATGGCAGGCGGCTGGATCAGTGAGAACAATATCTTATATTGCTGGCCGATCCAAACGGTATATACATTTCATGTGCCTCTTTTTTTTGTTTGTAGTGGTTTTCTATATCAGGCTACTGCTCCGAACGAATGGAATGTAAAAAAACACATAGGGAATATTAAGAAAAAAGCCCTCGTATTGGGTGTTCCGTATGTAACGTTTTCAACTATTACACTTTTACTAAAGAATGTATTTGCCACGGATGTAAACAACGCCGCACCACCTTTTTTGAAAACGCTTCTTATAGAACCAATCGCACCATACTGGTATTTATATACGCTGTTCTTACTGTTTTGCCTGATTCCTCCGGTGATAGGAAAAGGAAAAAGAAAAACGCTGGTCAGCATGGTTGTTATAGCGTGTTTCATAAAGATTACTTATGTATGGTGGCTTGCGGATAAGGCCATTCCGGATTTGGTTGCAAAAGTGATGGCAAGTGCTGTTTGGGTTTGCATAGGAATGCTGATTACAGCGACTCCATTCAAAAAAAGTAAACTGGCTGATGGGATAGCGGCTGGGATGGTGATATTGGCATGTATCCTTTCTTACTCTGTCTATAGTACACCGACCGATAATGCAAAAGCTCAATTTATCTTTGCCAGTATTTTTGTGTTTGTGATTACATACTTTTTTCAAAGCAAAGAGCAGTATAAAACAGATGGATTGGTTAATCATAACGTAAAGTATTTTATGCCCGTATATGTACTACATACAATTGTGGCGGCAGGCGTTCGAACTGTATTGTTGAAAATCGGCATTTTTTCAGGCGTTCTCCACTTTATGATTGGCTTCAGTGCAAGTGTTTTTGTGCCGGTAGTAATTTATATGATTGCCGAAAAGCAGTGGTGGCTATTATTTTGGTTTGAACCGATAAAGGCAATGAAATTAAGAAACCAGAAAAAAACCAAGGGTGGAAGATAATGAAGATAAAACAATTGATAAAAAAGAGTATAAGTCAAAAAACACTGTTTACAGATGTTTTTGGCTATTCGCTGACAAAGACTGGATTTGCAGATAAATACCTGGCGGGTCAGCTGACAATGTATAAATCCTATTCATGGCTTAAAAAACATTTTGAAAATGATTTGAAACAAATCGAAGCTAAACTTCCCAAAGAACAGAATTGTGAGGCGGCAGAGAAACAAGTTTGGATCTGTTGGCTGCAGGGAATGGAGAACGCACCTCAAATTGTTCAGGATTGCTATGCATCTGTCTGTTACTGGATGAAAGACTGGAAGATAACGGTTATTACTGCGGACAATGTAAACGAATATGTGCAATTCCCGGATTATATTGTTAGAAAATGGAAAGAAGGAGTGATTAGCAATACACATTTATCTGATCTTTTAAGACTTGAGTTGCTTATTCGTTATGGTGGATTGTGGATTGATAGTACGACGTATATGACAGGCACTATTCCAGCCTATATTAATGATTCCAATTTCTTTGTATATAGAAATGGTTGGATGGACATGGAAATGATCAATATGGGTAGCTGGCTAATTTTCAGTAAGTACACAAATAATAAAATTCTTCTTGAAACACAAAGCCTACTCTATGCGTATTGGAAAAAATACAATTATATTAAGAACTACTTTTTGATGCATATATTTTTCCGTATGGTAACAGATGCGAATCCAGAACTGTGGGAACAAGTTCCGGCAATGAATCACATTGATTCTCATTTGCTGATGCAGGAACTGCCAAAGCATTATGATAAAAATCGTTGCCAAGAAATTATGCGGCTGACACCGATTCACAAACTAACATACAAGGTGGAAACTTCAAGTGGGGCAACTGCCGAGAAGTTGGGAGTGTTGTTTCAAAATAGGAGAGAACAGAATGATTCAATATAGTATTTGTGACAAGAAAATTAAAGGTGATGTGACGGTATGAGTTGGAATGTGAAAGTTGGACAAAGAGTATATCATTCACATACTGTGATTTGCATCTTGATTCTTGCATTCCAGATTTATTTTGAAATGCGAGGTGGCAGAACTTATTTCGATGAAGGACTAGCACTTGTTTGCATGTTCTATGTTATAATACTTCTTTTAAAGAGAAGATTAGACTCATCAGACCAAATATCGGTGTTCCTTTTGATTGTGGTAATTGCTATTGGCTTGCTTTCGAACGCGATGAGTGGATTGGCATATTCATGGTTCTCGGTTTTTGTGGATGTCATTTCAGAAACAAAGTTTTTGTGGACGATTTTTGCATTTAAATATTATATTACATCAGACGTATATAGCGATATGTCCAGAGCGCTGCGCCCACTCGCAAAATTGTTCTGCTACCTCGCAGGCTTATTTGCGATTATATCCCAGTTTGTGAATCTCGGAATGACTGAAAACGAAAGATATGGAATCAAATCCTATAACTTTGTTTTTCCGATGAGCTTTCAATTTCTTGCAGTTGCGTTGGTTGCAATTGCTGTGCTTTCAATTTCAAAGGACAAATACAACAATCGTTTGCCGTATGCAGCCGTGTGCGTTGGACTGATTCTAGCAACAAAAAGTTCTCCGTTGCTGTTTTCGGTAATGTTTATATTCCTTTTGATTTATTTTCAAAAGAGAGCACAGCTTAAAACAAGGACAGTAGTGTTTATGGCTGTGATTGTTTTGCTTTTGGGAACCTTCCAGATTCAAACTTATCTGATGAATGTAAATGCACCTAGATATTTGTTCTTCTACTACGGAGGAAAAACAGCAAATACATATTTCCCATTGGGTTCCGGGTTTGCCACATTCGGTTCGGATCAGGCAGCTAGAAATTATTCGAGATTATATTATCAATATGGCTTTAACAGCTTATTCGGAATGAATACCGAGGATGGATCTTTCTTGAGTGACACGTTCTGGCCGATGGCAATTGGACAGTTCGGATGGATTGGTTCGATTTTGTATATATTGATTTATGTACGGATCTTCTTCTCGTTCAAGTGGATGAATTTGAATTCGGAGCAGAAAGCACTTTTATACGCTGGTTACATGCAGTATATAATTCATGCTGTTGGCTCTGCAATTCTTTCTGCTCCTGCAGGTATGATTGGTGCAATAGCATTGGCAGCTGTTATGAAGCCTGCTAATGAAGTAGAAACAATAGACTAGAATAAAAATATCGTACAGGAAGATTATGGAAAAATACAAATATCTCTTAAAAAATGTTGGCATAATGACATTGGCCAGCTTTGGGACCAAAATATTATCATTTTTAATGGTTCCGCTGTATACAAATATTTTATCAACAGAAGCATATGGAACGTATGATATCTATCAGACCACACTCTTTTTGATTGTTCCAGTTTTGTCATTGAATATTGCAGATGGAATTATGCGCTTCTCACTGGATGAAACCTATGATAAGCGTGAAGTCTTTATGGTTGGTGTCAGACGGTACATTGTCGCATGTGTTCTGTGCATTTTACTGGTGGGTGTTAATCAGTGTTTTTCTATAATAAAAACCTTGACGTTGTACCCACAGCTCCTTGTTTTATATTTCGTTACAAGCCTGATGTCGGATGTTCTCAATAATTATGCGCGCGGAATCGAAAAGGTATCAGATGTTGCCATTGGAGGCATTATCGGTTCGGTATCGATGCTTACATTAAATGTTCTTTTTTTGTTGGTATTTAAGTGGGGGCTTGTTGGATATTTTGTTGCCAATTGTTTGTCATTTGCAAGCACAGACTTGTATTTGCTAATTAAGCTGAAAATTTGGAAGGTTATTAGTTGGAAACCGGAAAATCGGTCCTTGAAAAAAGAAATGGTTACCTACAGTGTACCAATGGGACTTGGCAATATCGGATGGTGGATTAATAATGTCTCTGATCGCTATATCGTAACGTGGATTTGTGGCCTTGCTGCCAATGGTGTGTATTCAGTGGCATATAAAATCCCATCGCTTCTTTCGATGTTTCAGCAGATATTTAATCAGGCATGGACAATATCAGCTGTAAAGGAATACGATCAGGACAGCAGTGAGTTTTATAGCACAATCTATAAGGCGTACAACATGTGTATGGTGATTACATGTGCAGGCTTGATTCTATTTGATAAGGTTATCGCTAAGATCCTTTTCGGAGCAGACTTTTATGAAGCATGGAAGTATGCTCCTTTCCTGATGATTTCAGTAGTGTTTGGTGCATTGGTTCAGCTTTTGGGAGGGATTTTCTCAGCGGCAAAAGAATCGAAGGCATTTGGAAACACGATTTTGATTGGTGCAGCAGCCAATACGATTATGAATGTAGCTTTTGTATATGCTTGCGGACCTTTAGGGGCTGCCATTGCAACATCATTGTCGTATATGCTGATTTGGGCGTTGCGGCTATATAAAGTAACCCGTCAGATGAAACTAGATATCAGCCTGATTAGAGATGTTTTGAGTTATGTGTTGCTGTATCTACAAGCTACACTCCTAGTGTTTTATAGCTATAACTGGAGTGGGTGCCTGATTCAAATCGGTTTTGTAGTTGCTGTCTTTGTGTTATATTTTAAAGAATTAACAGGAGTTGCAAGGAAAGTGCTGTCACGTGTGAAGAGCAGATAATAAAAATGGCGTTTGGTAGAGAGGAATGTATGAAGAAAGAACGAAATTCAAGCATTGAAATGCTTAGAATCCTGGCGATGCTAGGAATTGTAATTATGCATACGAATGGGGCGGTAATGGAGCATGGTTCAGGAACTGGATTTGCTTGGACACAGATTGAAAATGGCATCTTTAATGCCGGAGTTTCGATTTTTGTTTTAATATCAGGATACTTCGGAATACGACGAAGCACTCAAAAGTTGATTGAGTTGGAATCGACAGTGATTCTTTATGCGGTTTTAAGCGCATTAGTGGGATGCTACTTTGGAAAAGCGTCTATATTAAGCATAATCAAAGCTTTTATTCCTGTTTCAACGAATTGCTATTGGTTTATTTCTTGCTACATATTATTGATGATCTTCTCCCCATATATCAATAGGGCGATTGATTCGATGAGTGAATTGCAACATAGACAACTACTGTTGCTTATGTCGGCTGTGTTTCTTGTTGCACCTACTGTAATTTATTACAGTGTTCTGGGGGGAGGCAAGAATGTTATAAATATGCTTCTTTTGTATTTTCTGGGGTCATATATTAGAAAATACAGTTTGGACGAACGGTTTGATAAGAAATCTCTTTTAAAGATCCTGATAGCAACGACGGCATTAAATGTTCTTTTGAATTCTTTGATCAGCATTGCTACAGGAGGAAAGCCACATATTCCTTTTGCAAGGGACTGCAGTGCTTTTATTGTAATAGAAGCAACGGTTCTGATGATGTTCTTTATGAAGGTTGAATTCCATTCGGATTTCATTAATAGAGTTGCAAAACATGTGTTTGCAGTGTATCTTTTTGAAGGTGCATTACGGCAAATTGTGCAAAATATTGTTTTTGACTATAGCATATATGAAGGAGAATGGTACTGGCCCTTAGTAAATATTGCTGTTGCATTAATCGCAATGGTTGGTTGTATGTCAATCGACGTACTAGCACAATGGATGTTGAAACCTTTTAGAAAAGCTGCGTTGAAAATGCTAGGTGATATAATTAATATTAGTCAAAAGATCTTCATTTTTTACTAGCGTGTGGCATTCGCAAAAAGTATTTCAAGTGAAAACGAGTCAGATTGAATGCTTAGACTAAAGAGAATAAACGGAATTTTGAAACCTCGAAAGGAGAGTAAACAAAATGAACACAACATTACTTATCATGGCAGCCGGTATCGGTAGTCGCTTCGGAACAGGAATCAAACAGTTGGAGCCGGTGGATGCTTCTAATCACATTATCATGGACTATTCCATCCATGATGCGATCGAAGCAGGCTTCAATCATGTGGTATTTATCATCCGCAAGGATATCGAGAAAGAGTTCAAAGAGGTCATCGGTGATCGCATTGCCTCCATTTGTTCCTCTCACAATGTAACTGTAGACTACGCTTTCCAGGATATTAACGATATTCCAGGAGAACTTCCGGAAGGCCGTACAAAACCGTGGGGAACCGGTCAGGCCGTGCTTGCTGCTAAAAATGTGATTGATACCCCGTTCATTGTGATCAATGCAGACGATTACTACGGCAAGGAAGGTTTTAAGGCTGTTCATGAGTATCTGGTGAATGGTGGTAAGTCCTGTATGGCAGGCTTTGTGCTGAAGAACACACTGTCCGATAATGGCGGTGTGACTCGTGGTATCTGCAAGATGGACGAGGATAACAACTTGACTGAGGTTGTGGAGACCAAGAATATTGTAAAGACCGCAACTGGAGCAGAAGCAGACGGCGTGGCTGTGGATGTAAATTCTCTGGTTTCCATGAACATGTGGGGATTGACTCCAGAGTTTCTGGATGTACTGGAGGAAGGCTTCAAAGAGTTCTTTGAGAAAGAAGTCCCGGGCAATCCTCTGAAAGCAGAGTACCTGATCCCCATCTTTATTGGAGAATTATTGGAGCGGGGCAAGATGTCCGTAAAAGTTCTGAAGACCAACGACACCTGGTATGGTATGACCTACCATGAGGATGTTGCAGCTGTAAAGGACAGCTTCAAGAAGATGTTGGAGAACGGCGTGTATAAGGCCGACCTGTTCAGTGATCTGTAAACGACGATAAAAGAAACGATTGATTTACTCGGAAAGATCCTCACAAACATCTTGACTGCTCTGTATGAGCCATTCGGATTTTCACTCCTGCTTTCCTTCCTAGCTATGTTTTTCTACCTGTATGCGTATGAGCCAATACATGCGGGCAAAGGATGGAAGAGTGCCATAGTGACCTGGTATCAGAAATTCAAAGAGAGTGTATTTTTTCGGAAACTGTTTCTATTGGCCTTTGTGACCTCACTTATTCTGTTCCGAACCCTGTTAAACCGTCAGCTGTGGATGAATCCTTTATCCGATGTCATGGGCGGTTGGGGCATCTGGGAGACAGTGAATGGTGAACAGCAACTGACCACCGAGTGCATCGAGAACGTGATCATGATGATGCCGTTTTCAGCAGTAGTGGCGTGGACATTCGGAGAGAAGATAGGAAACGGCGGGAAGAAGATACTGTGGCAAAGCGGGAAGATAGCATTTATCTTTTCGGTAAGCATAGAGATGTTGCAATTATTGCTTCGCTTAGGTACGTTCCAGCTATCAGACATCTTCTGTAACACAGTCGGTGGAATGATCGGCGGATTGATGTATTGTGCGGTGATGAAGGCAAGAAAACGTCTGTAAAAAGGGTTGAAATTGTGATATAATGGGAGCGGTAGCTCCCTACACTGCTCGAATGAATCACACACCTCTCCGTGGTGAGCAGCAGGCAACGATCTATTATGATCGGCGAAGATGTGAGAAGAATGGAAAGAAGGTGAATTTATGACTGATAATCCAGCAATGAAAAGAGCGTTGATTATGCAGTCTTTTGCGCCATTGTTTCTGATTTTGTTGATAAAATATTTTGACCTTAAATTGTTTCATTTATGTAAGAAATTTTCTGACATAATTCTAAATGATCCAATTTACGCTTTGACAAAAGCTGTAAACCATTCGGCATTTGTTACATTGATATTAGAACTTTTCTGTTTACTGTGGATTATTTATTCAATATATAGTGTACGAAAATTCGAAAAATCGCAACGGGCTAATTTTGTTAGTGAAGGTGAATCACTTATTGATATTGAAAAGATATCCGATTCCGGAGTGACTTTTTTCATGACGTATGTCCTTCCAATGGCGATGGATGATTTAGACACTTGGAAGGGATTCATTGTATTTGGAATTTTAATGGTAATGCTATTTGCACTAATGTGGAAAACGAATTTGTATTACCAAAATCCGGTGTTAACTGTGTTGGGATATGAAGTTTTTTCTTTTAAATATGATACAATGCAGCTAACGGAGTATAGAGGAAAAGAGTGTATCGGAATCACAAGGAGCACGGTCAGCGTAGGACACAGTATAAAAAGGCAGAAAATATCTGATAATGTGTTTCTTATATATGAAGACGTATGATAAAGGATGGATAAAAATGCCTAAACAAAGAATTATAGCAGCAATAAATGACGTGCTTAATGAGCAGTTTGGATTCGAAATATATATTGTTATGAAAGATGGAGAGCAGTTAGTAAAGAGATTTGTTTTGGATGAGGGGAGTCCAAATGCAACAGATGGATTCAAAAGAAAGATTCGAGAAAGTATTAAGGAGGCAATTCAAAGAAAATTTTTGACTGATGACAGTAAATATGCTAATGGAGATGATTTGGCAAATGAGCAAACTTGCTTCTATGTGATAAAGCAGGATGATGCTTATCAGCCATTTAGCTATTTGAGTGTTCCAGAAAGCCAGATTGAAAATTTTAAACTTTTGGATAAAGATAATGCGGATGCAATCCTGTTTAAATTTTCTTTTCAGCGAGATGGACAATTGAGACAGTTATGGGCGTATCAAAAAATACATCCTGCCTCGATTCCCAATAAACAGAGAAAATATTTCCAGCTTATTAGTAAATCCTTTGATTGCCAAGATGTTTTTAAAGAAATGAAAGATCAGATGTTTATTATCACTAGAAAAATCGACTTGCTGATCTTGAACAATGAGATAATAACGGATGATATCAAACTAATGGAGCGCCATTTTGGCTTAGAAACATTTCTTCGAGCATCGGCCACGCGTGCTGTATCGTCAATTACGACAGTTGGGCTGGTTGGGAATGATGATAAATTGCAGGAGTATGTACAGCGTCCGAACAAAAAGTATGCGAAGAAAATGATGCAAATACATAAGTTTCCAGTGGCGACAATGAGCAAAGAAAGTCTTCTGGAAAAATTGCAAACTGTGGAACGCTGGAAAAATGTATTTGAAATACAAGGAACGCAAGTTCACCTAAGAACTTTTACGGATGTTGAAAATATCATAGATTTGTTTACTGAAAGATATACGAAATCCGAAGTGACGGGACAGGAGTATGATACATCTGTTAAGGATAAGGCAGAACCTATTAGCAGTAATATTGCTTAAAAACGCAAGCGATAATATTCCCCTCACCCCAACACAGCGCTATACTTAAACCACAATAAAAAGAAAGAGGTTATCATCTATGCCAAGAACGAAAGGCAGCAAAAACCGTCCCAAAACCAATACCACAAAAGACTACGCATACCAGATCGCAGAGAAGCAAGAATCTATTACTTCCCTGACTGCTGAGATTGCATCCATCACTGCAAACATTGACACTTTGAAAGCTGACCTGAAAGAGAAGAAGACTGCTCTGAAGAAGGCCGAAAAAGAAGTGGCAACGCTGGAAGCGAAGAAGGCAAAGGCAGATGCTAAGGCCGCTGAAGAAGCGAAAAAGGCAGAAGCCGAGGCTGTGGTTAAGAAGCTGATGGCCGGCGGCATGAGTGCTGATGAGATCCTTGAAAAGTTGAAGTAAACAAGAACCCAAGAAAAAAAGAAATGCCGTGTGGACAAACTGAACTCCAGGAGTTCACGCGGTATATTTTGATGGTCGCTATATAGTTTATAACGAAAAAGGAGTGTGAGAAAAATGAACCTATCAAAAATACATCACATTGCAATCATCGTATCTGACTACGAAGCTGCAAAGGGTTTCTATGTGAATAAGCTGGGCTTTGATGTCATTCGGGAAAATTATCGCCCGGAGCGTAAGGACTGGAAGCTGGATCTGCGAGTAAATGAGCACACTGAGTTGGAGATTTTCGCTGAGGAAAACCCGCCGAAGCGTGTGAACTGCCCGGAGGCTTGTGGTCTGCGTCACCTTGCCTTTTGCGTAGAGAGCGTGGAGCAGACGGTGAAAGAACTGAGAGAATTAGGTATAGAATGTGAGCCGATCCGTGTGGATGATTATACTGGTAAGAAGATGACTTTCTTCCATGATTTGGACGGACTGCCACTGGAGCTGCACGAATAATTATGGGAGAGAATGAGCATATAAAGCCAGAAAGCCCGGTGGTGGTCGAAAGAAGCTGAAGCCGGAGTATGATGCCGGGAAGAATCTGAAAGAGTAGATGGAAAGTGCTGTGGCACTTTATGATTCTGAGATGTCCTTGCAGGCCATCGCCGATGCTTTGAACCTAAATCCTATCAAAGTCCGGAAACTCCTCATCACAGCCGGTGTGTATGAATCGGATGTAGCAGAGAAGGTGCAGGACACTTTTGAAGAATACCGGGAGACACAAGACTATAAAACCTCCATACTCTCAACATCCTCTACTCTTCAACTCTCCAAAGCCTCCGTCACCTCGTACCTGCCATATCGGAAAGGTGTGTACTTCCCCAGTACAGAGAAAGAGAAAATTAGTGTTGGAGCAGAGCGGCAACGGAGATACAGAGCGATGAAGCGGTGAAGGGCAGAGCCGACAGAAGAAAACTTCTGGGGTGTGGTTATGGCTTATGCTAGTGTGAAATTCAAAACTTACTCAGGGTTGCCATTCTCTTACGAAATTAAAAAAGGCAGGAATGGCGAATATACAAAAGAACTGTGGATCGACAGACGGGAGAAGAGCAAAAGTCTGGCGTGGAGTTCTATAGTTTTAGCACTGGGAAATATAAAAGGTGAAGTGGTTGACCGTCCGAAAGCATTGGGTGATATCCGGGGAGTGACTTACATCTACGGAATGTTCTATCGGTTTGGACTGATTGATGTGCCGGACGAAGTGAAGGAGAAGATGGGGCGCCCGAAAAAACGCAAAAAATAGGTTGCTATGTGCATAAGTCTACGGTAATATGTGCCGTAACGGAGGAGGTGAATCTCAGTTGGGAAGGACGGTAGCATTATAGAAAAATTGAAGGAAATGCTGGAGAAGTATTTGAAGAAAACAGAGCCGGAGTATTACCCGCCAATGGAGAATCTGCTGGATCTGATTTACGAGCATTACACGGAGAACAACCCAGTAGAGAAAAATACAGTTGCCGGGAAAGCAGCGAAGGCCAAGGAAAAAGAACTGGAAGAGTGGCTGCGTGGGCTAGATGGTATGGATAGGTTGGTAGATGACTATGTCGGAGATAAGATTCCGCTTTGGGAAAAAATTATGGACCGGCAGGGGACGGTGTGCTGTGCATGGGAGAAAACTGCTTTTGAGGAAGGTCTGAAAGTCGGAATTCGGCTCATGATGGAAGTTCTTGATATATAGTTTGTGACGGAAATAAAATGAACTCCTGAAGTTCATAAAAGCCCTCGCTTGTTACGGCGAGGGCGTGTGTTCTTATTTTTCAGGCTTTTCAGCTTTCTTCTTCGGTGCAATTTTATGACCGGAGTAGATTGCCATGCCCATGCAGACCAGAGAGCCGCAAGCAAAATACTTGTGAGCCTGCATCAGTTTCTTGCAGCCCGTGTAGAAGCATCCTGCCATGCAGGCAAGTGCTCCGAGTGACCAATATTTATGTGCTTTCATTTTGTGTGTCCTCCGTATCTTCTTTCTGTATTTTGAGCAATTCCTCGATTTCCGTTTTACTCGCCGGCCGTACTGCTGGTTTCTCTTTATAGGTCTGTGCGCCACAATCTGGGCAGCGGTCAGGCAGCTTCTCAGCCGAGAAGCAGTAGCGGCAGGCATAGCAAAAATAGTAATTCAAGTCTTATTCACCCCAATCTCTGATATATCCTCAAATGCAATAATGGTCGGCAGCTCTTTGCCGGTATCATTTATAAATCCTGTGTATATTCGCAGTTCTTTGTTGATCGTATCCACAGCATCCAATACCCCGGCGATATCCTCATAGTAGCCGTCCGTGAAATATTTTATTGTGATCCCTTGCCCTTTCCGAAGCTGGCTGATCTTTTGGTTCAGAGCTTCATTACCTTCTTCAGACAGTTCGATTCTATTTCCTTTGAGGTGATCCCTGCCCTCAGAAGTAATCTCATCCTCATAGCCTCGTAAAGCGGCAAAAGGAGAGAAGATTTTAGCGCGATTTGACATCGGCATCCGAGGATGATTATGTGGTGGCTCCGGGCGGGAATCATGGAGGATTTTGCCATACTTACTTTGGACGGCTCTGCCTTCCGGTGTGTTCTTGTGGTCCATGTTCGCCCTCCTTACTTAGCCTTATGGCCGCCTATCTGCTGATTTCTTTCCCTCATTGTTGCACCATCCAGATAGTTGGTTCCTTTCAGAACAGCATTCTTTCCGAACTTCTTCTTGAGACCCAGCATCGCATTCTGCAGTTTCTTCTCTTTTTCCAGCTTAGTGGTGTCCGTGAACAGATCGACTTGGAAGAATCCCTCGTCTTTGACCACACGGTTGGCGGCTATTGTGATCCGTCTTACGGTCAGTGTTTTATCGGCTATTTTCTCGAATAACTCAGTTGTGGCAGAAATCAGGATACTGCCAAGGTTGGTCGGATTATCCAGTTTCGTACTGCCATGAGCACCCTTCGGAACAGTGCGGCCGTAGTGATCGATGTGTACCGGACCTCGGTACTTTCTGCTGTCGCAGTTTTCCCGGTCATAGCCCACATCCAACGTCAGGCTATCCGTGACCAGTCCTTTATCTGTTAATTGTAATACTAAGCTGTCAGCCATCTCCATGACAATGATTCTGGCTTTGTCGTATGGGTAAGGACAGGAAAGTACCTGCCCCTCGGAGATACTGTTGGTGCTGGGTTTGTAGACTTTGATTTCTTTCATGCCGCAGGGTTCCAGACCCCAAGCATGGTCAATCAGCAGTTCAGCATCAACACCGAATTCCTTATATAAGACCTTATATAAGATATCCTGATTGACGGTGCTGAAATATGCCAGCTCGCCCATCGTATTCCGAGCTGCTGACTACCGGCAAGCTGAACGATTACCTTGCCGACATAAACGAGCAAGCAGAGGAAATGTTCTCTCGGCTGGTAAAACAATTCGCCGAAAAAGAGGGCGTGACGGAAACGCTCAAAGCGGAAAACCAAATGCTGTGGGTACAGAAGATGAACAACATTCGCAATGCTGCTATGGAGATTGTTTCAAATGATTTGATTTTCGCATAACAAATATTTACCGAAAGGCTGCTGTCAGGCGACGGCGGCCTTTCTGTTTAATGCTTTTTCATTGAAGTTGTATTATTATCAAGTAAATACTTGAATTTTGGGAAGCCGGGTGCTATACTTTACTACGATACAGTATATTCGGCGGGAAAGGAGTATTGAAGCTTGAATACATCAAAAAAGGCCGAGAGAACGAAGGAAATCATCGGCATATGCCTTGACTGCTTTGTTGAAAAAGGGCTGACGGTAACGACTACCACAGACCTCTGCAACGCAAACAACCTGCAAAACGGTGGTATCTATTACTATTTTGACACAAAAGAAGAAATGGTATTGGCCTGTGTTGAAGAAGCGATTTCCCGCATTGAGCAGGGTGCGTTCGGCATTGCCTTTGAAGATATCCAGGATGTTGCTAATATGATGCACCATCTCAGCACGCTTGCGGATGAACTGTCCCCGGTTATGCGATTTCTGGTCAGCGTATGTGTGTCGCAGGAATACGGAAACAAAGTCAAGCCGTACCTTGTACAGCTTGCAGGTCGCTACCCTTATTATACGAGAAAAATTGCCGAGATTCTCGGCTGCACCGCAGAGGAAGTAGAACCGTATGTCCACCTGTCTATTCTGGCGCTGAACAACTATATGATTTTTAACGAGCGGGCGCTGTTCCTGCCGCAGATCGAGGCGGCGAAAAAAGGACTGATGCAGCTTGCGAAAAGGAAGGGATGATACGGACTACAACAATTATCCTAAAAAAATAAGAATAAAACACAGGAGGCTCTTATGAGAAAAAGAATACTACCGTTCATAATGGTAATGTTGATGATCTTTACGGCTCTGCCAATTTCGGCGAGTGCATCGACGCTCTATTATGGCAAAACAATCAATTCCGGCGAAACATACACAGATACTTCATTTGAAATGTGGTGCTGGTATGGGAATGAAACCTTCACAAACAATGGGACAGTTGATATTTCAAATGGCTTTACACTTGGTTATCAGGCAAGCTTTGTAAATAACAGTGAATTTACATTTACCGGTTCCAATTCAACATTTGGTGTCAGTTCCGGTTGCTCCTTCCAAAATAACGGAACGGCAAGAATCAGTGGCTGTTACAACTTGGGCTTGGAAGATTCTTTTGTTAACACCGGCACATTATATCTATCCGATATTAGTAATTTTAACGTTTCCGGTGTAGTAAATACCGGAAAAATTGTGTGTGGAAACGGTGTGCCGGATAGGCTTATCGGCGCTTTGAAAGAAAAATCCTCCGGTGATGGAACAGTTGTAAAAGAGGGAGAATCCACGCCCTCAACATCAACTCGGTATACTATTACCTACGATTTAAATGGTGGGCATTGGGAAAACACACCCGATGAAAGTATTTACTCATATTATTACAAGACAAACGATGCCACACCGTACTATAAGATCGGATTTGACAAACCATTTGATACGTTGAACAGCAATCTGGAGCGGGAAAACTACGATTTCATTGGTTGGACTTGTGATAAAGACAACAGTCAAGAGCCGACAAAATATTTGGATATTATGACAAACTGGCAGTCCAATATAACACTGACGGCACACTGGCAGCCAAAACAGCAATATGTGTATTATTATCTGGATGGTGGAGTATTTTCTGATGATATTACCACACCGGAAATCATCAAACATGAAAGTGGCATATCATATTCCCTTTTCAATATTGAAAGCGACGATTTCACGCTTCCTACACCAACAAAACCCGGATATAGTTTTATCGGTTGGGAAGCAGGCGATACATTGGACGTATATCCCACAGTGACAATTACGAAAGGAACTGTCGGAAATCAGACATATACAGCAAAATGGAAAGCAAGCGGTGATACCCCGTACACTGTAAACGTCTATTATATGGACAAAAATGGGCAGTATCAGGAAAAACCGGATAGAACGAAGACTGAAATCGGTGCAACGGATACAATAGTAACCGTACCTGATTCCGCATATTTAAAAAATGGTTTTTCGTTTGACACCACCAAATCATCTAATAGCGGAACGATAACCGGAGACGGTAAACTGCAATTGTCCCTCTATTACGCAAGAAATCAATATGATATTGCGTTCAAGTCATATGATGGAAGTGAAACTCTGTATAGCTATAAAGGCTATTATGGAACAGAGATTACATTCCAATGTAACAAACCTGTCATCAAAGACGAAGATTATATCTATACTTTTGTCGGATGGTCAGCAAATAAGAATTCACCGTATGCGCTTTCTTCATTGGGAACGGTAACGGAAAACAAGACATTTTATGCTGCCTTTGAAAAGGAAGCCACATTTTGCCTTATAACCTTTGCGGATACGACAGGGTTTGCTCCGTTGAAGGATACGACCTACAAGCTGAAAAAAGGCGAGGATTTCAGTATTAATCTTTACCTTGCCAGTGAAAAATATTATGTTGGCACGGAGCAATGGGCACTTACCTATAAGGAATTGTTCGTTGAAGGTAAAGACGGAAAAGGCTTGAAACTGGGGACAGATTTCACTTATTCCTTTGATGGATACGGAAAACCTGTTGTATTTTCTATTCCGAATGTTACAAAGGACTTGAATATCACTTTTAAAGCCTGCTATCACGAAACTCACGATTATAATCCGAAATTTGATGTCATTAAGGAAAATGCTACCTGCGCCAAAGAAGGGGAGGTTCTTCGTACCTGCTATAAGTGCGGAAAAGTCGTGAGCGAAAAAACAAGCATTGCACCGGATAATCATACCGACCTGAAGCACATTGAAGCAAAAGCGGCAACCAAGACCGCTGAGGGCAATATCGAATATTGGTACTGTGCTGACTGCGGCAAGTATTACAAGGATGCCAAAGCAACACAGGAAATTACCAAGGAGCAGACTGTAACGGCAAAGCTTCCGAGTGATAACAATACAAGCGCTGGCGGTAGCACTGGTAATAACAATAAACCAAGCAGCAATGCAACTACCTCGCCTCAGACCGGCGACAACTCCAACCTTGCATTGTGGGTTGCTCTGCTGTTTGTCAGCGGCGGTGCGGTAACGGCAACAACCGTTTACGGCAGAAAGAAAAAGCGTAGCGTAAAGTAAAATCAAATGTTTAACCCAAGGGCGGCTGTCGGAAACGGCAGCCGTCTTTTCTGTCACAATATGCCGAAAGCACTTGACGAACAAGTGTTCTGCATGGTGTATTGATGGCACTTCAAAACCGTATCCACTGTCGGAAAGGAGTCAGAATGAACAGACGGTAAACGGAAGAAATCACCGCCCTGTACTGCCGATTTTCACAGGATGACGGCAAGAAGGACAGTGATAGCAACAGCATACAAAATCAGAAAATCTACCTGATGGACTACGCAAAAAAAGCACCATTTTCCGAATCCGCAGTTCTATGCAGATGACGGCTATTATAGGGGAAACAAACAGATAAATCGAATGTGCGGATTTCAACATTTGCGAGCATAAACATGTGTATTCGGAGTCGGTTGAATGTGTTTTTATCAAATCCCGTATGAACACCCACACCACACCTCAAAGGCTCGCAATCCCTTGAAATGACTGGGTTTGCGGGCTTTTTTTATGTTTTGCGCGTTTGTATACTGCCCTCCTACATCACCAAATTTGCGCAACTATAACGAAGATATTGAAAGCGAGTTTTCTGCATATCGTTCTTTTAGACATTAGCATCGTTGCAATGGCTCGCACATCAATCCGATCAATCTTGGTTTTACGAAGGCTTAAGCTTTTCCGGTATAGGTTGGTGTGCATATATTTTTGCAGCTTCAAGTGTCGGTAGAATTCAACGAATAAAAGTTTAATAAAAATTTCACAAAACTTCCTTGACTCTAAACTAAGATGAGGATATACTATAAGCGAAGACAAGCGGGATGTCCCGCGAAGATAAATTTGAAATCCAAATCAAAGGAGGAAGTTCTTGTGGAAAAAATCAGAGTTGTGCAGTATGGCTGCGGCAAAATGAGCAAGTACATTCTTCGGTATCTGCATGAGCACGGCGCACAGATTGTCGGCGCGATCGACGTAAACCCGGCGGTCGTCGGACAGGATGTCGGTGATTTCGCGGGTCTCGGCCTTAAGACCGGCGTACTGATTTCGAACAATGCGGATAAAGTTCTCGATGAGTGCGATGCAGATGTTGCGATTGTGACGCTGTTCAGCTTCATCGGCGATATTTATGACCATGTGGAAAAATGTGTATCACGCGGACTCAATGTCATCACGACGTGCGAAGAAGCGATTTATCCGTGGACGACCTCTGCAGTTCAGGTCAACCGTCTGGACGCTATCGCTAAAGCGAATAACTGCACCATCACGGGCAGCGGCATGCAGGATATCTTCTGGATCAACATGGTCGCGCTCGTCGCGGGCGGTTGCCACAAAATTACGAAGATTAAAGGCGCGTACAGCTACAACGTAGAGGAATATGGATTAGCGCTCGCAAATGCGCATGGCTGCGACCTGACACCAGAAGAGTTTGAGCAGAGGATTGCGCACCCGGACATTTTTGAGCCGTCCTACGCTTGGAATGCCAGCGAAGCCATTTGCAATAAGCTTGGCCTGACAATCAAGTCTATCAACCAGAAGCATGTGCCGTGCATCATCGATCACGACATTTACTCCGAGACGCTCGGCAAGACCATCGAAGCCGGCCGCTGCATCGGCATGTCTGCCGTCGTGGCCATCGAGACAATGCAGGGCATCACCATCGAAGAGGAGACCATCGGCAAGGTCTACGGCCCGGAAGACGGCGATATGTGCGATTGGCAAATCATCGGCGAGCCGAACACCGAGTTCCATGTTGTGAAGCCTGCAACCGTTGAGCATACTTGCGCGACGGTTGTCAATCGTCTGCCGAGCCTCATTTGTGCACCGGCCGGTTATGTTACTGCCGATCAGCTTGACCCGAACAAGTATCTCACGTATCCGATGGAGTTCTATTGCTGATTAAAGCAAGAAAATACTAAAAAGAAACAAGTGAATTTCGCCGCTCGGTGCAAAAACCGGGCGGCTTTTCTTGTCTAAACTGCGAAAATGTGCTATATTATAAATGATAAAGTACCATGAGGATAGGAGAAATAAATATGCGCATTTTAATGCTTGGAAACAGCTATATTTTGACAAATGATCTGCCGAGTATACTGGCGGAAATCACGGGTGCCGAAGTAGTACAGAACACACGCGGCGGTGCACGCTTACGTGAGTAGCTGAACCCTGAAACAAGGCTCGGCGCAAAAGCATTGGAGCTGCTGCAAAATGAAAAATGGGATTACGTCGTTTTGCAGGAGATGAGCAACGGCCCTATCACAGCAAAGGAAAGCTTTATGCAGAGCGTGAAAGATTTGTGCGGTAAAATTCGTGAAAACGGTGCCGTACCTGTTCTGTATGCGACATGGGCATACCAAAAAGACGGCAAACAGCTTCAAAAATTCGGCATAGATTACGATGAGATGTACCGCAAAATGCACGAAGCCTATGCAGAAGCGGCAGAGAAAAACCACACGCTGCTCGCCGATGTCGGCAGTGCATTTTATGAAAAAACCGAAACCGAGAATCTTTTCAACGACGATGGTAGCCATCCGAACGAAGCGGGCTCGAACCTTGCCGCCGAAACGATTGCCGAAGTCATTTTAAAGGATGCAAACGCATAATGTATCCCTACTGTGCATACGCTGTATCGGAAAAATACGGCGAAACGGGGGAGCGATATGTTAGAACGCATCGGAGAAATGCATGGGCGAGAGGTGATCAGTGTTTTGGATGGCTCGCGCATCGGGTATCTCGGTGATATTGAATTTGATACACAGCAGGCGGCATTGACGGCGATCGTGGTGTACGGCCGTCCGCGCTTTTTCGGATTGTTTGGCAGAGAGAATGACTGTGTGATCCCATGGAGCGCTGTGAAGACCATTGGGGAGGATGCTGTGCTGGTCGATCACATTCCCGTAAAGCGGACACCGAAGCGCAGCTTCTTACAAAATTTCTTTGAAAACGGATAGAAAACACTTGCTTTACCCGGCATGTTGTGCTATAATAGTTTAGCGATTTGCAGATTCTGCAAGCAAAAACGCACGCCGAGGCTCTCGGATTGGTGCCGCGAAAGCGGTTTTCCCCGAAAATATCAGCCCGGCGGAGGAAAAACCAAGGAGGTATTTTCAAATGGCAGTCGTATCAATGAAGCAGCTTCTGGAGGCCGGTGTTCACTTCGGTCACCAGACAAGAAGATGGAACCCGAAGATGGCACAGTACATCTTCACGGAGAGAAACGGTATCTACATCATCGACCTGCAGAAGACCGTTAAGAAGCTCGAAGAGGCTTACAACTTCGTTCGTGACCTTTCCATGGAAGGCAAGAGCGTTCTCTTCGTAGGCACGAAGAAGCAGGCTCAGGAGTCCGTTAAGGAAGAGGCTCTCCGCGCAGGCGCTTACTATGTAAACGCTCGTTGGCTGGGCGGCATGCTCACCAACTTCACGACCATCCGCCGCAGAATCCAGAGACTTGCACAGCTGCGCAAGATGCAGGAAGACGGCACCTTCGAGCTGCTCCCGAAGAAGGAAGTCAGCAAGCTTGAGCTTGAGATCGAAAAGCTTGAAAAGTATCTTGGCGGCATCAAAGACATGAAGGAGTTCCCGGGCGCACTGTTCATTGTTGACCCGAGAAAGGAAAGAATCGCTGTTTCCGAAGCGAAGAAGCTCGGTATTCCGATCGTTGCAATCGTAGATACCAACTGCGATCCGGACGAGATTGACTACGTTATCCCGGGCAACGACGACGCTATCCGCGCTGTTAAGCTCATCGCAGGTGCTATGGCTAACGCTATCATCGAAGGCCGCGAGGGCCGTATGGGCGCTGCTGCTGAGGAGACCGAAGAAGCTGCTGCAGAGACCGAGGAATAATTTAATTTCGGTTAAAAATTCCTTTCGTTTGATATAGAGTTTAAGATTCTACAAGGAATGGTGATTTGAAATGAATTTCACAGCTAAGGACGTTGCAGATCTGCGCGCTAAGACAGGCTGCGGCATGATGGATTGCAAAAAGGCTCTCACAGAGGCTGAGGGCGATGTAGAGAAGGCAACCGAGATTCTCCGCGAGAAGGGTCTTGCAGCTTCCGTTAAGAAGGCAAGCCGTATTGCAGCTGAGGGTGTTGCATACGCTATGGTCAGCGAGTGCGGTAAGGTTGGCGTTGTGATCGAAGTCAACGCTGAGACCGACTTCGTTGCGAAGAATGCTCAGTTCATCGATTTCGTTAAGACCTGTGCCGAGACTGTTATCTATGAGAACCCGGCAGACGTTGAAGCTCTCCTTGCAGCTAAGGCACACGGCTCCGATATGACTGTTGATGCTATGCTGAAGGATAAGATTCTCACCATCGGCGAGAACATCAAGATCCGTCGCTTCGTCCGTTACGAGGGCGACTGCGTTGCTTACGTACACGGCGGCGGCAGAATCGGCGTTCTCGTTCGTTTTGAGACCGAGAATGTTCCGGCAGAAGTTCTCAACGAGTGCGGCAAGGACGTCGCAATGCAGATTGCCGCTCTGAATCCGGCTTATCTCGATAAGTCCACGGTTCCGGCTGAAGCACTCGACAAGGAAAAAGAAATCCTCATGGCTCAGATCCAGAACGATCCGAAGAACTCCAAGAAGCCGCAGAACATCATCGAGAAGATGGTTACCGGCAGAATCGGCAAGTTCTATGAGAACAACTGCCTCCTGCAGCAGGCGTTCGTTAAGAACGGCGACCTCTCCGTTGAGCAGTACATTGCTGAGGAAGCAAAGAAGGCCGGCGGCACGATGAAGGTTACGGATTTCGTTCGCTTCGAGAAGGGCGAAGGCCTCGAGAAGAGAAACGACGATTTCGCAAGCGAAGTTGCCAACATGGTTAAATAATTGATTCTCTGAATCAGCACACCTCGAACGATTTTGCGTCGTTCGGGGTGTTTTTGTATCGTATAACTTTTGGAAAATATAAAATGTGCCCCGACAAGACATCAAAATCTTGCCGAGGCGCAGAACAACCGATTTTCAATTTGCGTAGCGCGTGTAATAGGTAAGGTCGCCTTCCATGCCGAGAAGCTCGCTGCGGGTGATTTGTCGACCCCAGGAGATCTGGCAGTTTTCGTAATCTGCATTTACTTCCGTCACGGTGATGGTATCGGTATCCCAGTCGATGTCCGTCACGATCAGCGAGTGCTCATACCAACCCATGCGGATGTGATCGCCGATGCGCAACTCGTCAAAGTCGTAAAACTCCGTGATCGGTGCATCGTAGCCGAACAGCAGGTCGCTGATGATGGAAGCGTAGCCGAGGCATTGCGTTTCGTCTCCGTATTGCGGGAAGAAATCATCCATCAGACCGTTATAAATGTTGCAGTTTCCATAACCATAAACGGAATGGTTGCACGGCGTGTCTGTAACGCACATGGCAATTTCGTCTGCCGTCATTTCGCTTGTGTCCACACCGACATGGTTCCAGTACATGCCGTTTGGAAAATAATCTTCAAGCAGCTCAAGCCGTGTCTGCACGCCTTGCTCCGCAAGATTGCCGCTTGAAACAAATAATGGCACAGAGCTGTATGCATCTACAAGCTCTGCGGTGTCTTCTACTTCGCCAGCCGGCAAAATGCGCTCTTTTGCGGCATAGGAAGACGCGGCATTCATTTCCGAAGCTTCTTCTTCGGCTTTCTCAACTTCATCGTTGCCCGCGTCGTAGACGTACATTTCCACCTGCTCGTCAGCTGCGCCAATCGCTGCAGTGTATGTAACGGTTTCCTCCGCGCTCTCCACTGGATTCCCTTGCAGGAACAGCAAACCAAACGCGGCGGCGGATATCGTCACGGCTGCCACCGGCAAGACGATTGGTAGGGAAGAGAGAAGATGTTCACGTCGGTTTTTCGGTTCTCTAAAGTGATTTTGCGGCATAAATACGCTCCTCAGAACAGCATCCGGTAGCAGAAGCTTGCTGCCCAAAATTACTCTATTATATAGAATACTATGCATTTGTGACGTACGTATGACGAAAATCAACAAAATTCCTGTATTTTGATAAAAAAGTGCCCGCAGCGGAAAAACTGCGGGCACCAAACGTATCTGTTAGTCTTCGATTGCGGCTTTGCGACTCAAAACGCCGTGGAAGAACGCGGGATCAAACTTCGGCTTTCTCTGATAGGTGTAAAGGCCGTTCTGTTCCTGCTCCACGTCGGTCAGCTGCGTGTAGCAAAGACCGAACATTTCACTGTTATCAAGCAATGCGTCTGTAAGGCCCTTAAAACGCGTGAGGAATTCCTCTTCGGTCTTCGGACCGGTGCCGTAGCCCCAACCGCTCTCGTCCTGACTCCACTGAATGCCGCCGTATTCGCTGACAAACGTCGCTTCGCCCTTGTAGGTCTGGCGGTGCGCGTGGTTGTCAAACAGTGTGCCCTCGGTCATCAGCTTGTCATAGTGCTCCTTAAAGATCTCCGGGTTCTGCTCGTAATCGTGCACGCAGAAAATATCAGTTGCCACATGATAGTTGCCGCTCGTATCAATGCACGGACGGGTAGGATCAAGCGCTTTCGTTGCTCTGTAAACGATGTCGAGTGCGTCGTCAAACTGTTTCCTGCCGTCGGTATCCCATGTCTCGTTGTACGGACACCAGCCGACAATAGCCGGGTGGTTAAAATCGCGGCGGATTTCTTCTGTCCACTCCGGCAAAATGCCGTAAACGGAATCGGCATAGGAGGAATCGAGACCCCAGTTCGGGAATTCGCCCCAAACGATGTAGCCTAAGCGGTCTGCGTGGTAGAGGAAGCGCTCTTCAAAAATCTTCTCATGCAGTCTGGCACCGTTGAAACCGACGGCAAGGGAGAGCTTAATGTCGTTTTCAAGCGCTTCGTCGCTCGGCGCAGTGTAGATGCCATCCGGATAGAAGCCTTGGTCGAGCACCAGACGCTGGAAAACAGAGCGGCCGTTGATGCGGAACTTGTGGCCGTCCAGGCGCACTTCGCGCAGACCGAAATAACTCGTGACGTTATCTTCACCGAAAGCGAATGCAACGTCATACAGATTGCCGCAGCCGACATCCCACAGATGCTTTTCGCTCAGCTTTATCGTGAATGTGTGCGTGCCGCAGGCGTTTTCTGCTGTGTAGCCGCCCATTTCTTTGCCTTCAAACGAAGTTGTCACCGTTAGGTTTGCCGTACCGACCAGCTCTGCGGTCACCGTTACCGTGCCTGCAGTGATGTTCGGATAATACTGCACGCGGGAAATATAAGCCTTCGGGGTGAACTCCAGCCATACGGTCTGCCAAATGCCCGTGGTGCGCGTGTAGAAGCAGCCGTATGAGTTATATTGCTCGCTCTGCTTGCCGCTCGGGATGAGGCGGTCGCGCGTATTATCTTCGGCGTAGACGGCAATTTCATTTTCGCCCGCTTTTAAAAGTGCGGTCACGTCAAACTCAAACGAAACATAGCCGCCCTTGTGTGTGCCGGCAAGCTTGCCGTTCACAAAAACTTTTGCGCAATAATCCACAGCGCCGAAATGCAGCACGGCGCGGCCCTTCAGCTGTTTTTCTGTGACCGTTACAGTGCGCTTATACCAAACGCCGTACATGAAATCGGTGTGCTGCACACCGGAAAGTTCGCTTTCCGGGCAGAACGGAACGGTGATCTCTCCGCTGAGCGCTGTGCCGACCTTCTGTAAGCCGCGCGCCTCACCGCTGCGGCCGTTATCGATCTCAAACGCCCATGTGCCGTTCAGGTTCATCCAGTTTTCGCGCACAAACTGCGGGCGCGGATATTCTTTTCTCGGTATATTACTCATTTTTCGTACATCCTTTCCTCGAAAAGACGGCAAATCCCAATTTCTGCCGCGCTTTTTTGATTACGGTTTCATTGTACGCAATCTCTATGCAAAATACAATGTCGTATCATGCACGAAAATTGACTTATTCTATTGCGACACGGGGAGCTTTTGAGTATAATATAAAGCAAAGGGGGCATCAAAATGGAGATTACAGATATTCGCCACGATTGGCCGGAAAAGGCCGGGTTTACGCTTGTGCGCCCGACGGGCATTGAAACCTACACGTTTTTGCACTTTATGAACAGCGTAGAGATCGAAATTAACAGGGAAAAGGTCACAGTAAGACCAGGCGCGTGTATTTTCTATGCGCCGGATGAACCACAGTGGTTTCACTCAGACAGTAACCTCACGCACAACTGGGCGCATTTTGCGCCTGGCTTTCGCGTGCAGCTTTTGCGTTATCGTATTCCAGAAAACACACTGCTTTACCCACGTGCGGCAGAGTTTATCTCCGGCCTTTTCCGAAAAACGGAAGCTGCATTTTTCTCCAATGAACCGTTTCGGGAGGACTTGTTGGAAGCATACACCACAGAATTTCTTGTGCGTTTCTCCCGCGCCATAGCGGAAGAAAACTACTCGCCTGCGGTCAGCCGTGCAGATAGGGAAAAGATGCAGAACCTGCGTCACACGGTGCTTTCCGACCCGGAAAAGCACTGGACTGTGCCGCAAATGGCATCGCTTGCGTCTGTCAGCGCTTCGCACCTGCATGCGTTATACCGCGCGGTTTTTGGTACATCGCCCATGCGCGACCTGATTGAAGCGCGTATTCGTTATGCACAGTCTTTATTGCTCTCCGGAAGTGACTTGCCCATCACGGAAGTTGCCGAGCACAGCGGATATGCAGACCCATACCATTTCATCCGCCAGTTTAAACGCATCACCGGCGAAACACCTGCCGCGTACCGCCGTGCAAGACGATAAAGCTGCAAAAGAAAAAGCCTTATTCCGCCCCAAAAAGGGAAGAATAAAGCTTTTATTTTTCCTTTAAATTTGCTTGTCTGTTGTTAACAAAACAAAATAATTCCATAAAGAAACAGCGCCAATCTGTAATTTGACGCTGTTTTCGACTATATTCAGTTCAGCACAAAGAACTGCTCATACCAAAGGATAAACGTATAGAATGACCAGATCTTCTGCATGTTCAGCGCCTTGCCGCTCTTGTGGTCGTCGAGCAACTTCATCAGCTCGCTCGTCACGAAGAATTTCTCCGCAATATCGCTCTGGAACGCCGCCTTGACCTTGTTGTAGTACTTATCCTCACGCAGCCAATCGTTCAGCGGAACAGGGAAGCCGAGCTTCTTTTTGTTTGCCGTGCGCTCCGGCAGCTGCTTGATGGCCGCGCCGCGCAGGGCAATCTTCGTCGTTTCGTTTGCTGCACGGTAGCGGGAAGGAATGCGTGTGGAAAGCTCCAGCATCTTTTTATCGAGGAACGGCACGCGCAGCTCAAGGGAGTTTGCCATACTCATGCGGTCGGCTTTCAGTAGGATGTCATAGATCATCCACGTGTGCATGTCCACATACTGAAGCTGGGTCGGCTCGTCGAGATTCGATACTTCGTCGAAATAGCGCTTGCTGTATTCCTCCGGCACCTTGCTCGCGATGGGACGCTTCAAGAATTTTTGGCGCTCTGCGCTCTGGAAAACGTAGTTTGCGCGCATAAAGCGCTGATACGGCTCCATGGCGCCGCGCACGAGGAAGTTTTTGCCCTTGAAGTTCGGGCAGTGCTTTGCGACCGTGCCGAGGACTTTACGCACCGGGCGCGGTACCTTATGCGAATAGTGGTCAAAGTGTCCGCCTGCAAGATACATCGGGTAGCCGCCGAACAGCTCGTCCGCACCTTCGCCGGAAAGCACGACCTTCACATAGCGGCGGGCATTTTTGGCGAGGAAGTAGAGCGGGATCTCCGAGGGGTTCGGCAGCGGCTCATCCATGTAATACTGAATCTCCGGCACCGCGTCGAAGAACTCATCTGCGGAAACCTTATTCGCGATGTTCGGTACGCCGATGACATTGGAGAAGTCCTGCGCATACGGCAGCTCGCTGTATTTTTCCTCCTCGTAGCCGACGGAGAATGTCTTGACCTTCTTCGTACCCTTGGAGATTTCTTTCACAACATAGCTGGAATCCACGCCGGAGGAGAGGAAGCAGCCGACCTCAACATCGGCAATCTGGTGCATGGAGACGGACTCCGTGAACTCCTTTGTGATGGCATTCTCCCAGTATTCAAGCGATTTGTCGTCTTCAATCTTGTATTCGATCTTATAGTAACGCTCCACTTTCAGTTCGCCGTTTTTGTAGGTGAAGCAGTGTGCGCCGGGCAGCTTGAAGACATTTTTAAAAATTGTGCGCTCGTCCGGGCTGTACTCGTAGGAAAGGTACAACGGGATCATATCCTCGTCGAGCTCTTTTTCAAAATTCGGGTGAGAGAGAAAGCTTTTGATCTCGCTGCCGAACATGAATTCCTTGCCCTTTTTGTAGTAATAGAACGGCTTGATGCCGAAAATATCGCGTGCACCAAAGAGCTCTTTTGTGTTCTTGTTCCAGATGATGAAAGCAAACATGCCGCGCAGACGGTCAAGGATTTTTTTGCCGTATTCCTCGTATCCGTGCAGAATCGTTTCGCTGTCTGTCTTTGTGGTGAAGACGTGTCCGGCTTTAATGAGCTCTTCGCGAAGCTCCTGATAGTTGTAAATTTCGCCGTTAAAGAGCAGCACGAGCGAGCCGTCTTCGTTTAAAATCGGCTGCCTGCCGCCCTCGAGGTCGATGATGGAAAGGCGGCGGAAACCGAGGGCAATGCCGTCGTCAATGTAATAATGGGCATCATCCGGGCCGCGGTGCTTGATGCGGTCGGCCATTTTATGGATGACTTCTTCTTTATCGAACGTTCCGTAGTTGTGAATATAACCGGCAAAGCCGCACATACAAAACGCCTCCTTATGCTTTTATTGTTGGATCAGGGAAGAATATTTCGGCTTGAGCTTTTTGCCGCACGCCAAAATGCACGCACGTGCCAACACTTCCAGTGCGTCAAGATAACCGGGTCCAAGCTCGTTATCACGCTTGATGATGGAGAGCTCCGTGCAGCCTAAAATAATAGCGTCGCAGCCGTCCGCGCGCAAAGCGTCGGAAACGGCGCGGAATTTTACCATATCCGCCGGTTCACCTGCTTTTACGCAGTCGTAAATGAGCGACATTACGTTCTGCTGCATTTCGTCGTTCGGCAAAACGTAGGAAAGCCCCGCATCGGTCAGCGCGGTTTGAAATAAGCCCATACGCACCGTGCCGGTTGTCGCCATAATGCCGGGCTTTTTGCAGCCGGCTTCTTTTAGATATGCTGCCGTTTCGCGCACCATGTGGATAAACGGAATGTGTACGCTGCTTTGCAGTTCATCGTGAAAGCTGTGTGCCGTCACGCACGGGGTAGCGAGTGCGCACACGCCCAGCGCCTCCAATTTCTGTGCGATGTCGATCATCGGCGGCACAGGGGAGGGCTTTGTATGGTCTAAAATGTATGCGGTCCGATCCGGCACACTCGGGCGATTGAATATGATCGCGTCAAGATGCTCCTGATCGGTGCGAGCATCGGTCATGTCGGTGATAAGCTCTAATAAATACGCTGTCGCCATGGGGCCGAGTCCGCCGATAACGCCTAAACTGTTCATCAGTCACGCAGTCCTTTGTTGTTGAAATAACGCTTGTACTTTTCAAAGTAGTTGTGCTGGTTGCGGCGGAACATCAGCCAGCGCATCAGGCTGCGGTCTTTCTTGTAATAATACGAGTTGACCACTTTACCTTCATCGATGAGCTTTTTCGCTTCCGCTTTCACGGCGGTGTCCGGGCAATAGTCAAAGATGATCTTCGTCGGGATGATTGTGTACAGCACTTTATTTGTGGCAATGGTGAGATCCATGGGCTTGTTGTAGATGACGTCGTCCGCAAGCCACTTTGCAATGTTGTAGCCCGCAGCCGTTACGAAATAGCTGCTGCGGCCCTGACGCAGGTTCATCTCGAAGAGCTTATATTTGCCGTCACGCTCGTCGTACTTCATATCGAAGTTTGCAAAGCCCACGTAACCGATGCCCTCAAGGAAGTTCTTCATCGTCTCGTTCAGCTTTTCGTCATAGCCGTTGATGATGGCCGCATAGCTGCCGATGCCCTCCGGGGAATGCTCCTCGAGCACGGCATTGCCGAGTGCAATGAGCTTTACTTTCTTATCCTTGCCGCAGTAGCAGTTCATCACGCGCATTTTAGAATCGTCACCCGGGATGAATTCCTGCAAAATGAGGTGATCTTTGTAAGAGGAACCGTAAATGGCGTCCAAAATTGCATCAAATTCCTCGCGGGTGTTCGCAACGAAAACCTTCTTTTTGTGCGGGAACTTGCAGTTCCAGTATGCCACGCTGTTCGAGGGCTTGATGATGACCGGGAAGTCGAAAGGCAGCTCAAGATTCTTGTGGTTCTCATACGTGCAGGTCGTTGTCTTCGGGAACGAGAAGCCGTGCTCCTCGCAGACCTGATAAAAGCTTTCCTTGATGGAAAGGCGCATTAAAAGCTCTTCGCTGATGCACTCGAATTCATAAATGCCGCGCAGCTTCGTCTGGTTGCGCACAAGCATTTTGATGTAGTTGTCGCCGCAGGGGACGAGCAGTAATCTCTGCCCGGAGAAGTTCTTTGCAAATTCCGTCAGCGTGCGGACAAACACGTCGTCTTCTTCAAGGCGCGGTTCTACCTTTAAAACTTCCACAATGTGGCTGTGCGTGCAGGCGGGGAGGATGCCCTTGCCGACCGCTACGCTTTTGTACCCGTAAGCCTCGTGGAAAGAACGCGCCATGCCGTATACGTTGATGTCACTGCCGAGTAGAACCGGCAGAAAATCTTGTTTTTTTAATGCTTCTGTATTCATGATCTTTATTTTCCTTCCAAATACTTACGCGGTCTTTGTGTCTGTGTGCTCCGCATAGCCGTTGAGAATATCATCGTTAAAGAACTGGTCGTACCACACGAGGAACGTGTAGACCGTCCAAACGCGGCGGCTGTTGTCCGCCTTGCCGTTTTTGTGGTCGTCCAGCAGTTTTACGAGCATGTCGGTGTTGAAGTACTTCTGTGCCACTTCGCCCGTGAACTTCTCCTTTACGATGTTGTAGTACTTATCTTCCTTGAGCCACACACGCGTCGGCACGGGGAAGCCGAGCTTCTTTTTGCCGGCCCACTTTTCGGGCATGCGGCGCAAAGCGGCCTTGCGCATCGCAAACTTCGTGTTCTCGTCGTTTACACGGTACTTGAGCGGGATGCGCTCCGCAAGCTCCATAATCTTCTTATCGAGGAACGGCACGCGCACCTCAAGGGAGTTTGCCATACTCATTTTATCCGCTTTCAGAAGAATATCGCCGACCATCCAGGCGTTAAGGTCAACGAACTGCATTTTCGTTACCGGGTCTTTATCCTTTACGCGATCATAGAACGGCTTTACAACTTCTGCCGGGGACGGTGCATCGGTCTTAATTTTCAGGAGCTTCTTGCGTTCTTCCTCAGTGAACATGTACGCGTTGCCGATGAAGCGGTCTTCGAGCTTTTTGCCGCGGCGGATAAGGAAGTTGATGCCGGATTTCTTCGGCAGGTGTGAAGCGACTTTGCCGATAAAGCGACGGATGGGGAACGGAATCTTATCATAAGTCGGTACGGCGAGCGGCTCTTTATAAATGTTGTAGCCGCCGAAAATTTCATCGGCGCCCTCGCCGGACATCACGACCTTCAAATATTTGGAAGCCGTGTTACACACGAAATAGAGTGCCACGGCGGACGGGTCGGCAAGCGGCTCGTCCATGTGGTACTGAATCTTGCCGAAGTTGCCCCAGAACTCTTCCGGGGTAATCGTCTTGCTGTAATTCTTCACCGGAATCAGCTCGGAAAGCTCCTTTGCGTAGCTGATCTCGTTGTATTTTTCGCCGTTGTCAAAGCCGACCGTAAACGTCTTGTCCACATCGGCAGAGCAGGCCACATAGCTGGAATCCACGCCGGAGGAAAGGAAAGAGCCGACTTCAACGTCCGCAATCTTGTGTGCGTTCACGGAGTCGTCAAAGGTCTTTTCAATCTCGTCTACCCAATATTCAAGCGGCTTGTCTTCTTCCGCGTTGAATTCCGGGATCCAGTAGCGCTGCATATCCATTTTGCCGTCTTTGTAGAAGAAATAATGTGCAGGCGGCAGCTTGTAAACGTTCTTGAAGAATGTCTCGTAGCCCGGAGAATACTGGAAAGAAAGGTAGCCCTCCAGTGCGCGTTCATTCAGCTCGCGCTTAAAGTGCGGGTGTTCCACAAAGCTCTTGATCTCGCTGCCGAACATCAACGTGCCCTGCATCTTTGCATAGTAAAACGGCTTAATGCCAAAGTAATCGCGCGCGCCGAACAGCGTTTTCGTATTCTTGTCCCAAATGATGAACGCGAACATGCCGCGCAGCTTATTGAGCAGGTCGGTGCCGTATTCTTCAAAGCCGTGCAGCAGCACTTCGCTGTCCGTTTTCGTTGTAAATACATGGCCTGCCTTTAAAAGGTCTTCGCGGAGAGACTGATAGTTATAAATCTCGCCGTTAAACATGAGAACCTTGCTTTTATCTTCATTCAAAATCGGCTGTCTGCCGCCCTCGAGGTCAATGATGGAAAGTCTGCGGAAACCGAGCGAGATCTCGCCGTCCATATAATAGTCAGCGTCGTCCGGACCGCGGTGACGGATGCGGTCTGCCATAGCGTGCAGCACGGGCTCCATAAGCTGTGTTTCGCCGCCGTCAATATAACCTACAAAACCACACATACAGTTTGCCTCCTTTTTGCAGTTGGTTTACTTAGTTTTCCTTGTGTTCGTTTTCGGTATTCTCGATCAATGCAAAAAGCGAGGGCGCCCAATCGGGATATTCCGCCGAGAGCATCTCGCCGGAAAGCTGTGGCAGGTCGTCTTTTTTAACGGCCTCGTCGTCCGACACTTTTTCGCCGAGCAGCATCACGCGGCTTTTGGCACGCGCCAGCTGCATACGGCCGTCGGTCAGCGCCTCACTCAGTCCGTCCTTCGTTTCAAAAAGAGCCGAGGGATTTTTCGGGTTCGCCGTATACAGCATGCGGAACGCGTTATACACAGCGCCGCTCAAATACAGCGTGATCTCTTTTGTTAAAGATTTGCTATTGATTTTTTTCAGAATACCAAATACAATATGTAAGGAGTTCGATATTATTTTTCGGCTCACGTTGGGGAGACCATCGTGCGTGTCTTCCTCCTCCGTTTCCGGCACATGCAGCTTTTCGCCCTGCCGGTGCGGTGTTTTGCCCAGCAGATAATCACAGGAGACCCCGTAATAATCCGCCGTGCGCACAATGAAGTCCAAACCGCATTCACGTATGCCTTTTTCGTAATGAGAGAGCAGCGCCTGCGAGATGCCAAGGTCTGCGGCAGCCTTTTTCTGGCTGATACCCTGCTCCTTGCGCAGCAGTGTCAGAATGCGCGGAAAATCACTGTTCACAAAAGTTTCACCACCTGAGTCAAAAATAACACTCTGTAAATTATAAACGAAATTATCCGAGAAGTAAACAGATAAACGAACCTTTTTTGCGGGTTTTCCCGCGAATTTTTGGTGAAAGGGACGCAACGGCAGCGTTTTACCGTCCCGGAAAGGAAAACCGCATGAAATCTTACACCATTCATTTGATCCGCCACGGCATATGTGAGGGCAACTTGGAGGGCCGTTACATCGGCCGCACGCAGTCTCCGCTTGCGCAGGAGGGCATTCAGGCACTTTTGGAACTGAAACGTAAGGGCATTTATCCCGAAGCAAAAAAGTACTACGCCAGCCCGTGCGTGCGCTGTGTCGATACGCTGAAGGTCTTATATCCCACCGCCGACCCGGAAGTTATTTTAGAGCTTGCCGAGTGCGACTTCGGTGATTGGGAAAATAAAAAGGCCGAAGAATTGAAAAACGACCCGAAGTTCGTCGCCTGGATGAACGGTGGTCAGCACGAGGCCCCGCCGAACGGCGAAAGCAGTATCGTATTTATGCAGCGTGTCTGTGCGGGCTTTGAGATGCTCGTTAAAAACATGATGATGACGGGAGATGAGAGTGCCGTGCTCGTCACACACGGCGGCGTCATCATGACGATCTTAGCGGCTTACGGCTTGCCGCGCGCCAAAATGACCGACTGGATGTGCGAAAACGGCCACGGCTACTCCATGCGTATCGACCCCATGCTTTGGGGGCACGGCATGGCGGCAGAGGTCTACCAAATGCTGCCTATCATCGAACAGGGCGAAAAGTGCGAATACAGTGTCATCGATATTGCGAGAGAAGCCGCCGACCGCGCTTACGGGCAGAAAGAAGACGGCAAAACGGAATAGTTTTCCGTAACCCGGACAGAATATGAAGACAGACCGCCGAATGCGTGAAATACGCCGTGGCGGTCTGTTTCTATGTACGGGTGATTTTCTTCTTTCTGAGCAGCTGTTTTGCTGTCGGTTTTTCGATAAGATAGGTGAAAAACGCCGCCAAAAGGAGCGCACACGCCCAAAACAGCACCGTGTACTTCACCTGCCAAGCAAAGTGCCACGGCTCGCCGCCTGCGGATTGCGGCCACGCGGCAGCGCCCTCCGGGGCATCCGGGTAATGTGGAATGCGCCACGCTTTCAGCTTTAAAAGCACCGTGCTGTGCCAGATATAGAAATTATAGGAGACCGCCGACAAAAAAGCAGCTATGCGGTTTGAAAACAGCCATTGCACGCCTTTCGGTGCAGCATCCAAAAGCAAAATGAAAACGCAGACCATCGCAGAAAACAGAAAGCGGTAATCCACCTGCCAGCGCTGGATGATTGCCGCACGGCTCAGCCCGTCATTTAACATACACACAATGGCAGCACCGCTGAACAGAAGCAGCATCAGCGCCGCAAGCGGTAAAATACGGTTTTTCTTCCATTCGCGCTCGCGCCATATCCGCAGGCGGCAGAAGAAGATCGCACACAGCATACCGTTTGCATATACACCCAAAAACGCCGGGAACTGGTTGATGCGCAGGCTTTCTGCGTTGCCTTGCGGCAGATGTGCAAAAAGCACGATATACACCTGCGCCAAAACGGAAAGCACCGCCCAGCACACAAGCGGGAAGCGACGGAACACGCGCGCGAGCAAAGGGAAGACGAGATAGAACTGCATTTCCACGCCGAGTGTCCACAGTGCTGTCGGAAATTTTGTGCCGATGTAGCTTTCCGGCCAAAACGTCTGCGTAAACGTCAGATGCGCAAAAATATCCTGCAAGTATTGCTTGATATTCACGTAATCCGAAAGCCGCACCCAGAAAATGAGGTAGAGAAGCAAGCACAAATAATACGATGGCAAAATGCGCGCCGCACGCTTTTTAAAGAATGTGCGCAGGTTATCCGGCTCCGGCGCAAGCGGGTCGGTCATTTGCCGCGCATAGGGCAAAAAGAGGCAGAATCCCGAAATCAGCAGCATCACGTCTACAAACATGTAGCCCGTGCGCGGCACCCAGTTTAAGCTGAAATTCCGCACGCCCATAAATTGTAGTAAATTGCTTGGAAACAGATTTTGCAGCCAGGATTGCTGCCACAAATGAAACCCGGCAACGATCAAAATGGAATACGCGCGTATGCCGTCCAATATGCCAATATAGTCGCTTCTTTGCTTCATAGATTTCTCTCTTTCATAGCCCCTGATTTTTATAACAAAAGCGCGCCGCAGCCCTGCACGACGCGCCTTGTTCAGGTTTTAAACCGCAATTATAACCGAATGATCTTTGTTGCCACATTTTCCACAAAGCGGCGGTCGTGCTCCACAAAAATGACTGTGGGCACACACTCTTTTAAGAGCGTTTCAAGCTGCATGCGGGAAATAACATCGATGAAGTTCAGCGGTTCGTCCCACACAAGCAAATGTGCCTTTTCGCAGAGGCTCCGCGCAATGAGCACTTTTTTCTTTTGTCCCTCGGAAAAATCCTCCATGCGCTTTTCAAACTGTGTGCGCTGAAATTCCAGCTTGCGCAAGATCGATTTAAAAAGGCTTTCGTCAATGCCGCAATGCTCTGCATAGTCGCGCAGTGTGCCGAAAAGTCCCTCCGCGCTTTGCGGGATATACGAGACCACAAGCCCGCTTGCGGTTTTCAGCGTGCCGGTATGGGGAACATCTTCACCGCACAATAGCTTTATGATGCTCGATTTACCGCAGCCGTTTTTGCCCTGCAATGCCGCACGGTCGCCGCGGCGGATCTCAAAGCGCAGCGGAGGAAAGATGGGGCCGTCACCGTAATCAACGGAAAGGTCGTTTGCCTCTACCAAAAGGTCTTTCGGGTGGCGCAGCGTCGCAATCTGCAATTTCGTATCGGCCGATTCAATGTTTTTCAGCAGCGCGCTTTTTTCTTCCAGTGCATCGTTGCGGCGGGATTCAATGCTCTTTGCACGCTTCATCATCTTACGGCTTTTTTCACCCTCGTAGGCACGACGGTCAAGGGCCTTTTCCGTGCGCTCCGGTTTGAAACCGATCTTGCGGTCTTCCGCACGGTTTGACCATTCCGCGCTGCGGCGGGCAGCCGCCTCCAGCCGCTTCACATCCTTTTTGAGTTTCTCGTTTTGTTGTAACTCAAATTGATCCTCGCGGTCTTTCTCCTGCTGCCACGTCGTAAAGTTGCCGCGCATCACCGTGATGTCCGCGCGGTTAATGGAAAGCACATGGTCGATGACTTCGTCCAGAAACGCACGGTCGTGGCTGACAAGGATGAACCCTTTTTTCGACTTCAAATACTGAGCCAGTGTGCCGCGCGCTTCGATATCGAGGTGGTTCGTCGGCTCGTCGATGAGCAGAAAGCTGTTTTCGCGGATAAATAAAATCGACAGCAGTACCTTCGTACGCTCGCCGTAGCTTAACGTCGAGTAGGGGCGGTAAAGCAGTCCCGGGTCGGCGTCGAGTAAGTTGAGCTCACGCGTTAGCCGCCACATCTCAAAGTCCGGCATGATGCTCTCCGCAATCTCAAGCGGCGTATCGTCCGGATTTTCCACCTCAAACGGGAAATACTCAAAGTTGACCGAAGCGGAAATGGTGCCGCTGTACGCGTATTTTCCGAGCAGCAGATTTAAAAACGTCGTTTTGCCTCTGCCGTTGCGCCCGATAAAGCCGCACCGCCAGTTTGTATCTATGGAAAAAGACGCGTTTTCAAAGACGTTATCAAAGCTGCCTTCATAGCCGAAGGTCAGGTTTGACACCTGTATTAAAGACATAAATGTTCACCGTATTCTTTCCGAGCCTTATGCCGGATACGCGGTAACGGGGTAAGGCTCAATAGCCGAATACACCTTCGATGGATTCGTCGTTTATGATCCAATCCTGAACATCTATCTCTCTGAACCGATCGTGGTCATCGCGCACGATGACCCGTGCAATGCCTGCGTTGATGACCATGCGCTTGCACATGGAGCAACATACGGCGTTTTTCACATAGTCGCCGGTAGAGACCTCCTTGCCGACAAGATACAGCGTGGCGTCGATCATCTTATCGCGCGGGGCGCTGATGATGGCGTTTGCTTCCGCATGTACGCTACGGCACAGCTCATAGCGTTCACCGCGGGGAATATTTCTTTCCACGCGCACGCATTTGCCGATATCCGTGCAGTTTTTTCTGCCACGCGGCGCACCGACATAGCCGGTGGAGATCACTTCATCATTTTTTACGATCACAGCGCCGTAGTGACGTCGAAGGCATGTGCAGCGCTGGGAAACGGTCTCAGCCAGATCCAGATAGTAGTTCGTTTTATCTCTCCGATGGATATCATTCTCCACGAAGAACACCTCACTTTGCATTCAGGCACTCCGCAATCGGAAACTACACATATACGACTGCGTATCATCGTTCGCTTTTGCGCAAAACCGCAGGGGAGACACCATAATTATTAAAATACATTGTAACACATTGCATTTTGAACTTCAACCCCGTTTCCGGGTGTTTTGTGAAAAAGCGCGTAAGCGCCCGCAATAAAACCTTTTCTGCCGTCTTTACATCCCGTCGCCAAAATGGTACAATATATTATATTAAAGAACAAATTCAGGAGCTGTTTATGGGCGGCAATTTTTTGGGCGGCGCGGTGGCGCTGCTGTATTTTCTGACGTTTCAGCTGTGCGGCGTAACACTTGCCGCATGCTTTTTAAATAAAGAGCGGCGATATACACAAATGATTCTCGGCAGCGCCGCGGGCAGCGTGCTTTTAATGTGGCTGCCGTCGTTGTGGGCATTCCTGTTTTCGTTCAGCATCACAGCGCATGTTTTGGCGCTCATCTCACTGCTTATGCTGACGGTTGGCGCTGTGTTCTTAAAGCGTCCGAAGCTGCTTCCGAATGATTTTTCCGGCAAACACAAAGCCTTCTGCCGTGCAGAACGCACACTGCTTTTGCCGCTCGTCTTGTGGTTGCTGTTCGTGTTTTTGGTGCTGCACAGCTTCCGTTACCAAAACGGCGAGATCTGGTCGAGCCAATGCACCTACGGCGACATGAGCATGCACCTCGGGTTCATCACGAGTATCGCGGAGCAGAAGACATTTCCGCCCATGTATTCCATTTTGCCGGGCGTGAAGCTTTCGTATCCGTTCTTGTCGGACAGCATTTCTTCAAGTCTATATTTGCTCGGTGCGCCGCTGCGCTTTGCGTATGTGCTGCCGATGCTTTTTGCCGGGGCGCAGGTGTTTTTCGGCGCACATCTTTTCTGGCAACGCTGGCTGCGTGATAAAGCGAAGACCGCGTTGGCGGAGATTTTGTTTTTTTTAAACGGCGGCTTCGGCTTTGCGTATTTCTTCCCGAATCTGCAAAACGGAACAGATAATTTTACCCGCATTTTCACATCGTTTTATGAGACACCCACGAATCTTGTCAACCAAAATATCCGCTGGGTGAACGTCATTGTGGATATGCTCATCCCGCAGCGCGCAACGCTGTTCGGCTGGGCGGTTTTATTCCCGCTTTTATACGTGCTGTACCGCGCCGTTTATGAGCACTGCGAGCGGTATTTCATCATTGCCGGTGTTTTTGCAGGCGGACTTGTCATGATTCATACGCATTCGTTCCTCGCGTTCGGACTCATTTGCGGCGTGTGGCTTTGCTTTGCACTGTGCCGCAGCGTGTTCCGGGGCAGCAGTGCTCATGTGCAGTTTACCGCAAAAGTCGCTGCACTCGTTTTGATGTTGCTCGCGTTCGGCGCGCAGTTCGTCACGCCGAAGCTCATCTCGCGCGAATCATCCGTGTTTTTGTATCTGGTTTTGGTTTGTGCCGCAGCGTTTGTTTTGTTTGTGCTCGCACTGCTCATCATGGCGATCCGCAAGGGTTTCGGCATACAGCTTGTAAAAACGTGGGGCGTATTCCTGCTCATCACACTGCTGCTTGCCGCACCGCAGCTTTTCACGTGGACATTCTCGCAGGCGAGCGGAGACAGCTTCATGCGTGGGTGGTACAACTGGGGCAATTTGCAGGACGGCTATTTGTGGTTCTATCTTGTGAATCTCGGCGTCACGGCGCTGTTGTTCCTGCCTGCATTTTTCACGGCAGATCAGCGCCGGTTCACGGTCTGCGCTCCCGCAGCCGTCATTTGGTTCATTTGCGAGTTTGTCGTGTTTCAGCCGAATACCTATGATAACAACAAGCTGCTTTACGCCGCGTATTTTCTCGTCTGCGGCGCAGTCGCTTCGTATATGGTCGAAATTTACCGCCGCCTGCGCACACTACCGGGCCGCCGCGCATTGGCTGTCGGTGCGCTCGTACTATGTATGCTTTCTGCGGTGCTGACCATCGGCAGAGAGAGCATTGCGGGCTATTGCTTATACGGCGACAGTCAGCTCAAAGCAGCGGAGTACATTTATGAGAACACCGAGCCGGAAGACACCGTGCTCACCGATATGCGCCATAACAACGAGATCGCGGCGCTGACGGGCAGAAACATCGTCTGCGGTTCCACAAGCTACGTGTATTTTCACGGGCTCGATTACACCGAGCGCGAAACGGACATGCAAAGTATGTTCTCCGCACCGCAGGCAAACTGTGCGCTCTTTGAAAAATACAGCATTGATTACATTCTGGTCTCCGCTTACGAGCGCAATAACTTCACCGTGAACGAAGCGGAGATCAAAGCGCTGTTCCCGTGTGTCTTTGACGAAAACGGCGTGCAGATCTATAAAGTGACATTTTAGTCGAAAGGATACCCTTATGCAAAGACTTTCCGATATATCCACCATTCGAGCCGTCATGGAAAAGAACGGCTTCAGCTTTTCCAAGGCGCTCGGTCAGAACTTTCTCATCAATCCCTCCGTCTGCCCGCGCATGGCTGAGATGAGTGGCGCGGCAGACTGCGCAGGCGCCATTGAGGTCGGCCCCGGCATCGGCGTTTTGACCTACGAGCTTTCGCAGGTCTCAAAAAAAGTCGTCACCATCGAGCTTGATAAACGCCTGTTGCCCGTTTTAGACGAAACGCTTGCCGACTGCGATAACGTGAAGGTTATCAACGACGACGTGATGAAGATCGACCTGCACCGCGTCATCGAAGAAGAATTTAACGGGGAAGAGGTCGCTGTGTGTGCGAACCTGCCATATTACATCACGTCGCCGGTCATCATGAAGCTTTTGGAAGATCGTTTGCCCATCACGAGCATCACGGTTATGGTACAAAAAGAAGCGGCAGAGCGTTTGTGTGCACAGCCCGGCACGCGCGAGTGCGGCGCTGTCAGTGCGGCCGTGCAGTATTACGCCGAACCGGAAATTTTGTTCGAGGTCAGCCGCGGCAGCTTTATGCCCGCACCGAATGTGGATTCCGCCGTCATTCAGCTGCGTATTCGAAAAGAACCGCCCGTGGACGTGCATGACGAAGTGCTTTTCTTCCGCGTTATTCGCGCTGCGTTCGCACAGCGCCGCAAAACGGCCGTCAATTCCATTTCCAACACACTGCATATGTCGAAGCAGCAAGTGACAGACGCATTTGAGCAAGCCGGGGTTCGGGCAAATTCCCGCGCCGAAGCACTCACGCTGCCGGAGTTTGCCGCTGTTGTCAATCAGCTTGCCGATTAAGGAGATGCTTTTATGAACATGAACAAAAATGTACTCGAGCATATGGATAAAGCCGCATATATCATTTTGCTGTGCATCGCCGCCGTTGCCGTGCTCGTCTCCATGGTCACAGGGCCGATCGGCTACAAAAGCCTTTCCATCGGCGCTGCCGTAAGTGCCGCCATCATTGCCGCTGCGCTCCTTTGGCACACGCTCCGCGCCGCCGCACCGAAATACAAACGATAAAATTTTCCGCATAGCAAAAGCCCCGCAATTACCGAACCAATCGGTTTTGCGGGGCTTTCTGTTTATAGTTTAAATAACGCCGAGCTCTTTCAAGGCGCGGTAAATGCCGTCGTCGTCCACATCCGTTGTCACATAATTTGCAGCCGCCTTGGCTTTTGCACAACCGTTGCCCATCGCAACACCGAAGCCGACATCGCGCAGCATGTCCACGTCGTTCGGGCCGTCGCCGAACACGAGAATTTCATCGTTTCTTATCCCGTAATGCGCCGCCATTGCCGGAATGCCGATTTGCTTGCCACCGTTCTCATGAATAACATCGTAGCAATAGGAAACTGTGTGCGTATACTTAATATGCTTTAAAGGCAAAATGCGCGAAGCATAGATTTCCGGGTCATACAGCATCAGCTGATACACCTCGTGTTTACCAATGCGCGACATGTCATAGAGGGGAGGCGCGGGCAAATTATGTCTGTAAAAGTTCTCGTCGATCTGCTTTGCCGGAGTTGCGGCAAAGCACTCGCGCCCCTCGGCGATCAGGCAGGGGAAAGGCTCCTCTTTTTGCAGCTGCATCAAAAGGCGAATGTCTTCCGGGTCGATCGCCAGCGTATGTAAAACCTTGCCGTTTTTATCGAAGCAATATTGCCCTGTCATCGCGGCAAAGCCGTCAAAATCAAAATAATCACGCAGGAAATACGTCATTGGCGTCACACGACCCGTTGCAACGAATAACAAAACGCCATTTTCACGCGCCTTTTTTAGTGCATGCAGCGTCGAAGGCGGCATACGTTTATCCCGCCCGAGCAAAGTGCCGTCAATGTCAAAGAAAATGGCGCGAAAAGACATGGTACCTCCAAAAGAAAAGGCTTTCGCGCGGAAAGCCTTTTAGAAATTTATGCTCTCTCTTTGTATTTTTCTACGATAAGATTTGCGCACTTGTAAATGTCGCCGCCGCCAAGCGTTAAAATGAGGTCGTTTTCCTTAGCGTGCGTCATCACATAATCCGCAATCTCCTCAAAGCTGCCAAACCAGCAGCTGCCGGGAATCTTCGCCGCAAGGTCGCTTGTGTGAATGTTATACGTGTTCGTCTCGCGCACGGCGAGAATTTCCGTCATCACAACATGCTGGGGGATGGAAAGCGCCTTTGCAAAATCATCCAGTAGCATTGCAGTACGGGAATAAGTGTGCGGCTGGAATACCGCCCAAACCTCATGGTAGCCCATGCGCACGGCAGCGGAAAGCACGGCGGAAAGCTCTGTCGGGTGGTGGGCAAAGTCGTCGGCAACGGTCACGCCTTCAAATTTGCCTAAAATCTCAAAGCGGCGGTGTACGCCGGAGAAGTCCTCAAGCGCCTTTTTGATGTGCTCGCCGTCCACACCCATGCCATGTGCCGCAGCGGCAGCCGCCAAAGCGTTCATCATGTTGTGCTCACCCGGCACGCGCAGGCTCACGCGGCAAACGCGCTCGCCCTTATACATAACGGTAAAGTCTTCGCAGACCGTATCTTCTTCGTTGAGCTCCGTCACGTAGTAATCGCTTTTATCCGTTCTGCCAAATGTGACGATCTCCGCATTCGTAATGCCCTCTACGGCGCGCATGGCGTTGGCGTTATCTGCATTGACGATGATGCGCTTTGAGGTCTGCAAGCAGAACTGATGGAACGACTTCACAATATTATCGAGCGTGCCGAAATAGTCGAGATGATCGGCATCGATATTTGTGATGATGCTGATGGCGGGGTGGAGCTGCAGGAACGTATCGACATATTCACACGCTTCGCAAACAATGTCCGCACTTTTGCCGACTCTGCCGTTGCCGTTGATGAACGGCAGCTTGCCGCCGATGACGGCGCTCGGGTCACGTCCGGCTTCAATCAAGATCTGCGTGAGCATGCCGGTCGTCGTCGTTTTGCCGTGCGTGCCGGAAACCGCAATGGGGTTTGCAAACTTCTTCGTCAAAAGGCCGAGCATCACGGAACGCTCCAACGTCGGAATACCCTTTGCACGCGCCGCAACAAGCTCCGGGTTATCCTGCTTTGCAGCCGCCGTGTACACCACGACCTCCGCATCGCCGATGTTCTCCGCGCGGTGACCCATGTGCACCGGGATGCCGTAGCTGCGAATGCGCGCGAGCGTGTCGGATTCATTGATGTCGCTGCCGGTGATGATATAATCCTTGTGGTGTAAAATCTCCGCCATAGGGCACATACCGGAACCGCCGATGCCTACAAAGTGCAGACGACGTACGGTATCGAGCAGGTTAACGTTTTTATCGGTCGTATTATTCTGATTCGTCATAACGAAAGAGTCCTTTCTGAATTGGCTTCACGCAAAACTTGTTTTGCGAAATTATCTGAAATTATGTAATACACTGTGTTATATCTCAAAAACATAGCTATGCGTCCGAAATCGCATACCCATACACATACATTATACCGCCAACGGGCAGAAAAATAAATAGCAAATTCAAAAAAGTATAAAAAAGTCTTTCAAGGCGCACAAAAGCCGCCCGTTTCCATAAAATGAAGCGGATGATAATTTGAAAGGTGGGGGAAATATGCCCATGATCAATACATTCGGCGTCATCGGCGGCGATGAGCGCATGAAATATTTGGCGCAGTCCATTGCGGCGGACGGTTATCCCGTGTGTGTCTGCGGTTTGGAAAAGCTCGGCACCTGCCGCGGCGCAGCAGAATGCGACCTGCCGCAGCTCGCGGCGAAAAGCTCCGTCATCCTTTTGCCGCTGCCCGCAACAAAGGACGGTCTGTTTTTAAACGCGCCGTATGCCGAAAACGAAATTCGTTTAGATGACGATTTTGCGCGCCTTTTTATGCACAAAACGGTGTGCGGCGGCATGCTTCAGCGGCTGACCGCTTCGTCTTCCATGTGGCGTGAGATTGAGCCCGAAGACTACTACCGCCGCGAAGAGCTTGCCGTCGGCAACGCGATTCCAACGGCTGAGGGCGCGGTCGGCATTGCGATTCGCGAATACCCCGGCACGATAAACGGCGCAAAATGTCTCATCACGGGGTTCGGGCGCATCGGGAAAAATCTGGCGATTATCCTGCGCGGTATGGGTGCAGAGGTATTCTGCGCAGCGCGCAAAAAGGCCGATCTCATGCAAATGCGCGCGTTCGGCGTGCAGCCGTTGACGTACCGCGAGATCGGCAGAAGGTTCGATCTCATTTTCAACACTGTGCCCGCAAAGGTTTTGACTTCGCCTGTGCTCATGCAGCAAACGCGCGATACGCTCATCATCGAGCTCGCCTCCGCACCCGGCGGCACCGATTTGAAGCGTGCGGAAGAATTGCACCTGCATGTCATCGACGCGCCCTCGCTGCCCGGCCGCGTCGCGCCGAAGACGGCGGCGGAGTATATCAAAGAGGCGGTCTACAATATTTTGGAGGAGTAGTGATCGACATGCCCACGCTTGCCTTTGCCATGTGCGGCTCGTTCTGCACATTTGAAAAAGCTCTCGCGCAGCTTGCTCTGCTGCAGAAAGACTGGGATATTTTGCCCGTGATGAGCGAAACGGCGTACACGACCGATACACGCTTCGGCACGGCGGAAAGCTTTCACGAGCGCATAGAAAATATCTGCGGACGAAAAATTATCCACACTATCGCAGAAGCGGAGCCCATCGGCCCGAAGCGTCTTGCCGATGCCGTGCTCGTCGCGCCGTGCACGGGAAACACCGCTGCGAAGATTGCAAATGCCGTAACGGATACAGCCGTCACGATGGCGGTAAAATCCGCCCTGCGCGTCTCCATGCCCGTTGTACTGTCCCTCGCCACAAACGATGCTCTCGGTGCGTCGTGCAAAAACATCGGTCTGCTTATGAACACGAAAAACATCTATTTTGTGCCCCTCGGACAGGACGACCCCATAAATAAGCCGAATTCTCTCGTCGCACATTTCGATCTAATTCCCGAAACGCTTGCAAACGCCGTGCGCGGAGAACAGTTGCAGCCTGTTTTGCGATGAAGTGCGCCGCGAAAGGCAGTTGAATTTGTAAAAAAGCTGTGCTATACTGAAAAGCAGAAACGGCAATGCCGAAATGGGAGGCTATTATGCTCTACTGCACGAAATGCAAAAGCATCTGCGAGGATTCCACACAAACCTGTCCGAATTGCAAGCGCAGCCGCGGTCTGCGGCCCGTAAAGCCCGAGGACGAAGTGTTTTTCCTCAAGGTCAGCGAGGGGGAAGCTGCAGAGCTCGCATTGCTTTTTGAGCAAAACGCGGTGCGCCATGCGATACACCCCGTAAAAGGAGGCTTTTCCACCAGCGTGTACGACCCGGAGTATCTGCCGACCGATAAGGATATTTACGTGGAATACCAAGACCTCGAACGCGCCAAAGAGCTGATGCTCAAAGAGCGGGAAGAGCAGCCGCAGGAAAAAACGTCCGAAGAGGACGATATGCCCCGCGGCAAGCGTATGCTCATCCAGTCGCTTTCCGTCATCGCGTTCATGGCAATCGTCATTTTGGTCGTGCTCGGCTCGGATTTCATCGCAAATCTCTTAAAAGCGCTTTTCACAAAGTAAGCACTGCCGCGAAAATAGGATATTATTAAAGATTGGGGAAGTCCAAATGAAACAGTACAGACCGGATACAACGTGTATCCACGCGGGCTATACGCCCGGAAACGGTGAACCGCGCGTTCTGCCCATCGTACAAAGCACCACATACACCTACGACAGCTCCAAAGAAATGGGCGATCTGTTCGATTTAAAAGCGGACGGCTTTTTCTATACGCGCCTCGGCAATCCGACGCTCGACGCTGTGGAAAAGAAGCTTGCGGCACTCGAGGGCGGCGTAGGCGCGCTCGTCACGTCCTCCGGCCAGGCAGCCACTATGATGGCCGTTCTGAACATCTGCCACGCAGGCGGTCATGTTGTGTGCTCCAGCGCCGTATACGGCGGCACATTCAACCTGTTCTACAAAACCCTGCATGAAATGGGCATTGACTGCACATTTGTTTCGCCGAACTGCACCGAGGACGAGCTGAACGCCGCATTCCGCGAGAACACCCGCTGCGTGTTTGCGGAAACGCTTACGAACCCGTCTCTCGTCGTGACGGACCTCGAAATGTTTGCAAACGCCGCACACGCGCACGGCGTACCGTGCATCGTCGATAACACGTTCCCGACGCCCATCAACTGCCGTCCGTTCGAGTTCGGCGTAGACATCGTCACGCACTCCACTACAAAGTACCTCGACGGTCACGCGGTGCAGCTCGGCGGCGCCATTGTAGACAGCGGTAATTTCGATTGGAACAACGGCAAGTTCCCGGAGTTCACAGAGCCGGATGAATCTTATCACGGCATCGTGTATGCCGAGCACTTCGGCAAGGCGGCGTATATCGCAAAAGCACGCTGCCACCTGATGCGTGACATTGGCGCACAGGCTGCCCCGATGAACGCATTTTATCTCAACCTCGGCATGGAAACGCTCGCGCTGCGCATGGAGCGCCATTGCTCGAACGCGCAGAAGATTGCCGAATTCCTCGAGCAGGACGACCGCGTGGCGTGGGTCAACTATCCGGGTCTTGAGAGCAGCCCGTACCACGAGCTCGCTGTGAAATATATGCCGCACGGCACCTGCGGCGTCATTTCCTTCGGTATCAAGGGCGGCAGGGAAGCGGCTACCCGCTTTATGGACAGCTTGGAGCTTGCCTCCGTCGTCACGCACGTCGCAGACCTGCGCACCTGCGTGCTGCACCCGGCCAGCACCACGCACCGCCAGATGACCGATGAGCAATTAAAGGAAGCCGGCGTCTCCCCGGATCTCATCCGCCTCTCCGTAGGCATCGAAAACCCGGAAGACATCCTCGATGACATCAAGCAGGCGCTTGAGAAAGCGGCAAAATAAACATTTATAAAGACGAAAAGCACGGCGCGAGAAAAAAAATTGCGCCGTGCTTTCGCATAAGTAGCACCGCCCGCAGGCTATGAATTTCCTGCAGGCGGTTTTATATACTCAACTTTTTCAATTTTCGGGTTCAGAAGAAACCGGGGATTCGGTGTTTTCTGTCTGTTTCGAAGCTTCGGGAAGCGCGGTGGGCTTGGTTTCCGGCTCGTTTGCTTTGTTTTCTGCGTCTGCCGTTTCGGGCAGCGGTTCCTTTTCCGGCTCCTTCGGCGGCTCTTTGAGCGGCAGGGTAATCATCACGGTAAAAAGGTCGCCCTTTACGGTCACGTGAAAAGTACCGCCACAGGCCTCCGTGAAGCTTTTTGCAATAGAAAGGCCAAGGCCGCTGCCGGAAGTGGAACGGCTGTCATCACCGCGCACAAAGCGGGCCGTCAGCGAATCGCCGTCCATGGTAAGCTCGTACTTCGAGATATTCTGAATCGTCACAACGGCGTTTTGACCCTGCTTTTGCAGCTCCACGTAGACACGCGAACCCTCAAGCGCATATTGTGCCGCGTTCTTAATGAGGTTCTGGAACACACGGTACATGCGCTGCCCATCAGCATAAACGGGGAAGTCTTCCTGCGGGATCTGCACGCGCCACGTCAGCTCGCTGTCGTTCATCACGCCGTCCATATCTCCGAGCGTCTGCCGCAAAAGCTTATCGAGACCGATGTATTCCGGCATCAGCGTAATGTTGCCGGTCGCGGCTTTAGAGACATCGAAAATATCTTGCAGCATATGGCGCAGACGGTCTGCTTTCTGCGAGACGATTTTCAAATAATCCTGCATGTGCGGCGGCAGATCCGGCTCGGTCTTCATCAGTTCGATATAGCTGATGATGGACGTGAGCGGCGTTTTGATGTCGTGCGAAACATTCGTGATAAGCTCCACCTTCGTGCGCTCGGATTTGATGCCTTCCTCCACCGCGATGCGGATGCCGTCACGGATCATATTGAGCTGCATGGCGGAATCATAAAGCGGGGAAGTAGCGGGCAGGTGATTCATCGCGTCAAGGTCGCCCTTGTACATTTGCTCCACCTGCTCCATCAGCTTGCCATAATCGCGCAGGTCGTCGCGCAGTGCCCACGCAAACCATACAAGCGTACCTACACCCGCGAAAAACAGACCGACGTAAAACGCGACAAACCAAATCGTACCCATCAACCAATGGCTGCAAAAGAACACATATCCTAAAATACCTACGATGCAAAGCCCCACCAAAATACCGGCAGTCGCCATGTATTTGCGGTAAACAATCTGCTCGAATTTTTTTCCTTCGCGGTTGCCAAGCACAAGCTTCAAAACGGAATGAATGATGTTGTGCCGATAAATCCGCCGGTTATGAGAAATATCGATGCCGAGCAAATAGAACACAAAGAACACGGAGAACAGGGTAACAGCTGTGCCTGCAAGGTCAAACCCATACGAAATGATATTGAGCACAACAAAAGCCCATACAAATACGGCTATGACTTTGATTTCTATCCAAATCCATTTGAGTCCGTGTGCAATGTAGCGCTCAAACAGCTTTCTGTCCTGCCGGAACAAAATGGAGAACAGCAGCACCAGAACGAACATAATCACTGCTGCCATAATCAATCCCATATAAAAATATATGGTTTTCATTTGCGACTGCGCTGCACTGACAATTTCGTTCGAGGAGTAGTAAGAGGTCGGCTCTGTGCGCACCGCAAAACTGATTTTAGGCGATTGGACGTTGCTTTGTCTCAATGCTTCCAGTGTATACGAAAGCGTATTTGTATAAACTGCACCCGGTGTATCGCTGCTGAAAACACAGTCTAAAACACCGTCTTTATCGCTGTGATAAATTCTGACTACACCTTCTTCGCAGATGAAAAGGTAATTGAACCCCTCCGGCAGCGTCTGCGCATCCCAGTTCGAGTCATTCGTCACCGTTTTACCGGCAGGGTCTGTGCCATAGCTTGTTACGGAATAGAGGTCGTCTTTAGAAATCGATTCCACATAGACCGTGGAGACCGTTGTGCCGGTTTCGTCACGCGAAACATAGTAATGATAGCTGCTCGATGCTACGGCGTTTTCGTCTGCATCTTCGTCGTCAGCCACATTTGAATTCGCGGCGGTATCTCCTTGCGTACTGTAATACAATCGCTCAAACAGCGCGGAAGCATTTTCTTTATACGTATCCGTTTCGCGCAGATCACCCGAAAGTGCTTGTCCGATCTCGGTAAAAAAATAGCTGCCCTCGTCAAAAATGCTTCGCCCGTAGTATATGGCAAATATCAAACCCGCAATAATAGAAAACGCGCACAGCAAAAAGCAGAACCAGGCGAAAACGCCGCGGGCAAGGTTAGTGCTTTTCAATTTCATAACCGATCCCCCATACCACTTTCAAGTATTCCGGCTCGCTTGGGTTCAGCTCGATTTTCTCGCGAATTCTGCGGATGTGCACCATCACGGTGTTTTCCGCCGAGTACGCGGGTTCGTTCCAGATGCGGCTGTAAATTTCCTCGGCGGGGAAGATGCGGCCCGGGTGCTTCATCAAAAGCTCCACAATCTTCGTTTCCGTCGCCGTCAGTTTTACAGGCTCGCCGTCCGCATACAGCACGTGCTCGTCCAGCTTGAACGTCAAACGCCCGTTCACGATCACGTTGTCGCTGCGCGTGTTGATGTCGCCGAGGTCGGTGTAGCGGCGCAGCTGCGATTTCACCCGCGCCACAAGCTCCATCGGGTTGAACGGCTTCGAGATATAGTCGTCCGCGCCCATGGAAAGACCAAGAATTTTGTCGCTGTCTTCGCCCTTTGCGGAAAGAATGATGATGGGCAGATTTTTCTTTTCGCGAATTTTCATCACGGCGGAAAGTCCGTCCAGCTTCGGCATCATCACGTCGATGATGATCAGATGCACTTCGCGGGAGGTCACGCAATCCAGCGCCTGCAAGCCGTCGTAAGCGTTCAGCACATGGTAGCCCTCGCGCTCCAGCGTAATGGTAATGGCGCGCACGATCTCGTGGTCGTCATCCACAACCAAAATGGTTTTCTTATTCATATCCGGCATAAAATGCCCTCCTTTTCACTCCATGCTGAAAGTATACAGAACACCTCTTACAAAATCGGGAATAGAATTCTTACAATCAGCTTACAATTCATCTTTTTATCATTGTACAGGATTTTCATGTGCTTCGCAATGCTATCACGGTTCTTTTTTATGCGGCTGCACATACTCTTTATAAAAAGAAATAGGGGGAACGCAGAATGAAAGTGCACATATTCGGTAAAAAGCAGGTGCTTTATGTTGTTTTGGCAATCATTCTCTTGTGTATCGGTATGGTTTGCGCTTTGCGCGCAGTCAACCGTTTGGGTGCGGCAGAGGCCGCCGCAGGTATTAACGATTGGGGTTTGAGCTTTCAAAGCGAGGGCGCACCGCCCGTTGCAAATGCCTCGCAGGAGTATTTAAGAAATTTCGACGCGCTGTATGTCGGCGACGCGAACCAAAAAGAGATCTACATCACGTTTGATGCCGGCTTTGAAAACGGCAACACGGAGAAAATTCTGGACGCGCTCAAAAAGCACGGCGTAAAGGCAACGTTCTTCCTCGTCGGCAATTATTTTGAGACGCAGCCGGAGCTTGTAAAACGCATGGCAGAGGAAGGCCACACCATAGGCAACCACACGTATTCGCACCCGGATATGTCGAAGATCGGCGATATCCAAAGCTTTCAGACCGAGCTGCAAAAGAATGAAGCGCTGTACAGGGACATTCTCGGCAGCGAAATGCCGAAGCTCTACCGCCCGCCGCAGGGCAAATTCTGTGAGGAAAACCTCAAAATGGCGCAGCAGCTCGGGTATTCCACGGTGTTTTGGAGCCTTGCCTATGTCGATTGGTATGTAGATGACCAGCCCACACCCGAGCAGGCATTTTCTAAATTACTACCGCGCATTCACCCCGGCGCGGTCGTTTTACTGCACAGCACGTCGAGCACGAACGCCGAAATCTTAGATGAGCTCCTTACAAAATGGGAAGAAACGGGCTACTCGTTCGGCGACCTTGAAGCCTATTGTGCCGCACAGAAAAAATCTTGAGCACGTTTTGTCAGCAAAACGTAAGCTATAATTCTTAAAAAGAAAAATAAAAACCATGACGTTTAGTATACTTATTTGCGGAACTTTTAAGAAACTTGAAAAAGAACGGATCATGAAAGGAACAATTCAGTATGGTAGAAGCACTTGTCAATTTTTTCAGAAATATTATTCCGGGTGAGCTTACGGTGTTCATCCTCTCCATGATGCCCATCATCGAGCTGCGCGGCGGTCTTGTTGCGGCGAAAATGCTCGGCGTAGATTTATTGCCTGCCATGCTGATCTGCTTCATCGGCACCATTTTACCGACGCCGTTCATTCTGCTCTTTATCAATAAGATTTTCGACTGGATGCGCAACACGCGCTTTGTAAAGCTTGTTGACCGCATGGAAGCCAAGGGCAGAAGCAAGTTTGCGCAGATTGAAAAATACAAGACGTTCGGCCTTCTCATCTTCGTCGCCATTCCGCTGCCGGGCACCGGCGCATGGACGGGTTCGCTTGCCGCGGCGCTGATGAAAATGCCCATTAAAGACGCGCTTTTCTCCGTCATCGGCGGCACGCTCATCGCGGATATTTTAATGGCGATCTTCTCCTACGGCCTGCTCGGCATGTTCATTTAATAAGGAAGTTTAAATGGAAACAAAAGACATTATCATCATCGGCGGCGGTGCAGCGGGGCTTATGGCGTCGTGTGCCGCCGCACATGTTTTGAAAAAACGCGGTTCTGTTCTTGTTTTGGAGGGCAACGCAAAGCTTGGCAGAAAGCTGCTCGCCACCGGCAACGGCCGCTGCAATTTAACAAATTTAAACGTTTCGCCCGCGCATTACCACGGCGATGTTACGGCAATTCAAGACCTCCTGCAGGAATACACGCCCGAAGCTATTTGTGCCGTGTTCCGCGAAATGGGGCTCGTCACCAAGTCGGACAGCGAGGGCAGGGTATACCCGCAGAATCAGCAGGCAGCGGCCGTACTCTCCGCTTTGCGGTGGGATGCCGAAAAATACGGCGTATCGTTTTCGGAAGAACACACCGTCTCAAAAATCGATAAAGTCAAAAACGGATTTACGCTCATCTGTACGGACGACACGCAGCTTTTCACAAAGCAGTGCATTTTGACGTGCGGTGGTGCGGCATCTCCGCGCCATTCCTGCGGCGAGGGCTACACGCTCGCAAAGCAGCTCGGCCACACGGTGACAAAGCTGTACCCGTCTTTAACGCAGCTTACCGTGCGCGCAAAGCAGTGGAAAACGCTCTCTGGCACACGCGCCCCTGCAAACGCCGTGCTTTTGGCGGACAATAAACCCGTCTATGAAGAAAGCGGCGAGGTGCAGTTTACGGATACCGGCATCTCCGGCATCTGCGTGTTCGGCCTTTCCATATATGCCGGCGAGTTCTATGCGCTCGGCACAATCCGTAATAAGAAATATGCTTCACTTGCCGTACAGCTCGATCTTTTACCGAACATGGCCTATCAGGACGTGCTTGATTATCTCCTTGAGATGACAAAATTGTATCCCGCACGTGCAGCGGGCGATCTGCTCTCCGGCCTACTCAATATGCGTCTCGGCTATATGCTCGTCGGCGCGGCGGGCATCGCGCAAAGCGAACCGGCGGTAAAAATCAAAGCACCACAGCTTAAAAAGCTTGCTTTTCTCCTTAAAGGCTGGAGGTTGGACATCACCGGCACGAAAGATTTTTCTGCGGCGCAGGTCACGGCGGGCGGCGTGCCGCTTACGGAGCTCGACCCGCACACGATGGCATCTAAAAAAGCCCCGGGGCTTTACCTTGCGGGCGAGATGCTGAATATCCACGGCGATTGCGGCGGCTACAACCTGCATTTTGCGTGGGCAAGCGGCATCACAGCCGGAAAAAGCGCAGCCTATCGCTGCCTGAAGGAGGAAAAACGATGATACGCATCAGCGACATTTCCATGCCGCTTCACTATACGGACGAAGCTTTGCGCCGCGCAGCCGCCAAAAAACTGCGTACCGATGCGCAGAAGCTCCAAAAACTGGCACTTGTCAAGCGCTCTGTCGATGCCAGAAAAAAGCAGGACGTGCGCTTTGTCGTTACCGTGGATGTGGAAACGGACGGCAACGAAGACAAGCTGCTTTCCCGCGTGCGCGACAGCCACGTCACAAAAGCGCCGAAAAGAACCTATGCAATACCGCCGCACGGTACATTGTCGCAGCGTCCGATTGTTGTGGGTTTTGGCCCGGCGGGCATGTTCGCAGGCTTATTGCTCGCACGCGCCGGCCTGCGCCCGATCATCTTAGAGCGCGGCGGCTCCGTAGAAGAACGCCAAGCGGCAGTGAATACCTTCTGGCAAACGCGCAAGCTGAATCCAAGCTGCAACGTGCAGTTCGGCGAGGGCGGCGCAGGCACGTTTTCGGACGGCAAACTCAATACAGGCACGAAAGATGAGCGTATTTTCTTCGTATTGCAAACGCTCTGTGAGCACGGCGCACCCGAAGACATTCTATTTGACGCAAAGCCACACGTTGGCACGGACAAGCTGCCGCAAACCGTCCGCGCCATTCGCGAGGAGATTAAGTCTCTCGGCGGCGAAGTGCGCTTCAACACGCAGATGACCGATCTGCTCGTCAAAAGCAATGCTGTTTGCGGGGTTGTTGCCGAGACAAACGGTGTGAATGAGACGATCGAGACCGCACACGTCATTCTCGCTATCGGCCATAGTGCGCGCGATACATTTAAAATGCTGTTTGAAAAAAGCTGTGTACCTATGGAGCCGAAGCCGTTTTCCGTCGGCGCGCGCATCGAGCACCGCGCAGAGACGATAGATCGCGCACAGTACGGCGATTTTGCAGGCGACCCCGCACTCGGCGCGGCGGACTACAAACTCAACGTTCACCTTGAAAACGGCCGCGGCGTGTACACATTCTGCATGTGCCCGGGCGGCTACGTCGTCGGTGCGGCATCCGAAACGGGTAGCGTCGTGACAAACGGCATGAGCGAATACGCCCGCGACGGTCAAAACAGCAATGCCGCGCTGCTTGTCGGCATCACGCCGGAGGATTTCGGTTCCGCGCATCCGCTTGCCGGCATTGAGTTTCAGCGTAAAATCGAGCGCGCCGCATTTGAAGCGGGCGGGGGAGCATACAGTGCCCCGTGCCAGCGCGTTGGCGACCTGCTTGAAAACCGCGCAACGACTGCGCTGAACGGCAGCGTGCAGTCGACCTATCGGCCCGGAGTTGTGCCCGGCGATTTAAGGGCTGTGCTGCCCGATTATATCTGCGATTCCATGGCGGAGGGCATCCGCCGCATGGGCAGGCGGCTGAGGGGCTTTGACGACCCGGACGCTTTATTGACCGCTCCCGAGACCCGAAGCTCTTCACCCGTGCGCATCCTCCGAAACGAGACGCGCGAGTGCCCCACGGTGCGCGGTCTGTTTCCGTGCGGAGAGGGCGCAGGTTACGCCGGCGGCATCACCAGCGCCGCCGTAGACGGTCTGCGCTGTGCAGAAGAAATCTTGAAGCAAAGTCTATAACATACCAAGCGCCCCAGCGGACTGTTTTCGTCTGCCGGAGCGCTTTATGTAAAATGAACAGAGACGTTTCCCTGTAAAACTACAGAGAAATGTCTCTTTGTTTATCACATTTAATCGCACATGATATGCAAAATCTCGCGGTCGGTCTCGCGCATACCTTCGCGGGCCAGTATGCCGATGTTGCGTATCGTCTCCTCAACGCCCTTCGTGACAAGGCCATCACCCGCGCGGAACTGCTGCCCGTTTTTGTACATGTGGTAGCCCAAAATGCCGGCATCCACAGCAGATGCAATTTTCGCCGCGCACGAGGCTTTTGCGCCGTCGCATACCATCCCGGAATCAATAGCAATGGAGTTGACGATTGTGTGCTCGATTTCTTTCAGTCCGCCGCCGTATAAGTACGCAATACCCGCGCCGCAGCCGCAGCCTGCGCTCACGGCACCGCAGTACGCGGAAAGCCGTCCGATGCCGGACTTCAGGTGGATCGTCACGAGGTCGGAGAGCGCCACCGCGCGAATCATTTTTTCATAGCCGACGTTCAATTCTTTTGCATACTCCACAACGGGCAGAGAAGCTGTCATTCCCTGGTTGCCGCTGCCGGAAACGATGACGACCGGCAGGGAGCAGCCGTTCATGCGCGCGTCGCTGCCCGCAGCCGCCATGGCCCTGGCGCGGATTTTCACATCATCGCCGTAGGTTTCGAGCAATACCTTGCCGATGTTCGCGCCCCAACTGCCCGATAAACCTTCTTTCGCAATGCGTGTGTTGTAGTCAATCTGCCGTTTTACGGGCGTTTCAATATCGCAAAGCTCTGCACACTCAATGAACTCCAGAATCGTCTTCACCGAAAACAAACTGCGGTCGCAAATGCCGCTGTCCGTGCTTTCCGCCGGAGTGTCGGCACAGGTATCGAGCAATATTTCGCCGTCTTTTTCCGTATGCACAATATTCGTGTGGTGCCCCACAATACGCACGTTTGCCGTGTGATGCTCACTTTTCACCGTAATGTCAATGTCGAAAATATAGGGAGAATCCGAAAGCTTCACGGTGATCGGCGTGTGCTCCATATAAGCCTTAATCTCCGCCTGCTCTGCTTCGGTCGCCTTTGAGATAACCTCCAATAAAAGCTCGTCATGTCCTGCTATGATCCCCGCCGCAGCCGCCGCAGGGATGCCGCGCAGACCACCGGTGTTCGGCACAAAAACGCTTTTCACGTTTTTGATGATATTGCCGCTCGCCGTGACGCAGACTTCACACGGCAGCTCGTTTAAAATGCGCCGTGCCGCTGCCGCCGCATAGGCAATGGCAATCGGTTCTGTGCAGCCCATGGCGGGCAGTAATTCTTCTTTTAAAACTTCAACGTATGCGGTATACAGGGTATCGGTTTTCTGCATGAGTAGGCTCCTAAAATCAGTTTTGATTCAGCATCGGTAAAATGCGGGCAAATGAAGCGTCCGCAAGGTCGTCGGTCGAATTGTAGTACAGCAAAAGACTTTCTGGGTCGTCCGGTATACGCAGATTTTCGGGAATATCAAAATTCACGCCTTTTATGTACTCGTCCCAGTGTTCCATTTTCCACGTGTCGCGGTCGGAAGAGCGCCTCATCATGCGCGCCTTGCATACAGCGGGGTCGGTCACGATCCAAATAACGCACAGCTTTGCGCCATATTCACCGAGCTTCGCGCGCAAATTCTGAATGTACGCCGTGTCGCGAATTTCCCGCGTGAACGGCGCGTTGATGAGCACGGTGTTCGCATAACGCAGCGCCTCAAACGCAAGGTCCAAGATCGTCTCGTACTCGTAGTCGCGGATGTTCGCTTCAAAAAACGCAGAGCTGCGGTCATACGGTTCGCCCGCCACTTTGAAAATTTGCTTGGAAAGTGGGATCAGCGTGTCCTTGTCCAAATAAACAACATGATCCAGCGCCGTACACAGGCGTTTGGAAAGCCGGGTTTTGCCGCACGCAGGCGGTGAGGTCACAAGAATCAGCTTTTTCATGAGACAACCAACCTTTCGGATCAAAATAAGGGAAAAGGTGCGTATTCTGTTTACTGTAAAATTAAGTATAGCACGTAAAAGCCGAAATTGCACGAAAATTTTACTTTTCCGTCAATTTTTGCACAAGGTCCTTGAGTAAAACATCGCGGTGGATATTGTACACATAGCGCATAAAATGCCGCGTGTTCGAAGGCGTCCATGTGTCGTCATACTGAGGAATAGGGCTGTGCAGAAGCGTGTCGTCCATGAACTCGCCGTCCAAAAGCCACGCCACCGCCGTTACGTCCCAGATCACGCGCGACCACGTTTCCGCCTGCGCCCAGCGCCGACCTTCTTCAATGGCATAGTGTGCCAAATAATCGCACAGCTCGTTTTTGCCGAGAAAGTAGTCTTTGAACTCCGGCTCGCTCACGGTGAAGCCGGAGACCACGCCTGCGCACGGCAGTTGTACAAGCGCCGCACCGCATCCGAAAACAATGCGCCCCGCCGCAACATCCTGATACATGTTGAACTCGCGGTTATCCGGCCAGTGCAGCGCGTTGCCGCCGAGCCATACAAGGACAATGCGGTCGCGAATTTCCGGCTTCAAAAGCAAGGCGGAAGCCACATTCGTGATCGCGCCGATCGCGACGACATACAGCGGCTTTTCAGGCGTATAATCCATCGCGCGCTTTGCGAGGTCCTCCGCCGCAGGCGAAAGCACGGGCTTGTCCTCGTCCGTGAGATATGTTTCCGAGCCCTTAAACGTGACGGCTTTTAAATCCTCGCGTTTTAAAAGCGTCAGCAGCTTTAGAATTTCGTCATAGCTTTTTTCCATGCCGTCCTTTGGCGATACGGATTTATCATTCAAAAACGGCGCGGCATACAGCGCTTTTACGTTTAGCTTATCGCTGTTTTTTATCATATACGAAAGCGCAAATTGGTCATCTAACTCGTTATACGTATCGGTGTCCAAAACCACGTCAATCTTACCTTTCGGTTTCGTTAGGCGGCGTAAAAGGCTTTCGGTGTTCGGTACTGTCCAGTTCATAAAAGTTCCTCCCGTTTTGATGCTCATAGATTATTATATAGTATAGCGGAAATTTAGCTTTGCGAAAAGTATAAACCGCAAATTTTCTGCCCATATTTTATACAAAAAATTAAATGAAATTTTGGAAACGACGCAAATTTCAGGGAGGATAAATCTATGATGCGTAAAATCAAAACACTGTATAGCAGAACGCTTCTTCTGCGCGCGATGGCGTGCGGGCTGATCTTAACAGCGCTTCTAAATTTAGCGGGCTTCTCCGCCCAGTGTGCCGCGCTGGAAGAGAACATCGTGCGGCTGCATGTCATCGCAAACTCGAACGACGAAGCGGATCAAGCCGTAAAGCTCCGCGTGCGTGATGCCGTGCTGCGGGAAGCCGAGCAGTGGTACGGCGATGCGGAAGATTTTGACACTGCCGTCACAGCGCTCTGCACGCACCTTGAAAGCCTTGAAGCGGCAGCGAATTCCGTTTTGAAAGCCGAAAACCTCCCGTACTGCGCCAAAGCGGAAATTTGCGAAATGTACTTTCCGACCCGCACCTACGAGAGCTTCAAGCTGCCCGCCGGGCGCTACCGCACACTGCGCATTTCGCTCGGCAAGGCCGAGGGCAAAAACTGGTGGTGCGTCGTATTTCCGGCGCTGTGCATGCCCGGTGCAAGCGACCTATCCAACCTGCCTGATGATACCGATACACTCGTGCGTGAACCGGAAAGCTACGAAGTCAAATTCAAGGTGGCGGAAATTTTCTCACGTCTCCGCGAACTCTTTGACGCGTGAGCGCACATGTGCTAAAATAAGAGCAATATAAGCTCTAAACGGAAAAAGGGGGAAGAAGAATGCTGGAGTTGATCCTCGGCCGCGCCGGCACGGGCAAAACGACGCTGCTGCGTAAATGCCTTGCGGAAAGCACTGCGCCGAAAACGATCTTGATCGTCCCGGAACAATATACGTTTGAATCCGAACGCGCGCTGCTTATGGAATACGGTGCTGAAACCGCGAACCGTGTGCAGGTGTACAGCTTTACGCGCCTTGCGCAGGCGGCATTTTTGCAGTACGGCGGCGGTGCAGGCAAGCGTTTAACGGACGGCGGCAGGCGTATTTTGATGACCTTGGCGCTTGAAAACTGTGCCGACCAACTCACGCTGTTTGAAAAAAGCGCCGATCGCATGACGGACGTTTTATTGAACACCATCGGTGAAATGAAAATCTGCGGCATTGAGCCCGATATGCTCACAAAAACCGCCGAAGCCGTCACAGAAGACAGCCTTTCGCGCAAACTAAAAGAGATCGCGCTCATTTACGGTACATATGAAGCACTCGTCGCGCAGACGTATCTCGATCCGCTCGACGACCTGACGCGCCTTGATGACCTGCTGGCCGACCATCCGGATTTTTTCCGAAATGCTTATGTCGCCGTCGATGCGTTTGACGGCTTCACCGTGCAGGAGTACCGCGTTTTGCGCCACGCACTGCGCCATGCGGAAAAAGTCAGTGTTTCGCTGTGCTGCGACGATCTCGACACGAGCCGCAAAGACCTGTTTTCTACCGTGCGCCGCACCGCTTCGCGCCTGATGCGCCTTGCAAAGGAGAGCGGTACGGGCGTGCTTTCGCCTGTATACTGTAAAACGCCGTATCGCTTTCAAAACGATGCACTTCGCGCCGTGGAAAGCACCTACGCCGGCCACGTACAGCAAGCAGATACCGCTGAAAACGTGTGTGTGTTCCGCGCGACCTCTCCGTATGAGGAAGCGGACTTCACCGCGGCTAAAATCCGCAGCCTTGTTTTGCACGAGGGCTACCGCTATCGCGATATTTCCGTCATCTGCCGTGACGGCGAACGCTACACGCGGCTGTTTGCCGCCGCGCTGCGCCGCTGGGAAATCCCGGCGTTTCTTTCCGAAGCGCGCACGGTCGATGCCGAGCCGCTGATGCGCTTCGTGCTCTCCGCGTTTCAAATCGTTTCGGGCAGCCGCAAATGGCGTTCGGAAGATGTGCTCGCCATGCTGAAAACGGGCATCACAAGCTTTACGGCAGAAGAGCTCGCGCAGCTTGAAAACTACGTTTATACCTGGAAATTAAACGGCGCATCCGCTTGGTGCAGCCCTTTCACAAAACACCCGGACGGCTTCGGTAAGCCGATGGATGACACCGCGGCCGAGACACTGCGCACGCTGAACGCTCTGCGCGAGCGCGTCACCGCACCGCTTATAAAATTCTCCGAGCGCACCGCACACGCTTCCGGCGAGCAGATCTCCGAAGCCGTTTATAAGCTTCTCATCGATTTTGATTTGGAGCAAAGCTTCCCGATATTTTGCCGCACGCTCGAAAATGCCGGGCGCGATGACCTTTCCGCCGCTCAAATGCGCATTTGGGATTTGCTCATGGAAGTACTCGACCAAATGGCAGGCGTGCTCGGTGAACAGATCATCACGGGTGAAAAATACGGAAGGCTCTTAAAGGAGATCGTCAGCGGCGAGGATGTTTCGGACATCCCGCAGAGCATGGACAGCATCACATTCGGCACCGCAGACCGCATCCGTCAGTCCGCGCCGCGCGCCGTGTTCCTGCTCGGCGCCGTGCAAGGCGAGTTCCCGCTCATTCCGTCCGTAAACGGTGTGTTCAGCGAGCCGGAGCGCCGCACGCTCCTTGCGCTCGAGCTGCCCGTCTCCGATGTGCTCGAAGACCGCATGTTACAGGAAAAGTACCTCGCCTACGCCGCGCTGTGCGGCGCTTCGGAGAAGCTGTATCTTACATATCCCGTCAGTGTAGGGCAGGAGGCAAAATCGCCCGGTGAGCTCATCAGCGCAGTTGAGCTGGCGCTGCCGAATTTAAAAATCACGCAAAACCTGCCGCCGGAGTTTTTCGCAAACGCACCGGAAGCCGCGTTTTCGCAAACGGCATCGCTTTTCAACGAAAACTCGACTGTCTCCGAGACATTAAAAAGTGTTTTTCGCGAAAAGCCGGAGTTCGCCGGACGTTTGCAGGTTCTCGGCGGCACAGACCGCATGGCTTCGGCTCGCCTTGCGCCGGAGACCGCAAACGATTACTTTGGCGGCGGGCATTATTTTTCCGCAAGCCAAATCGAAGTTTACCACCAGTGCCGCTTTAAATACTTCTGCCGCTACGGCCTCGGCGCAAAGGAGCGCCGCCCGGCAGAGATCGATGCGCTGGAATACGGCAGTCTGATGCACTATCTTTTCGAGCAGATTCTCGGCAGTGCGGAGGACATTCAAGCGCTGCACCTTTATGCAGACGACTTAAAAGTGCGCGTACACACGAGCATCATGGACTATGTGCGCGAAAATATGGGCGGCTATGATGCTCTTTCGCCGCGCGAAAAATACCGCTTGTACCGCATGGAGCAAACGGCCGTAAAGCTCATCGCCCACATGTCGGAAGAAATGATGCACAGCCTGTTCCGCCCGGAGCATTTCGAGCTGGAGCTCAAAAACGGCACACCGTACCCACCGCTGCGCATCCCAACGAAAAACGGGCTCGTCACGGTCGGCGGCATCATCGACCGTGTGGATTTGTATAAAGATGAAAACGGTACGACCTATGTACGCGTCGTCGATTATAAAACCGGCCGCAAAGAGTTTAAGCTCGCCGATGTTCTGTACGGCATGAGCTTGCAAATGCTTATTTACCTCGCGGCGCTCGCGCAGAATAAAGACCTGCACCCGGCGGGCATTTTGTACATGCCGGCGTTCATTGCAAGTGTGACCTCGGACGGCACGGAAAACGCCGAAAAGCTAAAGCAGGAAGTGGAAAAAAACCTGCGCATGAACGGCCTGCTTTTAAAGGACAACGAAATTTTGAATGCAATGGAAATGGGTCTGAACGGTCGATTTATTCCTGTTTATCTCACCAAAACAAGAAAACTCAGCGGTACGGCTTCCGCTTTAAATGAGCCGGAGCTGCAGATCGTCCTGCGCTACGTGGAGCGTCTCATCGCAACAATGGCGGAGGAGCTTTCTGCCGGTGAGATCATGGCAAAACCGCTGATGCAGAACATCAACGCCTGCGCGTGGTGCCCGTATACGTCCGTCTGCGGCTCCGAGCACGCTGCGGACGATGCCGAAAAAAGCAGCATGAAAAACGATGAAGCGCTCGCGCGCATGGAAAATGACTTAGAGAAAGGGAGTGGGGAAAATGCCGAATTGGACTGACGCACAGCTCGACGCCATCAAAGCGCGGCGCGGTACGGTTCTGGTCTCCGCCGCTGCGGGTTCCGGCAAGACCGCGGTGCTCGTGGAGCGCGTTATCGAGCGCCTGACGGATCCGGAGCATCCCACGGACGCCGACCGCCTGCTCGTCGTGACCTTCACAAAAGCCGCCGCAGCCGAAATGCGCGACCGCATCGAAAAGCGACTTTTGGCACTCATGAAGGAGCAGCCGGAAAACACCCGCTTGCGCCGCCAACAGCTTTTATTGCAGCAGGCGCACATCTGTACGGTGGACAGCTTCTGTTCGGACATTGTGCGCGAATTTTTCTACCTGCTCGGTATCTCGCCCGATTTCTCCATCATCACCGATAAGCAACAGGAAGAGCTGATGACCGAATCGCTCGACGAAGTGCTGACCGAGTGGTACAAAGACGAAAACTTTAGGACAGACCTGGCGGATGTGCTCGGCGGCGACAAAAACGACGCCCGCCTTTCCGCCGCAATCCTCAAAATGTACGAATACACGCGCAGCCATCCGTTTCCGGACAAATGGATGCGGGACATTCAAAAAGCCATGACGGATGTCACACAGTCCCCGGTCAAAACACCGTGGGGCGAGGTCGTCCGGCAGCATATCATGGAGGTCTATGACTTCGCAATCAAGCTTTCCCACAGTGCATACCGCCTTGCGGCAGAAGACCCGGACCTTGAAAAAGCGTACTGCACGGCACTCGGCGCGGATATCGATAAGCTTTCGGCAAAGCTGCAGGCAATGGAAGACCCTGAAACCTGCCGCTTTTCCGACTTGACCGTCACGTTCGATAAGCTCGGTTCTTTCAGAGGAGAAGACCCGCGTGCCGATCGCATCAAGGCCATGCGCGATATGGTAAAAAAGGAAATCGGCAAACTGCAGAAGCTTGCAGGCGACGCGGAAGACCAGAAATTCACGGAAGAAATCGCCGCCACGACCGGCACGGTCGTCTATCTGTTTTTGGCCGTGCAGTCGTTCGAGAAAACATACAGCGCGAAAAAGCGTGAGAAAAACGTGCTCGATTTCAGTGATCTTGAGCATATGGCCTTGCAACTGTTTTTAACGGAGCAGGAAGACGGTACATTTCGGCGCACAGAGACCGCAAAGCTCGTCTCCGAACGCTTTGACGAGATCATGACGGACGAATATCAGGACACGAATGACGTGCAGGATTATCTTTTTGAATCCATCTCTCAAAACAGCGCGAACCGCTTTATGGTGGGCGACGTAAAGCAGAGTATTTACAGCTTCCGTCAGGCAATGCCGGATATTTTCATCCGTTATAAAGATAAATTTCCGCGCTATGACCGCGAAAAGAACGCATACCCGGCATCTATCGTGTTAGACCGCAACTTCCGTTCGCGCAAAACCGTGACGGAAAGCGTCAACTTCGTTTTCACGCAGCTTATGTCCCGCACATGCGGCGGCATCGATTATGTCGGTGATGAAAAGCTTGCGGCAGGCGCGCAGTACCCCGAAAAATCGGATTGCGAAACGCGCGTGGAGTTTTTGGAAGACATCGACGGCGTGGGCGCAGAGGTGCTGGAGCCGCAGCGTATCGCAAAAATCATCTGCGAGCTGATGGAAAGCGGCTTCACCGTCACGGAAAACGGTCAGGAGCGTCCCATAGAATATCGCGATTTCTGCATTTTGCTGCGCAGCTCCAATAAATATGCACCTGTCTATGCAGAAAATCTGCGCAATGCGGGCATTCCCACGTGGGCGGCTGTCACGGGCGGCTTTTTCGCCGCGGCGGAGGTCTCGCTCATCTTGGCATTTTTAAACGTCATCGATAACCCGGATCAAGACATTCCGCTGCTCTCCGTTTTGATGAGCCCCATTTACGGCTTCACAGCGGAAGATATGGCGCAACTGCGCCGCGAGTGCGGGGGAGAGACGTTGTACGTTTCGCTTCTGCGCGCCGAAAACGAGCGCTGTGTGCGTGTGCGCGATGAGCTGACGCGTTTCCGAGCGCTCGCTTCCACCATGCCTGCGGACAGCTTTATCAATATGCTGTGCACCGAAACCGGTTACGAGAACATCGTGCGCGCCATGCCCGGCGGAGAAAGCCGCCTTGCAAACATTCGCCTGCTGGAAAAATACGCGGCAGAATACGAAGCCTACGGGTACAGCGGCGTTTCCGGCTTCGTGCGCTTTGCGGAGCGCCTGAAAAAGAATCGATCCGATATGGAAAGCGCCAATGTTGTCTCGGAAAACGCCAACGTCGTGCGCATCATGAGCATCCACAAATCAAAGGGCTTGGAGTTTCCCGTGTGCATCATCGCGGGCTGCGGCCGGAAATTCGTGAATGATACGGACGACCTGCGCATGCACCCACAGCTCGGTGTCGGCATGCGCCTTACAGGCCCCGAGACCGGCGTGCGCCGCACCACGTTCATCCGCGAGGCTATCGGCCTTGCAACGGCGGAAAGCGCTTCCGCAGAGGAGCTGCGCGTGTTCTACGTCGCGATGACCCGTGCCAAAGAGAAGCTCATTCTGCTTTCCACCGTGAAAAATATCGATACAAACCTGCAAAAGCTTGCGGCACAGATCACAGAGGAGGAGACCGTGCCGCCGTACACGGTCAGCAACGCTTCCGGCATTTCGGAGTGGCTGATGCTTTGCGCGCTGCGGCACCCGAACGGAAATGACCTGCGCCGCCGCATCGAAGCGGATGACGACATCATTTTGCGCACACACTACACGCCGTGGGATATTCGCGTCGTATACAGTGAACCGCAGATTTTATCCGACCTGCCGAAAGCCGAAGCGCCCGCACCGGTCGATGAAGCGCTCAAGGCGCGCATCGAAAGGGATATTTCGTTCGTGTATCCCTACGCCGCACAGACAAAGCTTGCAACGAAGGTCGCGGCCTCCGCGCTTGCGGCAGAACAAGCCGAAACGGAAGCCACACTTTCACGCCCGGCGTTTTTGAGCGCCAAAGGACTGACGCCCGCAGAGCGCGGCACGGCGCTGCACAACTTCATGCAGTTTGCGGATTTTTCCGCCGCTTCAAAAGACCCCGAAGCGGAACTCAAACGCCTTATCGAGCAAAGCTATCTCACCGAAGCGCAGGCAAACGCTGTTGATCTTACCCGTGTGGAAAAGTTCTTTACCGGCCCGCTCGGGCAGCGCGTTTTACATGCCGACCGCGTTTATAAAGAGCAGCGGTTCATCGTTTCCATTCCCGCAGGACTCACGGATAAAACACTCAGCGGGGAAGATGCCGCGCAGCCGATGATCCTGCAGGGCGCAGTGGACTGCATGTTTGAAGAAAACGGTTCGCTTTATATTCTTGACTTTAAGACCGATCGGTGCTACAATAAACAGGAATTGTGGGAACGATACGGCCCGCAGCTCACGCTCTACAAAGAAGCGATGACCCGCGTCATGAATAAAGAAGTGAAAGACACCGTGCTTTACTCTTTTTATATGAACGCCCCTGTTTATGCACCGGGAAAAGAATAAAATTTCTTTTAAGCCCTGTTTGCCTATTGACAAATCGCGCTCTTTGTGGTAATATAATATTTGGAAAACAAAGCGGAGCTATGGCTCACACCCGTGCAGTACCGTCTGACACAGGTCAATATCGAAAAGACACACGATGTTAGTGCGTTTGATTGAGTTGATTTGCGGGCAGAGGTTCTCTGCCCGCTGTTTTATTGCCGGCTTCGCGAAAACAAGTTATCGCACGCGTGATGGAGGTGCTTAACCATTAGCAAACAGGAACTGCAGATAAACGAAGAGATCCGCGATAAAGAGATCCGTGTGATCGGCGCAGACGGCGCACAGCTCGGCATTATGTCGGCCCGTGACGCTTTAAACCTTGCGGCTGAGAAAAATCTTGACCTCGTAAAGATTGCCCCGCAGGCCACGCCGCCCGTATGCAAAATCATCGATTACGGTAAATACCGTTTCGAACAGGCAAAGCGTGAAAAAGAAGCGAAAAAGAACCAGCGCGTAGTTGAAATCAAAGAGATCCGTTTGTCTCTCAACATTGATACCCACGACTTCGAGACGAAAAGAAATCATGCGATCCGTTTCCTCAACGACGGAAACAAGGTCAAGGTTTCCATCCGTTTCCGCGGCAGAGAGATGGGTCATCCGGAACTGGGTGCAGACATCATGAAGCGTTTCGCAGAATCGCTCGCTGACACGGCAAACGTCGATAAGCCCGCGAAGCTCGAAGGGCGCAACATGCTGATGTTCCTTGCCCCCAAGCCCGTTAAGTAACAATTTCAAGGAGGACTATAAAATGCCGAAGCTCAAAACACACAGCGGTGCTAAGAAGCGCCTGAAGATTTCCAAGAAGGGTAAAGTTATCCGTGGCCACGCTTACATGAGCCACCTTCTGAACGGCCATGGCAAGACTGCTAAGTCCAAGCGCCATGCACGCGGCACGACCGTTACGGATAAGACCAGCGTAAAGGCTGTTAAGAAGATGCTCCCCTACGCATAAGCGAACAGGGCAGCTCAAGTTTAAGTAAAGCATAATCGGAGGTTTTTATAAATGGCTAGAGTTAAGGGTGCGCTCGCTACGCGCAAGAGAAGAAAAAAGGTTCTGAAGCTCGCTAAGGGCTATTGGGGTTCCAAGAGCAGACACTTTAAGATGGCTAAGCAGGCTGTCATGAAGTCCGGCAACTATGCTTACATCGGCAGAAAGCAGAAGAAGAGAGATTTCCGCCGTCTGTGGATCTCCAGAATCAACGCGGCTTGCCGTGCTAACGGCACCACCTATTCCGCATTTATGAACGGTCTTAAGAAGGCTGGCATCACGCTCAACAGAAAGATGCTTTCCGAGATCGCCATCGCGGACGAAGCAGCTTTCAAGGCACTTGTCGAGAAGACAAAGGCTTCTGTATAATTAAGCTATCCGTGCGTCCGGAATTCTTCCGGGCGCACATTTTTTAGGGTGATAGTTGCAAATGTAAGTGTATTTCTTTGTGCAAAATCGCCTTTGCGGAAATTTCCCGTGTGCCGTAAAATACAGCGCACAGGATTTCTGTTTATTATCGGTAAAAAGGAGTGTGTACCGTGCCAATCGAAAAAATCACCAGCCGTAAAAGCAGCGTCGTTAAAAATGCCGCCGCACTTTTGCAGAAAGCGGAAAACAGAAGTGAAGCAGGCCTTTTCATGGCCGAGGGTGCACGCCTTTGCGCCGATGCCGCAAGGAGCCAAACGGAGATTGCCGCGTGCTTCTTTACGGAAAACGCCGCTAAAAAATACAAAGATTATTTAGATCCGGTTTTAAAGCAGACAGAGCACGCATACTGCATAGAGGAGCACATCGCGCCCATGCTGTCCGATACAAAGAACCCGCAAGGCATTTTCTGCGTGTGTCGCATGCCGAAGCGCCGTGCGGACGGCCTGCCTGTTTCCGCAGAGTCGGATACACGCCCGTGCCGTCATGTGCTTGTTATGGAAAATATTCAGGACCCGTCCAACATGGGTAACGTGCTGCGCACAGCGGAAGCACTCGGTGTGCGGCATTTGGCGCTTGTGGGTACCTGCTGCGACGTATACGCCCCGAAAGTGCTGCGCGGCAGCATGGGCGCGGTGTTCCGCCTCGGCATCCGCCGTTTTGAGACGGCAGAGGATTGCCTGAAAGTGTTACATGCCGAGAATATCACGTCACTCGCCGCCGTGCCGGACAGCAACGCTACGCCCATCACGACCATTCCGTTTGAAACGGGAAACTGGGCGGTGTGGATCGGCAACGAGGGCAACGGTCTCACAAATGAAGCCATCGAGCATTGTCATGACCGCGTGACGATCCCCATGCGCGGCAGAGCGGAATCGTTCAACGCCTCCACCGCAGCCGCCATTGTGCTGTGGGAAATGGAGCGCAACGGGGCAGGAGGCACAAGCCATGGATAACCGCGTATACTGGATCTGGCTGCAAAACGCGTTCGGCGCAGGCAGCCCGAAACCTGTGCAGCTCGTGCGCCGCATAGGCAGTGCCGAAAAGCTGTATCAGGGCGGCACACGACTGTGGAGCTCCTTTTCGTTCGTTTCGGATAAAGAGCTTGCCGCGCTCAATGCCTACGGCGCGGAACAGGCCGCCGCAGCGCTCGAGTATTATTTGAAGCTCGGTCAAAAGGTCATCACGCCCGATGACGAAGACTACCCTGCATTGCTGAAAGAAATCTACAATCCGCCCGCCGTTTTATATGTGCAGGGCGATTTGAGCATCCTTTCCGATGCCGTTTCCATCAGCATTGTGGGCACGCGGAAAGCCAGTCAAAACGGGCTCAATGCCGCAAGAGAGATCGCCTACGGGCTTGCGCTCAAAAACGCCGTTGTTATCAGCGGCGGCGCACTCGGCATCGATTCCGAGGCACACAAGGGTGCACTGAACGGCCGCGGCAAGACAATCGCAATTTTGCCGTGCGGGCTCGAATATCCGTATCTTATGGACAACGCCATTTTGCGCCGCGAGATCGTCGATTTCGGCGGTGCACTTGTCACGGAATATCCCATGCACACGCCTGTACAGCGTGGTGCGTTTCAGGTGCGCAACCGGCTGATCTCCGGCATGGCGCACGGCGTGCTCATTGCGGAAGCGCCAAAAAAGAGCGGCGCACTCATCACCGCAAAGCATGCTTTAGAGCAGAATCGCGAGGTTTTCGTATTCATTGGCGAAGACGAGAAAGCGTTTTCCGGCTGTATCGCACTGGAAGAGGACGGTGCAGCGCGCATTTACACTGCAGAGGATGTTTTAAAGCCCTTTGCTTCTCGCCGCAGACAGGAGCGTATAGAACAGCTTGCCCGCACAGCGGAAAATATCTCCCATGGCTCCCGCGTTCGCCCGAAGATTGCGTCGCTTTCCGATGCAGAAAAGGAGCCCGAAATAGCAGAGAAGAAGCCTGCCGAGCCGATCCCTGCGCCCGAAAACAACCTTTTGCAAAACGTTTCTGAAGATGCAAAAGTCGTTTACGCTGCACTGAACGATACCCCCAAGCACGCTTCCGAGCTGGAGCTTGAACTGGGCATGTCCACGGGGAAAATTTTGGCGGCACTCACGGAGCTCGAGCTTTTCGGCCTCATCAAAACTTATCCCGGCCAGAGGTTTACAAAGGCGTAAAAGTACGCTATACTAAGGTGTATTTGAAAAATCGGAAGCTTGTCCGTTTCGCATTTTCTTTGTTTTCAAATGCACCTAATCCATGATCCTTCCACTCGCACATTCGCTGTGCGGTTTAAATAGATACAGAATAGGAGATAGAAAACCATGTCGAAACTCGTTATCGTTGAGTCGCCTGCCAAGGCGAAAACGATCAAGAAATATCTGGGCGGCGACTATGAAGTCATCGCTTCCATGGGCCATGTGCGCGACCTGCCGAAGGCGCGCCTGTGCGTGGATGTGAAAAACGATTTCAAGCCGAAATACGCCATCATCAAGGGAAAGGAGAAGCTTGTTTCCGAACTGAAGGAAGCGGCCGAAGAGGCCGATACCGTGTATCTCGCGACCGACCCCGACCGCGAAGGCGAAGCAATCTCCTGGCACCTTGCGTATATCCTCGGCCTTGATGAGGATTACCACAACCGTGTCACGTTCAACGAGATTACGAAAACCGGCATCACGGAGGGCATGGCGCACCCGCGTTCCATCGACCAGAACCTTGTGAATGCCCAGCAGGCGCGCCGCATACTCGACCGCCTTGTGGGCTATTCGCTCAGCCCGTTCCTCGCAAAAACGATTCGCCGCGGTCTTTCCGCAGGCCGTGTGCAGTCCGTTGCACTGCGCATCATCGTGGATCGCGAGGAAGAGATCCGCAAGTTTAAGCCCGAAGAATACTGGTCTATCGACGCACGCCTGACCGCCGAGGGCTCCCGCAGCATTTTCGGCGCATCGTTCTACGGCGATAAAAACGGCGAGATTAAAATCACGAACAAAGAGCAGTCCGATAAAATCCTTGCCGACCTCGAATCCGCCGCGTTCATGGTGGAGTCCGTCAAAAAAGGCAAGAAGAACAAGCAGCCTGCACCGCCGTTCATCACGTCCACCTTGCAGCAGGAAGCTTCACGCAAGCTGGGCTTTCAGGCGAAGCGCACGATGAAAGCCGCGCAGGAGCTTTACGAAGGCGTGGACATTGAGGGCATGGGTGCCGTGGGTCTCATCACTTATATGCGTACCGACTCTCTGCGCATTTCCGAAGACGCCGTGCAGGAGGCTGTGCAATTCATCGGCGAGCGCTGGGGCAAGCAGTATTTGCCTTCTAAGCCACGCCATTATAAGGCGCGTGCCAACGCACAGGACGGTCACGAGGCCATTCGCCCGACCTCCGTTGCACTCACACCGAAGGACGTGGAATCTTCCCTTACAAAAGACCAGTACAAGCTTTATAAGCTCATTTGGGAGCGCTTTGTCGCGTGCCAGATGGCTAATTGTGTTTTGAACACCACGCAGGCGGTCATCACCGCAGGCGATTATATTTTTAAAGCAAGCGGCTACAACGTCGCGTTTGACGGCTACACCGTGCTCTACGAAGAGGGCCGCGACGTAGAAGAAGAAAAGGGCAAAGACCTGCCGAAGCTTGAAGCAGGCATGTCCCTGAAAGTCCGTGACCTCAAGGGCACGCAGCATTTTACACAGCCGCCCGCACGCTTTACAGAAGCCTCGCTCATCAAGACGCTGGAGGAAAACGGCATCGGCCGCCCGTCCACGTATGCTGCGACCATCACAACCATCACGAGCCGCGAATACGTCACGCGCGAGGGTAAGTCCTTTAAGCCCACCGAGCTTGGCGAAGTCATTACAAAGCTGATGAAAGAGCGTTTCCCGGACATTGTGAATATCAAGTTCACCGCCGCCGTTGAAAAAGAGCTTGACGAAGTACAGAGCGGTCAGGAAGACTGGGTGCACACGCTGCACGATTTCTATGACGACTTTGAGAAGACGCTCAAAAAGGCGAAGACTGAAATGGACGGCGTGAAGATTCAGCTTGAAGAAGACAAGACTGACCTCGTCTGCCCGAACTGCGGAAAGCCGATGGTCGTCAAATTCGGCCGCTACGGCAAGTTTATCGCCTGCTCCGGCTACCCGGAGTGCAAGACCGTGCAGAAAATCGTCAACGATACGGGTGCAAAGTGCCCGAAGTGCGGCGGCAAGATCATCGAGAAAAAATCGAAGCGCGGCCGCGTGTTCTACGGCTGCGACAACTACCCGAAGTGCGATTTCGTCTCTTGGGACGCGCCGTCCGACAAGACCTGCCCGGTCTGCGGTAAGGTGCTCTTAAAGAAAAAAGACAAAGCCCAGACGCTCTACTGCGTAACGCCGGGCTGCACTTACACGTTCAATAAGGACGACGCGGGGGAGAAAGATGGAGAATAAGCAGACCGTCACCGTCATCGGCGCGGGTCTTGCCGGCTCCGAAGCGGCGTGGCAGATTGCGCAGGCGGGGTATCCTGTGCGCCTTTTTGAGATGAAGCCACAGAAGTTTTCGCCCGCGCATAAAAGCGCCGGGTTTGCGGAGCTCATCTGCTCGAATTCTTTGAAGGCTGCGCGCATCGACAGCGCCGCCGGGCTTTTGAAAGAGGAAATGCGCCGCATGGATTCTCTGCTCGTTGCCTGTGCGGATAAAACCGCCGTGCCCGCAGGCGGCGCGCTCGCCGTTGACCGTGACCGCTTTTCAGAGCTCGTCACAAAAGCGATTACGGAGCATCCGAACATCGAAGTCATGCACGGCGAAGTGACGGAAATTCCCGCAGAGGGCGTGACCGTTATTGCAAGCGGCCCGCTGACGAGTGACACGCTTGCCGAACAGATCACGAACTTATGCGGCGGTGCGCTCAGCTTTTTCGATGCCGCCGCACCGATCGTCACGCGCGAAAGCCTTGATATGGAGCACTGCTTCACGGCCTCCCGCTACGATAAGGGCGACGACGATTACATCAACTGCCCGATGAACAAAGAGGAGTACGATGCGTTTTATGAAGCGCTTATCACCGCGGAGCGCGCGCCCATTCACGATTTTGACGTGATGAACCCGAAGGTCTACGAGGGCTGCATGCCCATTGAAGTCATGGCACAGCGCGGACACGATACGATTCGCTTCGGTCCGTTGAAGCCGGTCGGCTTACGCGACCCCCGCACGGGTCACCGCCCGTGGGCCGTGGTGCAGCTGCGCACCGAAAACGCAGAAAAAACGCTGTTCAATCTTGTAGGATTCCAGACAAACTTGAAATTTCCCGAGCAAAAGCGCGTGTTCGGTATGATTCCCGGCCTGAAAAACGCCGAGTACATGCGCTACGGCGTGATGCACCGCAACACGTTCCTCGATTCGCCGAAGCTTTTGAACGCGGATTTCTCCATGCGCACGCGCCCGGAGCTGTTCTTTGCGGGGCAGATGACCGGCGTGGAGGGCTATATGGAATCGGCGTCGTCCGGCTTGCTTGCGGGACGCAACGCCGTGCGCCGTTTAGAGGGCAAAGCGCCGCTCATTCTGCCCATCACTACCATGATGGGCTCACTTGCGGAGCACGCCGCGCACAGCCCCTCGAAAGATTTCCAGCCGATGGGTGCGAACTTCGGAATTCTGCCCGTCATTGAGCCGCACATTCGTGACAAAAAAGAGCGCTACGCCGCGCTTTCCGCTCGCGCGCTTGAAGACCTTGCCGAAACACTGAAAAACGCATAAGGGACGAACGATAGAAAACCCCCGACAAGCTGAAGCACATTTCAGATGTCGAGGGTTTTTCGCTGTATTTTCAGATTTTACTCGCCGATAAACGCGTGGTGTTTACGCAGCAATGCTTGAATTTTCTTCACGTCCGTTTCCGGGAAATCGGTGTGTTCCTGCGCGGCAACGGCAGCCGCAACACCGGCGGCTTCACCCGTGCTGCAACACGTGGGCATAATACGGAATGATGCCTGTGCCTCGTGACTGCCGGAAATGCAGCGGCCGGCTGCAAGCAGGTTTTTGATGTTCTTCGGCATCAGGCTTCGATAGGGAATGGTGTAGTACGTGCCCTCTTTGAAGTAATAATGGCTCGTGCCGGTGCCCTCCGGGTTGTGAATGTCAATATCATAGTTACACGCCGCAATACCGTCTTCAAAATGTACGCAATCCTTGAGATCCGTGACCGTCAGCGTGTACACACCGTCAATCATACGGCTTTCGCGCACGCCAATCTCCGGAGCGGAGGACAGCAGCGTGCTGTTTTCAAACCCCTCGCAGTTTTCTTTGAGGAACGTGTAAAGCTCGAACATTTGGCGGCGGGCTTCGCGCTCGGCAAAGCTTAAGTCATAAAGATCGAACGGCGATCGCTTCACAATGCGCGTAGAGTTGAGGTGCAGTACGCCGTCTGCGACATATTTGAATTTCAGCACGTCTTCGCGCGGGTTTTTGATTTTGCCGTCCTCACGGAATTTTCTGTAAAGCGCGTTGATCTTCTCCGTGTTTTTGAACGCGAGGTCAACGTCTACGCCGGACATGCGGAAGCACAGCGTCATCGGCTGGCAAAGATTGTCATCCTCTCGACCGATGCGGTATGGTGCACCGGCACATGCCGTCAGATCGGCGTCGCCCGTGGCATCGATGAAATAGTCGGCCTCAAAGGTCATTTCGCCGCCCTTGCCCATGATCGTCACGGACTTAATGCGGTCACAATCGCGCTCGGCACGCAGCAGGTAGGCGTGGAACAGCACATCTACGCCGCTCTCTTCGGTCATCTCGTCAAAAACGAGCTTTAAAACTTCTTCGCTGAACGTCACGCGGTTCGGCATCAGTCCGCCCTTTTTTTCGAGACGATCCAGAATCTCGGTAAAAATGCCGTCGGAAAGCAGCGTCGTTTTGCCGTCGATTTTCGTTGTGTAGCCCATAAAGGGGTTGACGTAGCAATTTCCGGCTGCACCGCCGAGAAATCCGCTTTTCTCCAAAAGCAGCACCTTTGCGCCTTCTCTTGCAGCGGAGACCGCTGCTGCGGTGCCGGCAAAACCGCCGCCGACTACGATCACATCATATTTCATGTTAAACTCCTCCGTTGTGTTTTAGTGAAAATACGCGCCGTTTTCGCGCAGCGTTTCTCTCAATTTATCTGTATCGACCGCATGTACGTCGCCGTTTGCATTTGCGGCGAACGCGGCTGCCACACCTGCGGCTTCGCCCATTGTGAGGCACACGGGCATCACACGCACAGAGCCCTGAATGCGCTTATCGCACGAAATAGAACGCCCGGCGACGATCACGTTTTTCACGCCCTGCGGCAGCAAAGCGCGGTAGGGAATGCCGTGCGACTCGCCCGGGCCGTAGCGGGCATCATGCTTTTCACTGTCGATCTTGCCGACGGCTGCAAGCTTCGCTTCTTCGAGCGTATAGTGCACGTCGAGATAATAGCTGTTGCGGCAGATCTCGTCCGGAAAATCGGCTTTCGTAACGTAATCCTCCACGGTCAGCTTGTAATCGCCGACGATGCGTCGGCTTTCGCGCACGCCCATCACGGGCGCAGTGGCAACAAGGTACGCGTTGCCGAAGGCCTCCGGGAAATAAGCTGCGAGGGCATCGCGGTACTGCTTTGCAATGCGTCTGCCGCGCATCATCGCTTCAGAGACTGATTTCGGGTCGGTAGAATCAAGTCCGAACAAGTGCCCGGCGTTAAAGCCGACCGTATTCGGGCCGATGATGTTGTTGCACAGGTGCGTGTCTAAGATTTCCGGGAAACGGTCGTCGTTCGGCAGCAGGTGTGTAAAGCTTTTTTTGTTGTTTGAGTGTATGCCGCCATTTCTGTGCCCGTATTTCGGGTGATATAAGTAGGCATACAAGTCTACATTGGACAAAATAAAACACAAGGTGGAGGGCATCGGCTCGCCGTCTTCTTCAAACTCGTACCTTGCGCCCGCCCATACGGCAAGGTCGCCGTCGCCGGTGCAGTCGATATACGTTTTGGCGCTGTATGCCGTGAACCCGGCTTTGTTCGCCGTTACAATGGCGTGCACTTCGCCGTTTTCGGCATCCACGTCGCAGAGAAATGTGTTGAACAGCACCGTAACGCCGTATTCCTGCATCAGGTCGTCATAGATGCGTTTCAGCCCCTCCGGGTCAATCGGCACCCAGTCAACGTCGGTCGGCGCCACGTGCGGAGAAAGTGCCTTCGAGCGCTCAAAAACGGTCTCGGCAAGCCCGCGGTAAATGATTCTCTCTTTATCCGAAAACGGGCACCATGCGGGGACCAAGCCGGAAGTGCCCATGCCGCCGAGCGAGCCGGTCGCTTCCAGTAAAAGCGTTTTTGCGCCGGTGCGCGCCGCTGCGGCTGCCGCCGTGCAGCCCGAAGGGCCGCCGCCGACCACGATCACGTCGTAATCGGTATTGAGCGGAATGGAACGGGATCTAAGGGTATACATGTTGAACCTCTTTTCATCTTTAGATCAGGCAGATAAACGCTGCGCTGCTTTAAAGATAGCGAAGACAAACGAAAAAAACAAGAGGTGAATATGCAGTGCGTAGTATTTTAGTAAAAATCGATATAAAGCATCAATTTTGCTCTGCGCCGCCGATGGGGCGCTCCGCGTGGATCTGCGGGGAATCGTTGCGGGAATAGGGGACGCGGATCGTCACCGTGGTGCCGACCAGAATGGCGGAATCGATCTCAAACATAAAATCATCATCGTAATAAATGTGCAGGCGCTCCAAAATATTGCCAATGCCGTAGCCGCCGCGCCTGGTGTTTACGACGGGCTTATCCTTTTTGGCAAGGATCTCCGCCAGTTTGCCTTTATCCATACCAATGCCGTTATCCTGTATGCGGATCTGCACATAGCTGCCGATGCGCTCGGCGGAAAGGCAGATGACGCCTGGGCGGTCATCGAGCTCATATAATCCGTGAAACAGGCTGTTTTCCACGATTGGCTGCAAAATGAGCTTCATGATGGGGTAATCTGCAATAGACGGATCGATTTTCGTGATGAGCTCCACCGTGCGGCCGCGACTCAGATTCGTCAGCTCCACAAACAGTCGCACGTGCTCCGCCTCATCGCTGAGCGGCAGGAAATCACTGCCGTTGCTGAGACTGAGGCGGTAAAAACGCGCAAGCTTCACAACGATGTCCACCGTCTCCATATCGCCGTTTGCGGTCGCTTTCCAAGAGATCAGGTCGAGTGTATTATAGAGAAAATGCGGGTTGATCTGGGCCTGCAGAGCGCGCAGCTCCATGTCCTTCAGGTTTTTGCCGAGGTTATACCGCTCGTCAATCAGTACGCTGATGCGCCGCACCATGAAATTGAAGCTGTTTTGCAGCTCGCCGATCTCATCGTCGCTGTCCACGATACAGCTTACATTTAAATCGCCGTTTTCTACACGCTGCACCTGCTTTGCAAGCGTTTTGATACGCCGCGTGCTGTATTTTGCGTAGACATAGGAGAGAATGAATGCGATTACGCTGATGAGGATGGTCAGCACAATCATTTGATTGCGCAGATCTTTGACGGGAGAAAGCAGGTTATTCATGGAAGCGACCGTAAATACGCGGCAGCCGTCGAAAACGGGCGCGGAAAGACCGAACACCGATTCGCTCTGCGCCTGCACACCGGAAAATGAACCCGTTTCTTTTTGAAGCTCATGAATATCAGCCGCAAGCTCTTCGTCGGAAAGCGTCAGAGAGCTGTCTGCACCGCAAATGATATTGAGGTTTTCGTCTACAAGATAGGCCGCGCTCGGCTCGGTATAGTTGCCATGGCGCAGCATGTTTAATACATCGCTTTTCAAAATATCCACGCGCACCGCACCGAGGACTGTGTTGATATCCTTGCGACTGCGAATGAGCGTGACAACGGACAGAACCTCCTGCGGCTTCGACAGCGGCTGACGAAATGTGCTCGGCGGCAAAAACGTCCGCATGCCGTATTCGGCCAAAAGCTGTTTATACCAATCCGCATCGGAAATTTCGCTTAACGGATACGTAATGTAGTGACTGCGGCTATACCGAAACGAATCGCTGATATAAAGCCGGATTTGATATACGCCGTACAGCGTGCGCGTGGATTCAATTGTTTTGTACAACGCATTCATGTCATCGTATTCTTCGCTGAAGCTGATGTTGCTATCTTGCTTTTCCAACACCTCATGCACATCCGAAAGTTGCGCCACGGAGGAGGATATGGTCGCAAGGCGGTTAAGCTCAGATTCAAGCTCATTTTCCGTTTGCTGTAAGTAAAGCCCTGTGATCTCCATCGATTGCTTTTCGATGATCTTTGTGCTCTGGTAGGTGGCGAACATTGTGAGGGCAATGATGGGAATAAAAATAAGAAGAAAGTACGACGCAAAGAGCTTCACGTGCATAGAACAGTTTTTATACCGCAGCGCAAGGTAGGAGAAAGGGTTCATCATCATTCGCCCTCCGTGCCGGAAAAGGAGATGCTGCCGTATTTGTTGCGGTACGCACGCGGGCTTTCGCCGAAATACTTCGTGAACAAACGCGTGAAGTAGTTCTGGTTCGCGTAGCCGAGCGCATCGGCGATCTCGCCGAACTTCATATTCGTCTCGCACACAAGCTTCCGGGCTTTTTTCATTTTGGTATCCAGAATAAACTGGTTCAGTGTGCGCTTGGTGTTCTTTTTATAAAGGTAGCAAAGGTAGTTCGGCGTTACGAAGACGCGCTGGGCGATCTCACGAATGGAGAGTTCCTTATCGTAATTTTGCGTGATATACTGCTCCACTTCGAGCACGATGCGACTTTTGTTATCGAGGTTCGAGATGCTGTCGATGTGCTTTTGCAGCTGTGTGAGCAGATAATCGTGCACGACGGAAAGGCTCGGCGCAAAGTGGATGAACTCCGAAATATACTGGCTACCGTCCTGCTCATTCCGCTTGCCCTGACGGCTGAGCCAATATGCGATGGACGCGAGCGCCTCGCGAATCTGCGGAATATCCTGCTCGCGGCAGACGGAAAGCGAATCAATATAGCTGTTAAGAAAATTTGTAGCCTGCGTGAAATCATTTGCCAAAATGCGGTCGTACAGCTCGCGTTGCATATCCTGCGAGGGCACAAACGGCTTTTGGCTCAAATCTCTGTAAAAGATTACGCGCCCGTAGCCGAGCAGGAACGCGGCGCGCACCGCTGCGCGGGCTTCATCATATGCTTCGCGCAGATATTTGAAATCCGTACACAAATTGCTCACACCGACGACCACATCGGCCTGACCGCTGTCGAGCGTGGTGAAGAACGGGCTGAGCGTCACCTCCGCCGTTTTGCGGTTTAAAAAGTCCTGCGAAACATTCGCGTGCAGAATATAGCCCTTACCCGCGCAGGACATCACAAATTTACCATCGAACATGCGCGCCGCGACCGTTTGGAACGCCAAGTAGTGGCGAGAAGCCAAAAGCAGATCGTCGAGCTGATTGTCGTACGCGCGGTCTGCCATGTGCTCGCCCGCCGTATTCATCTGCACGATGACAGTCACGAGCGGCGCATGCAGATCCAGCGGCAGATCGGACGGGATCTCGTTTTCGCTGCACTGCAAAAGGGAAAGCGCAAGGTCGGCTTCGTTCTGCGGCAGATGCACTTTCTTGTTCATACACTTCTTTTTGGCTTTTTCCACGGCGCCGATGAGCTCGTGCAGTTGCAACGGCTTATAGAGGTAATCCACAGCTTCGAGCTTGATGGCGTTTTTGAGGTATTCTTTATCAGAATAGCCGCTGAAGAAAATGACCTGCAGAGATGGGTGAGAGGGCAGCACCTCATTGATGAGTGCAATGCCGTCAAGCTTCGGCATACGGATGTCGCAAATGATGATATCCGGGTCCGTATCGTGGATGAGCACCATGGCTTCCAAGCCGTCTGCTGCTTCACCCACGATGCGCACGTCCATCACTTCCCAGTTTACGGAAGCGCGTATGCCCTGGCGCGTCATCTCGGAATCGTCCACAACGATCATTTTATACATTCCAAATCCTCCCCAAAGAATCGGCCGGGGCATTTCCCCAATGCCGAAAACAAGCACAAAATGAAAATCTTTGTACGTATGGCTTGCTACACTGTCATCATTATAACAGAATTTACGGCAAATTTCCAGAACTGCGGCATAAATAGTAGGATTTTTTAGAAGAAGTCACGGAAATCAACGATAAATTAGCACACAACTACGATTTTTGATATAATTCAAAATATTCCGTTCCAAATGTATCGAAAAGGGTTCCTTTTCCCAGTGCAATTTAGCACGAAACCGCAAAAACGCACGGTAAATAATGACAAAAAACAGGAAGAAAATTCATTTCTTTTTGCTGCATTTTGCTGTAAAATAGTGTCATCAACCGAAGAAAAAGAATTTGAGGTCTTCGGGGAGGAAAGGACGGATACGCAAAAATGAAAAAGAAGGGTGGGGCACGCAAGTATTTGCAGCAAAACTTCGATCTATATCTGCTGCTGCTTCCGGCGCTCATTTACGTTTTCATCTTTCATCTGCTGCCGATGGTTGGCATTCTCATCGCATTCAAAGACTACAACATGTTTCAGGTACCGGGTGATCCGTTCCGTTCCATTTTGGAAAGCCCGTGGGCCGGCTTCAAGTATTTTGAGCAGGTGTTCAAAAAGTCTGAATTCCAGCAGGCTTTTGCGAATACACTCATCATCAGCCTATATAAGATCATCTTCACGTTCCCGCTGCCGATCATCTTCGCCGTGTTTTTAAACGAAGTGCGCAGCACGAAATTCCAGAAGGGCTTGCAGCTCATCGTTTATTTGCCGCACTTCCTTTCCTGGGTCGTCATCTACGGCGTTTTCGTTTCGTTCCTCGGCTCTACGGGCGTCATCAACTCCGTTATCACGTCGCTTGGGTTCGAGCCAGTCAGCTTTCTGATGGACAGCGGTAAGTTCCGCGGCATCCTCGTCATTGCGGACGCGTGGAAAGAGATCGGCTGGAGCTCCATCATTTACTTCGCTGCCATTGCAGGCCTTGATCAGGAGTGCTTTGAAGCGGCGGACGTGGACGGCGCGACGCGCATGCAGAAGATCTGGTACATTACGCTGCCAAGCCTGCTGCCGACCATCGTTTTAATGCTCATCATCCGCGTCGGCAACATCATGAATGCCGGCTTTGATCAGATCTTTGTGTTCTACAACCCGACCGTATACGATGTGGCGGACATTATCGGCACATATGTTTACCGCATGGGTCTCGGCAAGTTAGAGTTCAGCACCGGCACCGCCGTGGGCCTCTTCAACTCCGTGATTTCCATGATCCTCGTTCTCTCTTCAAACTTTATTGCCAGAAAAGCAACAGGAAAGGGGATTTGGTAACGCCATGGCAAAAACAACTAAAAAGAAAAACAAAATCTCTATATTTGATGTTGTCAACCTCATCGCTATGATCCTTGTCGGTCTTATCATGCTGATGCCGATCTTAAACCTTGTGGCAAAAGCATTCAGCAGCGAAGGCAACGTCATTGCGGGCAAGGTGCTCTTTTGGCCGCTTGGGTTTCAGACCGGTACCATAAAGTACGTCTTAACCACGCCGGAGTTCGGCACATCGTTCCTTGTCACCGTGACGGTCACGATTACCGGCACCATCGGCGCAATGCTGCTTACCGTTATGGCAGCCTACCCGCTCTCGAAACCGTATCTTATCGGCCGCAAGTTCTTCCTTTACATTTTCGTTTTTATTATGCTGTTCAGCGCAGGCATGGTGCCAAACTACATCTTGTTCCGCACGCTGCACCTGACGAACACCATTTTCGCACTCATTTTCTCCGGCATGTTCTCATCGTTTAATCTGTTCCTCATCAAAAACTACTTTGAAACGTTGCCGGAGGTCATTGAAGAGGCCGCCCGCATTGACGGTGCATCGAATATGCGCATTTTCTTCAGTGTGGTACTGCCCATGTCCACGCCGGTGCTCGCCACCGTTACGCTGTATTACGCCGTTGCCTACTGGAGCAACTACTTTGCCGGCGTTATGTACATCACGGATGCAAACTTAAAGCCTCTGCAGCAGTACATGTTCGACCTTGTCACGCAGGCAACAAGCTTGCAGGATTCCTCCGGCAACTTCGGCGATGTGAACCAGGCGATGAACGTTTCCGGCGAGAATATCCGCGCCGCGACTATCGTCGTTTCCACCATTCCGATTCTCTGCGTATACCCGTTCTTACAGAAGTATTTCGTAAAGGGCATCACGATCGGTTCCGTTAAGGGCTAACATTAAATTCGTTATCAAGCAATAGGGGACTATTGCATGAATAAAATTCATTCAGCAAAGGAGTTACAACATGAAGAAAGTATTGAGCGCACTGCTCGCAGCTGCTATGATTCTCTCTCTCGCAGCTTGCAGCGGCGGCACGACCACATCCTCGTCGTCTTCAAGCACCGCTTCCTCGGACAGCAGCACCGAAAGCAGCACGGTTTCCAACGAATCCGAAGCCACCGAGGACGACCCGATCCTCACAGGCGAAAAGCCGGAGCTGAAGATCCTCAGCATGTATCAGGCTTATAACTATGAGGAGCAGCCGACATGGAAGATCGATGAAGAACTCACGGGCTACAAGACCAAGTGGTATGCTCTGCCGGCGGATAATGCCGACCAGAAGCTTCTGCTTGAGATTTCCAGCGGCGCAGACTACGACATCCTGCTCAGAGTTTCTCCAAGCCAGTACACACAGCTCTCTAAGCAGAACGCATTGATCGACCTTTCCGGCATGCTGGACAAGTACGGATCCAACATCACGAGTGCCATCAGTGAGCTTGCATGGCAGTCCGTTACGAACGACCAAGGCGTTGTAAACGGTATTCCGCATGAAAACATGCTGGCTTCCAAGGAAGAGCCGTACGGTATGCTCACCGGCGGCATCGGCGTGCGCAGCGATATGCTGGAAGAGCTCGGCATGGAGTTGCCGACGAACATCGATGACTTCACCGCGTTCCTTGTGGCTGCAAAAGAGAAGTACGGCTTCGCACCGCTGACCTCCAACAAGTCCAGCGCATTCATTCAGGTCCTGCTCTCCGGCTTCGGCATGGGCGAGGCGGAATGGTACGACATCGACGGCACCTACACGCACAGAATCAAGCACCCGCAGATCACCGCGTATCTTGAGTACATGCAGAAGCTCTACAAAGAAGGCCTCATGGATAACGATATGCCGATCAACACAGCAGATAACGCCAAAGAAAAATTTGCAAGCGCCAACGCTGTTGCCTGCGCACCGCTGATGTTCTGGGACATTCCGGCTATGGTCAACGCACTGGCAACAAATAACCCGGATTGCAAAATTGAGTTCGTGACGGACCTTGCGGCAGATGCGAATTCCAAGCCCACACACTACATCATGAAGGGCGCAAACTTCGTTTCCTGTATTTCGCAGAGCTCCAAGAACCCCGAGCATGCCATCAACTGGCTCAACATCCTCTCCGAACCGGATAACTATCGCAGAACCTACATCGGCGAAGAAGGCGTTTCCTACGAAGTGATTGACGGCAACTACGCCCCAATCTTCACCGGCGACGATGCAACGAACTTCAATGCATATACGAATTCCGATAAGCTTTCCGGCATCAACAACCCGACCGTTTCTTTCAAAATGTGGCAGGCCAGAGCGAGAAAGACTCCGGAAATGGCAGAAGCTTATGAAGCGATGAACGCTCGCGTAGACGAGTACGAGCCGCTCATCTCCATCGAGCTTTACGGCAAGACCTCCCCGAAGGTTCAGGAGTATGTCACGGCACTGAATCAGGCATTCGGCGATTCCTTCCTGAAGGCGATCGTTGAGGGCACCGACCCGGATACCGCTATTGCAGCGATGCAGGCCGACTGGGACGCAAACGGTGGCCTTGAAGTCGAAGCTGCTATGCAGGAATTCTACGACGCAAATAAGTCCTACTCCGAATAATTTTACAGCCTCTCCTTAAAAATGTGATATTGTGATATGAAGAAAGCGATCCCGCCTTCTGCCCGCACGGCGGAGGGCGGGATCCTCTCCATAAAGAAAGGAATGTATATGAACACACTGCATATTCCCGAAAAGAAAATACCGGTCATCGATACCTTTGACACCGTCGTGCTCGGCGGCGGCACGGCAGGCGCTTTTGCGGGCATCGCTGCAGCTCGCCGCGGCAGCCGTACGCTCATCATCGAGCAGTTTGGCGCGCTCGGCGGCTCGGCCACCACCGGTCTTGTGCTGCCGCTGATGTCACTGCACATCAAAAATTATGACGGCCACTGCCCGCTGAGTGCAGAGCTTGTAGAGCGCCTGCGCGCCGTTGGCGGGACAGAGGAAGACGCCAACTCTTTTGACCCCGTTATGGTGCAAATCACATTGGAAGACATGGCGGCAGACAGTAACTGCGATATTCTGTATTACACCACGCTCGTGGATGCCGTGCTCGAAGATCACACAATAACACACGTGATTGTCAACAATAAGAACGGCCTTGCGGCATACAAAGCGAAGTGCTTCATTGACTGCACCGGTGACGCTGACCTCATCAAGCTCGTCGGTGCGTCGTATCAGTCCGGCAACCACAACCGCGTGAATCAGCCGGTCTCCCTGCGCTTTGACATGGCGGGTATTGACTTTGAACGTTTCCACGCGTATATGCGCAGCCTCGGCAACGACCAATATAAATACTTTGCTATGAACACGCCCGGTATGAAAGACATTATCCGCAAGGCGTATGAAAACGGCGTGCTGACCGAGCAGGACGCGTGCTATTTTCAGGCATTCGGCATTCCCGGCCGCCCGGACGGCATGAACTTCAACTGCCCGGAGCTGACGACGAAAGAAAACGTTGTGGATGCGGAATTTATGACGCAAAAGCAGCTTGAGGGCAAAAAAGCCATTATGCGCCTGCGCAAATTCCTACGCGACTATATTCCGGGCTTTGAGAATGCGTATATCACAAGCATCGCGCAGCTCGTCGGCTTTCGTGAATCCCGCCGCATCGAAGCAGAATACATGCTGACGATTGAAGATGTGCTGACGTACAGAAAATTCCCGGACGGCATTGCTGCGAGCCATTATCCCATCGATGTGCACGGCGTGGACGATGTTTCGCTGGGACTCAAATATCAGCATGACGTACCGGCCGATGAACAGTATTGGGAAGTCCCGTTCCGGGTGATGATCCCGAAAACGCTCGATAACGTGCTTACAGCCGGGCGCTGCGCGGGTATGGATTTCCGTGCGCAGTCCGCCGCACGCATTCAACCCACCTGCCGCTCCATGGGTGAGGCCGCGGGCATCGCCGCCGCAATGGCCGTAAAGAACGAAGCCGTGCGGTTTAACGAGATCGACGGCACAGCCGTGCGCCGCGAGATCCGCCTGCCGGATAAATTCTAAAAATCAAAACTCAAAATTTTTCCTCCAAATCAGCAAAAGACGTGTACCGGGAAAGCCTGGCGCACGTTTTTTGTTTTGTGCAACTTATGGGGAGCGCGGTATTGAAATTGCGTTGTTTTTTTGCTATAATAGAGTGAATTATAGTCTAAAGCGGTTTATCGGCGGAAAATCCGTGTTTGAGAAACCGAAATGCCCGAACAAAACCGGCTTTTGCCGGAAGCTGAATATTAAAGTGAGGGAAAAACATGCGGATCATAATCGACGCATTCGGCGGCGACAACGCCCCGGACGAAATTATAAAAGGCTGCCGTCTGGCGGCAGATGAGCTCCATGTGCAGATCGTTTTAACCGGCGACGAAAAGAAGATCAGAGCGGCGGCGGAAAAGCTGAATGTTAACGTTTCCGATTTTGAGATCATCGACTGCCCGGATGTCATCACGATGGAGGATGAGCCCACAGCGATCACGCGCGCCAAAAAGCAAAGCTCTATGGCGGTCGGCCTGCGCGCTTTGGCAGAGGGCAAGGGCGATGCGTTTGCGTCCGCCGGCAACAGCGGCGCACTCGTCGTTGGCGCCACATTGCTCGTCAAGCGCATCAAAGGCGTCAAGCGCGTGGCATTTGCACCGCTCATGCCGAAATCCGAGGGCTTTTTCATGCTGGCAGACGGCGGCGCAAACAACGAATGCCGCCCCGAAATGCTGGAGCAGTTCGGCATGATGGGCTCTGTGTATATGCAGAAGGTCATGGGTGTTCAAAAGCCGCGCATCGGCCTTGCAAATGTCGGCACGGAGCCGCACAAAGGCGGCGAACTGCAGCACGCGGCGTTTGCACTGCTGAGCGAAAACAAAGACGTCCATTTCATCGGCAACATTGAAGCCAGAGACATTCCGTTTGATGCGGCAGATGTTGTGGTGTGCGACGGTTTTACGGGCAATATTCTTCTTAAGATGTATGAAGGCGTCGCCATGGCGCTGATGAATAAATTCAAGGCCGTTTTCAAAAAGAGCCTAAAAAATAAGCTTGCGGCGGCAATGGTTTTAAACGACATGAAAGCCATGAAAAAAGAGCTTGATTATAACGAATACGGCGGTGCGCCGATCCTCGGGTGCTCGAAGCCGGTCTTTAAGGTACATGGCAGCGCCAAGGCTTCCACGCTGAAAAACGCCATTGCGCTTACGGTGAAGTACGCCGAGTCCGGCATTATAAGTGAGATCACCGCAGCCATACAAAACGAGAAAACGGAAAACACGAACGAATAACAAGACAGCAAGGGTATAACTATGAGATCATTGGATGAATTTGAAAAAAAGATCGGATATAAATTTAAGAACCGCAACCTGCTCATCACAGCGCTGACGCACTCCTCCTACGCAAACGAGAGTCGCGGCGGCGACCAGAGTTATGAGCGACTGGAATTCCTCGGCGATTCCATTTTGGGGTTTGTCACGGCGGAATACCTGTGCAAAGCGTTCCCGGATATTCCCGAAGGTAAGCTGACAAAGAAGCGAGCGGCGCTCGTATGCGAAAAATCGCTTTGCGGGTTTACACGCAGCTTCGGCGCAGGCGAGCTGCTGCGTCTCAGCCACGGCGAGCAGCACAGCGGCGGCAGAGAACGTCCAAGCATCTTAGCGGACGTGTTCGAATCCATTACGGCGGCAATCTATCTCGATTCCGGCAACTTGGAGGAAGCTAAGCGCTTTGTACTGCACTACATTGAACCGGCGGCGCAGTCTGCGGGCGAACGGCCGTTTAAAGACCACAAGACGATGCTGCAGGAGATCATTCAGCAGAACCCCGGTGAACGACTCGAATACGTCCTTACCGGCGAGCATGGCCCCGACCATGACAAGCACTTCACTGTAGAGGTGCACCTCAACAGCAATGTCATCGGCAAGGGCGGCGGACGCAGCAAGAAGGAAGCCGAACAGCAGGCGGCACGCGAAGCACTGGAGCTGATGGGCTATTAAGCACGCGAACATCTCAATTTTTATTCCGCACAACGGCTGCCCGCAGCAATGCAGCTTCTGTAATCAGAACCGCATTACAGGTGAAAATCATCAGCCGCAGCCCGAAGAAGTGGCGGCGCTGCTGCAAAGCGCAGCAAAGCAAATGGGGAAACGCGTGCAGAACGCCGAGATCGCATTTTTCGGCGGCAGCTTCACGGCAATCGACCCCGATTACCGTTTGGCGCTTTTAAAAACAGCGCACGCAGCATGCGAAACATACGGCTTTGCCGGTATCCGCTGCTCTACGCGGCCGGATGCCATTGATGATGAACGTCTGACCGTATTAAAGCAATACGGCGTAACGGCAATCGAGCTCGGTGCGCAGTCGATGGATGGCGAAGTGTTGCTGCTCAATCGTCGGGGGCATACCGCAAAGGATGTGGAAAACGCTGCGCGGTTAATTCGCGCATACGGCTTTGAGCTCGGCTTGCAGATGATGACCGGGCTGCCCGGCGACAGTGACGCAAAGGCGATGAAGACTGTCGAAAGGCTGTTGGCTCTAAAGCCGAACACCATGCGCATTTACCCTACGATCGTCTTAGAAAACACACCACTGTGCGATTTGTACCGCGCAGGAAAATACACACCGCAGACCTTAGAGGATGCCGTTTCACTCTGTGCAAAGCTTATCCCGATGATTGAGCAGCGCGGTGTAAAGCTCATCCGTGTGGGGCTGCACGCCAGCGAAGAAATGGAAAACCGTGTCGCGGGACCGTTTCACCCCGCTTTTATGGAGCTGTGCCGCAGCGCGATCTTCCGCGAAAACGTCCTTAAAGCGCTTCAAGCCCGAAACGATTCGGAAGTTACGATCGATGTTGACCCGCGCATGCTTTCCGTTGCGCTCGGACAGAAAAAAGAAAATTTGCAGCATTTCTCTAAGCACGGCTACACCGTGCACATCCGCCCGGATGCTTCGCTTTCCGGCGGCACATACAGGCTACGATAGGCAGGTAAACAGATGCTTTTAAAATCTCTGGAGCTGCAGGGCTTCAAAACCTTTCCCGATAAAACGACTTTAAAATTTGAAAACGGCATCACGGCGGTCGTCGGTCCGAACGGCAGCGGCAAGAGCAACATCAGCGATGCCATGCGTTGGGTACTCGGCGAGCAGTCTACCCGCGCACTGCGCTGCTCTAAAATGGAGGACGTCATCTTCAGCGGCACGCCGCAGCGCAAAGCGCAGGGCTTTTGCGAAGTGACCGTCACCATGGATAACACCGACCGCGAGTTGAATTACGACGGCGACACCGTTTCCGTTACGCGTCGTTTTTACCGCTCCGGCGAAAGTGAATACCGCATTAACAAAACGCTCGTACGTCTGCGCGACGTGCATGAGCTGTTCATGGATACCGGCCTCGGCCGCGACGGCTATTCCATCATCGGGCAGGGCAAGATCGATAGCATCGTCTCCGCAAAAAGCGAAGACCGCCGCGAGATTTTTGAAGAAGCCGCCGGCATTTCGCGCTTTCGCTACCGCAAAGAGGAAGCCGAACGCCGCTTGGAAAAAGCCGAAGAAAACCTCGTTCGCCTGCACGATATTTTAAACGAACTCGAAGAACGCGTGGGCCCTTTACGCGAGCAGGCAGAGAAAGCCGAAAAGTTTATTGCACTCGACAGCGAGAAAAAGGAACTGGAGATCGGTTTGTGGCTTGAAACGCTGGAGCGCTCCGGCAAGATCGTGCGCGAGGTGGAGGAAAAGATTGCCTCCGCGCAGAACAGCTACGAGGAAGTCGAAAGTGAGCTCAATGTGCTTTCCGCGCAAATCGAGCAGAATTTCACGGAAACGAACGGCTGCACCGCACAGATGGAAGAAGCACGTTTGAAGGCTTCCGAAGCCGATGAACTCGCCACCCGTAAAGAGGGAGAAGTTTCGGTGCTTGAAAACGATATTCTGCACGAGCAGCAGACCATCCGCAGATTAAACGGCGAGATCGAAAGCGCCGCGCTGACCGGACAAACGCTTGAAGCGGATATTCAAGAAAAAGAACAGGCGGTAAAAGCAAAGGAAGCGGAAGCTGCGCAGAACCATGCCGATTTCGTTGCCTTTACCGCACAACTCGAGGAGCTGCGTGCCGGCACGGACAGCACCACGCGTGAGATCGACGCCGTTTCGGCTGAGCTTGTGGCACTGAACGCTGCACTTTCCGAAATGCGCGTGCAGCAGTCCTCGGCGGAATCCTCCATGCAGGAGATTCGCGCCCGCGCTGAAACAGTGGATGCTGCGATCACCGAAAGTGAAGAACGCCTTGCAGCACTTCACACGGAGTGCGAGGAGCTTGACGCCATGCTGCACGATACGGCGGAGTACATTCATAACGCCGAAAACACTGTACAGGGGCATGAAATGCGTGTGCAGCAGCGCAGAAAACGCGCCGAAGCCGTGAAAGCCGAAGCCGACCGCCAAATGCTCGACGCCAAAGAAAAAGAGCGCCGCGCCGGACTGTTGGAAGACCTTGAACGCAATCTTGAAGGCTTCACGCAGAGCGTTAAAACCGTCATGCGCGAGAGCACGCGCGGCAATCTGCGTGGTATCCACGGACCTGTTACACGGCTTTTAAAAGTCCCGCGCGAATACGCCGTGGCACTGGAGACCGCGCTCGGCGCCGCCATGCAGAACGTCGTCGTTGATTCCGAAGATGCGGCGAAAGCGGCTATTCGCTTATTGAAACAGCGCGATTCCGGCCGTGCGACATTCCTGCCGCTGACCACGGTGCGCGGTACGGTTATCGATGCGCGCGATGTGCAGAATATGCCCGGCTTTGTGGGCGTGGCTTCAACACTCTGCCACTGTGATGAGCAGTACGCCGGCATCCGTGATTCTCTGCTCGGCCGCACTGTTGTTGCAGAAGACCTTGACCGCGCGGCGGAGATTGCACGACGTATTCGGTTCCGCTACCGTGTCGTCAGCTTGGACGGGCAGATTGTCAATGCGGGCGGTTCGTTCACCGGCGGTTCCGCGGCGCGCAACTCCGGCCTTTTGAGCCGCTCGGCGGAGATTGCACGCATTCGCGCAGACGCACAAATGCTGGCGCAGGCTGCAAATGAAACACTGGAGCGCCACAAGGCTACACAGCAGGAAGTGCTGCAGGCCATGGCGGAGCTTGAAAACGCTAAGGCCGTGCTGGCGCAGCACAGGGAAGATGAGATCCGCTTCAAAACGGAAGCGGCCCGTGCCGCACGCGACGTGGAGACGGAAACCGCGAACCTTGCTTCTCTGCGCGACGAAAAAGAAAGTGCCGCAAAGCGTCTGAGCGGTTTTGTGCAGACCGCAGACAGCGCCCAGCAGAAAACAGAAGAAACAGAAGACAAAATTCAGGCAGCCAGAAGCAAAATGGAATCCATGGTCGGCGACCGCGAGGACGCAATGCATCGTTGTGATGAGACCTTGCAGCATTTGCAGGAAATCCGTTTTGCGGGGCTCGCCATCGAAAAAGATAAAGAATCGCTTGAAAATGCTGTGCAAACGCTGAAAGCACAGCAGTCCGAGCGCGCTGCGCGTATAGAAAGTTTAAATCAAGAACTTGCGGAAAGCTTCGAGAAGATCAAAGCGCGCGAAGCGGATATTGAAAACCGAAAAATTGAATCTGCTAATCTGCGTGAGACCGCAAAGGAAAAACGGCAAACGGTCAGCGCCATCGCCGCAAAGCGCACGGTACTCGAGCAACAGACGAGCGAGTTGCGCCAAAAGGAACGCGAAGCTTCCTCGCGCCGCGAGACGATTGGCCTTGAACTTGCTCGTCTGCGCGAACGCCGTGAAAACCAGAGCGGTGAATACGACGCTATCCTCAAAAAGCTGTGGGAAGAATACGAGCTTACCCGCCGCGAAGCCGAGGAAATGAACATCACGATTGAAGATGTGCCCACGGCGCAAAGGCGGTTGTCCGAACTTAAAAACAGCATCAAAGCGCTCGGCTCCGTCAACGTGGCGGCTGTTGTGGAATACAAAGAGGTTTCGGAGCGCTACAATTTCCTCAAAACGCAAACGGACGACGTGCAGCGCTCCCGCGCCGAACTGTTAAAGCTCATCGACAACTTGACAAAGCAGATGCAGACGCAGTTTGCAGAGCGCTTTTCCGTCATCAATCAGAATTTCAGCCGGATTTTTCAAGAGTTGTTCGGCGGCGGTTCGGCAGAGCTTTGCTTTACGGACAGCGGCGATGTACTGCATTCCGGCATTGATATCCGCGTGCATCCGCCGGGCAAGATCGTCTCGCACATCGAGCTGCTTTCCGGCGGCGAAAAGGCGCTTGTGGCAATTTCGCTTTACTTTGCGATCATGCGCGTGAATCCACCGTCGTTCTGTATGCTCGACGAGATTGAAGCTGCGCTGGATGACGTAAATGTCGTGCGCTTTGCAAATTACCTGCGCCGCATGAATCAAAAGACACAGTTCATCGTCATCACGCACCGCCGCGGCACGATGGAAGAAGCTGATATGCTCTACGGCGTGACGATGCAGGACCAGGGCATTTCGAAACTCTTGGCACTGCACGCACACGAAGCGCAGGAAAAACTGGGTATAACAACATAAATTCGGAAAAGAGGTGCCTGAATGGGCTTTTTTGATAAGATCAAAGCGGGACTGAAAAAAACAAGAGACAGCATCACCGGGCAGATTAGCAGCATGCTCCACGCGTTCACAAAGATCGATGAAGATCTGTTTGAGGAGCTTGAGGAGCTGCTTGTCATGGCGGACGTCGGCATGAACACCGCGACCGAAATCTGCGATACGCTCCGCGCACGCGTGAAAGAGCGCGGCATCACAGACCCGAACGAGATTATGACGCTTTTGCAGGAGGTCGTCACGGAGATGGTCAGCGGCGACAACGAGTTGCATCTCGATACGCAGCCATCCGTCATCCTTGTCATCGGCGTGAACGGCGTCGGCAAAACGACGACCATCGGCAAGCTGGCTTCCCGCCTTAAAAAAGAGGGCAAATCGGTAATTTTGGGCGCGGCGGATACGTTCCGCGCGGCGGCCATTGAGCAGCTTGAAGTCTGGGCAGAGCGCGCAGACGTGCCGATCATCAAGCATGCAGAGGGCGCAGACCCCGCCGCCGTCGTGTACGATACAATCTCCGCGGCAAAGGCACGTCACGCCGATGTGGTCATCTGTGATACGGCCGGACGCCTGCACAATAAGAAAAACCTGATGGACGAGCTTTCCAAAATTTCGCGCATCATCGATAAGGGTCTGCCGAACTGCAGCAAAGAAGTTTTACTTGTGCTCGATGCCACAACGGGGCAGAACGCCGTCAATCAGGCGCGTGAATTCAAAGAAGCCGCAGGGCTCACGGGTATCGTGCTCACAAAGCTCGACGGCACCGCAAAGGGCGGCGTTGTGTTGGCAATCCACCGGGATCTCGGTTTGCCTGTGAAGTTCATCGGCGTCGGCGAGCAGGTGGACGACCTGCAGCCGTTTGACGCGGAGGATTTCGCCCGCGCACTGTTCGAGCGGAGACCGGAAGCATGAGGCTCGCCGTTCTTTCCGATGTACACAGCAACCACCATGCGCTGAAAGCTTGCCTGAAGGAAGCGGAAAAGCAAAAAGCGAATGGGTACATTTTCCTCGGCGATTATATTTCGGACTGTGCAAACCCGCACGAGACCATGAAGCTAATATACCGCGCAAAGCAGGAAATGCCCTGCTGGTTCGTGCGCGGCAACCGCGAAGAATATGTGATGAACCACCACAACTTCGGCAGCGATTGGGCAAACGGCACTACAACAGGCTCCCTTCTATACACCTACGAGGGGCTTACGGCGGAGGATCTCGAGTTCATCTCCGCATTGCCGTTTATGCAGACAATTGATCCAAACGGCAAGTGTCCCATACGCATTTGCCACGGCTCACCGGAAAAAACGCGCGACACGCTGCGCCCGTTCTCCTATAAAATTGAAAGCTGGCTTTTAAAAATCGACGAGCGCGTGCTTTTAAGCGGTCACACGCATCAGCCGTGCAGCGCGCACACAATGGGCAAGCTGTACGTGAATCCCGGCGCGGTCGGCGTGCAGTGTACGCAAACCGTCACGGCGAAAATGGCGCTGCTCGATTCCGACGAAAACACATGGAACGAAACGCTGCTTGAAGTGCCGTATGATATTGACGCCGCAGCACTGGAAATTCGCGAAAGCGGACTGCTGACCCGCGCGGGCGTGTGGGGGCATGCGATTTTAAAACAGCTTTACACCGGCAAGAATTATTCGCTTTTCTGCGTGCAGCGCGCAGAAGAGCTTGCAGCGGGCGGCCCCGTACTTTTAGAGCATTGGCAGCAAGCCGCACGCGATTTCGGAGTTTTGGAGGGATAACGCATGAACATGATCATTGCAACGCATAATGCGCATAAAATAGAAGAATTCGGCCGCATTTTGGCGCCGCTTGGCATCACCGTGCAGACGGCCGAGCTGACCGAGGCGGAAGAGACCGGCACCACGTTCCGTGAAAACGCGTATATCAAGGCGAAATCCGCATGTGACGAAACGGGCCTGCCGTGCGTCGCGGACGATTCCGGCTTATCGATCGATTATTTAAACGGCGAGCCTGGCGTGTATTCCGCACGGTATGCCGAGCCGGGCAAGCGTAAGGCAACGGTACTCGAAAAGCTCAAGGGCGTGCCGGAAGAAAAGCGCGGCGCACACTTTACAAGTGCCATCTGCTGTGTATTCCCGAACGGCGACGTACTTGAAGCCGAGGGCTACTGCTACGGGCGCATCGCAGAGGAATGCCGCGGCGAAAGCGGTTTCGGTTATGACCCCATTTTCATCTGCACCGAAGAAGGCTGCGCGGGCAAGACGTTCGGCGAAGCGACGGCAGCAGAAAAGGATGCCGTGAGCCACCGCGGAAAATCCTTGCGTATTTTCGCAGAAAAACTTGAAAACTACCTGAAAGATAAAGAGGGATAAATTATGCTGACCAGTAAACAAAGAGCGTATCTCCGCTCGCTCGCCGTAAATGAAGACACCATTTTGATGATTGGCAAGGGCGGCATCGATGGAGATGTCGTAAAGCAGGCCGCAGACGCTATTTTTAAGCGTGAACTCATCAAGGGCAAAGTGTTGGAGACTGCGCCGGTCTCTCCGCGTGAAGCCGCAGAAGCGCTCGCAGAGCAGACGGAAAGCGAAGTCGTGCAGGTCATCGGTTCCAAATTTGCGCTTTATAAACGCAACGAAAAGGATCCGAAGATCGTCCTGCCGCGTGCGAAAAAGGCATAAGCCATGCGCATCGGCATTTACGGCGGCACGTTCAATCCCATCCACACGGCGCATGTGCACCTTGTGCGGGAGTTTATTAAGCGTCTGTCGCTTGACCGCGTGATTTTGATTCCGACGGGCACGCCGCCGCACAAAGCGACACATCAGCTTGCAAGCGGGGCAGACCGCATTGAAATGTGCAGGCTTGCGGCGGCGGACATCGCCGAATGTCCCGTCACAGTCTCGGATATTGAAGTGCTGCGCACGGGCAAAAGCTACACGGCAGACACCATGACGGAACTGAAAGCGCAATATCCCGACGATGAGCTCTTTTTGCTGATGGGGGAAGACATGTTCTGCACCGTCGAAAAGTGGTATCACCCGGAGCGTATTTTCGCCGCGGCAGAGATCTGTGCCGCACCGCGTGACAAGGATAGCTTCCAAACGCTTGTCACGCACGGGGAAGAAGTGAAGGAAAAGTTCCCGCAGCTGCGCTTTACCGTGCAGAACATCGAGTTTTTGCCTGTCTCATCGACGATGGTGCGCGAAAAAAGTCTGCAGGGCGAAGATATAAGCGGTCTTGTGCCCGCAGGCGTCGCGGAATACATCCAAAAAAAGAGGCTTTACACGCATGAATAAGAAAGAAAAACAGCAATATATCGATATCATCAAGCCCATGCTCACGCAAAAACGTTTCGAACACTCCTTAAATGTTTCGGAAGAAGCGGTAAAGCTTGCAAAAAAATACGGTGCCGATACCGAAAAAGCGGAGCTTGCAGGGCTTTTGCACGATATTTTGAAGGATACACCCCCGGAGAAACAGTTGAAAATTCTCGCGGACTTTGGTATAATTATGAGTGACGTTGAACTTTCCGCTAAAAAGTTCTGGCATGCCATCAGCGGCGCGGTGTATATCAAGCATGTTCTGCACATTGAGGACGAGGATGTTTACAACGCCGTGCGATACCACACCACGGGCAGAAAAAACATGACGTTACTCGAAAAAGTCATTTTTATCGCAGATTTCATCTCCAAAGACCGCAATTACCCCGGCGTAGAGGATATGCGCAAGGCCGCGTATAAAAGCCTTGACAAAGCCATTGTGGAGGGCATCGCGTTCACCATTACGGAGCTCGCAAAAGACCGCGCGCCCATCGTGCCGGAAACCATAGACGCATATAATGACGCGGTGTGGGCTTTGCGGCACGGCAACTAAGCGGAAGGAAGCATAAAAATCGCGCAGCGCGCAGAAAGGAATGGCTAAAAGCATGGATTCATTGACGCTTGCAAAAACCGCAGCGGGCATTTTGGATGCGAAAAAAGCCGATCAGATCAATGTGATCCGCATTTCGGACGTTTCCTCGCTCGGTGATTATTTCGTTCTGGCGAACGGCACCGGCAGCACGCATGTGCATGCTCTGGCGGACGAGCTGGAGTTTAAGCTGAAAGAGCTCGGCATTGCGCCGGACCGCGTGGAGGGCTATCGCTCCGATTCCTGGGTCGTGCTCGATTACGAAACGGTGGTCGTACACATCTTCACCTCGGAAGCGCGCAGTTTTTATGATTTGGATCGCCTGTGGCTCGACGGCGAAAAGCTCAACATGACGTTTGAACCGAATTGATTTTGTTATTTTATATAGCGCAGAGAGGTAAGTGTAATCAATATGAACAAGTACAACCCCAGTGAAATTGAACCGAAGTGGCAAAAGAAGTGGGAAGAAGCCGGTGTTTTCCATGCTTCCAATACTTCGGATAAGCCGAAATATTATGCTCTGATCGAGTTCCCGTACCCGTCCGGTCAGGGTCTGCATGTCGGCCACCCGCGTCCGTACACCGCGCTTGACGTTGTTTCCAGAAAGCGCCGCATGGAGGGCTACAATGTGCTCTATCCGATTGGTTGGGACGCATTCGGCCTACCGGCAGAGAATTATGCCATCAAGAACCACGTGCACCCGGAAGAGATCACAAAGAAGAATATTGCGCGCTTTAAGCAGCAGATTCAGTCTCTCGGCATCTCCTTCGACTGGAGCCGTGAGATCAGCACCATTGATCCGAAATACTACAAGTGGACGCAGTGGATTTTCCTCCAGCTCTTTAAGAACGGTTTGGCCTACAAAAAAGAGATGTCCGTCAACTGGTGCACCTCCTGCAAATGCGTTCTGGCAAACGAAGAGGTTGTCAACGGCGTTTGTGAGCGCTGCGGCAGTGAAGTTATTCACAAGGTCAAATCCCAGTGGATGCTGAAGATCACCGCTTACGCACAACGCCTCATCGACGACCTTGATCTTGTCGATTACCCGGACCGCGTTAAGACCCAGCAGAAAAACTGGATTGGCCGTTCCGAGGGCGCCGAGGTCGATTTCAACACGACCGCAGGCGATAAGCTGACTGTTTACACGACCCGCCCGGATACACTTTACGGCGCAACGTACATGGTCGTTTCCCCGGAGCATCCGTTCATTGAAAAGTGGGCGGATAAGCTGCAGAATCTGGATGCCGTCCGCGCGTATCAGGCGGAGGCCGCGAAAAAGTCCGACTTTGAGCGCACCGAGGTCGCGAAAGATAAGACCGGCGTGCGTTTGGAGGGTGTTGAGGCCATCAATCCGCTGACCGGTACCACCATTCCGATCTTCATTTCCGACTACGTTCTCGTTTCCTACGGTACCGGCGCCATCATGGCTGTTCCGGCACACGATACCCGTGACTGGGAGTTCGCAAAGAAGTTCAACCTGCCAATCATCGAAGTCGTTAAGGGCGGCGATGTGCAGAAAGAAGCGTTCACGGACTGCGACACCGGCATCATGGTCAACTCCGGCATTCTGGACGGCATGACCGTCGAAGAAGCGAAAGTCCGCATCAAAGATTACCTTGAGGAGACCGGCATCGGCCACCGTAAGGTCAACTATAAGCTCCGTGACTGGGTATTCGCACGCCAGCGCTACTGGGGCGAGCCGATTCCGATTGTACACTGCGAGAAGTGCGGCTATGTGCCGATCGATGAAAGCGAACTGCCGCTCGTTCTGCCGCAGGTTGATTCCTACGAGCCGACCGATAATGGCGAATCTCCGCTCTCCAAGATGACCGATTGGGTCAACACCACGTGCCCGAAGTGCGGCGGCAAGGCCATGCGCGAAACGGACACCATGCCGCAGTGGGCAGGCTCCTCCTGGTACTTCCTGCGCTATATGGATCCGCACAACGATGAATCTTTTGCATCCAAGGAAGCACTCAACTACTGGCATCAGGTAGACTGGTATAACGGCGGCATGGAGCACACCACGCTGCACCTGCTGTACAGCCGTTTCTGGCATAAGTTCCTCTACGATATCGGCCAGGTCCCGACCGCAGAGCCGTATGCAAAGCGCACAAGCCACGGCATGATCCTTGGTGAAAACGGCGAGAAGATGAGTAAGTCCCGCGGCAATGTTGTCAACCCGGACGACGTTGTAAACGAGTTCGGCGCAGATACGCTCCGTCTCTATGAAATGTTCATCGGCGACTTTGAGAAGGCCGCACCGTGGAGCAACGCCGGCATCAAGGGCTGCCGCCGCTTCATTGAGCGTTATTGGAACCTGCAGTCCATTCTCGTCGACGGCGAAGCGATCCGCCCGGAGATGGAAAATTCTTTCCACAAAGCCATCAAGAAGGTCTCTTATGACATTGAGAACCTCAAGTTCAACACCGCCATTGCAGCTTTGATGGCGCTCATGAACGTTATTGCGGAAAAGGGCTCCATCAATAAAGCAGAGCTCTCCGTCTTCACGATGCTCCTCAACCCGTTTGCACCGCATGTAACAGAAGAGGTTTGGAGTGAGATGAAGCTCGGCGAGGGCATGGTCACGGAGCAGCCTTGGCCGAAGTACGACGAATCGAAGTGCAAAGATGACGTCATTGAAATCGTTGTGCAGGTCAACGGCAAGGTTCGCGCAAGACTGTGCGTTGCAGCCGATATCCAGAAGGATGACGCGATTGCACTTGCAAAGGCGGAAGACCGCATTGCAGCGGAGATCAACGGCAAGAACGTCGTGAAAGAGATCTACGTTCCGGGCAAGCTCGTCAATATTGTTGTAAAGGGTTAATCCTTTAAAGAGCGCTGTGCGCAAATTCACAGCGCTCTTTTATTCTTTCGTAAAGCAATTCAGCTTTATAAAGTTTGGTTACTTTACAGAATCGGAGGTTAACACATGAAAAACGCGCTCGTTATATTTTCTTCGCCGCATAAAGACGGACACACAAAGAAGTTGCTTGAAGCTTTTCTTGACGGATTGAACCGGAAAGACTGGCAAGTAAAATCACTTGACATTTGCAAAGTGAATATTCATCCGTGTATCGCCTGCGGATATTGCCAAAAAGCAGACGGCTGCGCGTTTCGCGACCTCGATGAATTCGACCGTGATCTGCGCGCGTGTGATCTGCTTGTCATCGCCACGCCGGTCTATAACCTCTCGTTTCCGGCGCAGCTCAAGGCGGTCATCGACCGTTTTCAGCGGTATTTTGAAGCAAGATTTGCCCGCGGTATCCGCCCGGCGATTGCGACACACCGCGATGCCGTTTTGCTGCTCACCATGGGGCGGTATGATCCGTTTGCGGTGGAGGTATGCGAGAAAACACTGCGCCAAAGCTTTTCCGTTATGAACACAACGCTCAAAAAAACGGTGGTTTTGCCGGACACAGACCGTGCAGATTGCGAAAACTCTGCGATTTTCGCGAAGGCACAGGAAATTGCTATTGAAATCGCGCGCGAGCTGTGATATAATAACTTGAATTTGTGTGAATAAAGGCAGGTTTTCATCAATGTCAGGACATTCCAAGTGGAATAATATTAAGAGAAAGAAAGAAAAGACCGACGGTGCAAGAGCGAAGATCTTCACAAAGATCGGCCGTGAGCTTGCCGTTGCCGTTAAAGAAGGCGGCAGCGCAGACCCGGCAGCAAACTCCAAGCTGAAGGACGTCATTGCGAAGGCTAAGGCGAACAATGTGCCGAACGACAACATTGAGCGCATCATTAAGAAAGCTGCAGGCGAGGGCAACTCCAACGCATATGAAAGCATCACCTACGAAGGCTACGGCCCCGCAGGCGTTGCCGTCATCGTGGAATGCCTCACCGATAACCGCAACCGTACCGCGGGCGATGTCCGTCATTACTTTGATAAGTTCGGCGGCAACCTCGGCACCACCGGTTGCGTTTCCTTCATGTTCAACGAAAAGGGCGTTATCGTGCTGGAGCGTGAGGGCCTTGACGAAGATACCGTCATGAGCGATGCACTGGAGGCCGGTGCTTCCGATTTTCAGGCAGACGAAGACGTATTCGAGATCTACACTGAGCCGTCCGATTTCAGCGGCGTTCGCGATGATCTGGAAGCTAAGGGCTATTCCTTTGTTTCCGCAGAAGTGGAAATGGTCCCGGATACCTACACGGATCTCACCGACCCCGATCAGATTCTCAAGATGCAGAAGCTGATTGATGCACTCGAGGATAACGACGATGTCCAGCAAGTCTGGCACAACTGGAACGAGCCCGAGGAAGAAGACGAAGATTGATGCTGAAAACCTCTCCGGGCTTACCGGGGAGGTTTTTTACAGCCTGTTTTTACTTGCGCCACGTATGAAACGCAACACACGGCGCACATAAGAAAGGAAGGCATAGATAAGATGAATGAGTTAAGACACCTCGTAGACCCGCTGGATCTTTCCTTTGAGGAGACCCTGCGTCTGCTGGACCTTGCGGACAGCATTGCAAACGACCGCACCGCATTCGCCCACAAGTGTGAAGGTAAGATCCTTGCCACGCTCTTTTACGAGCCGAGTACCCGCACGCGTCTGAGCTTTGAATCGGCCATGATGCGCCTTGGCGGCAAGGTATTGGGCTTTGCAAGTGCACAGAACAGCTCTGCTTCCAAGGGTGAAAGCGTTGCCGATACGGTACGCATGGTATCCTGCTATTCGGATATCATCGCCATGCGCCACAACAAAGAGGGTGCGCCGCGCGTAGCAGCACAGTACGCCCGTGTGCCGGTCATCAACGCCGGTGACGGCGGCCACCAGCACCCGACGCAGACGCTCACCGACCTGCTCACCATCCGCCGCGAAAAGGGCAGACTGAATAACCTGACGATCGGTCTGTGCGGCGACTTGAAATTTGGCCGCACCGTGCACTCGCTCATCAAGTCGCTTGTGCGCTGGGAGGGCATCCGCTTCGTGTTCATCTCCCCGGAAGAGCTGCATGTGCCGAGCTATATCATCGATGAAGTCGTAAAGCCCTCCGGCTGCGAATATAAAGAAGTCCGTACCATGGACGAGGTTCTGCCGGAGCTTGACGTACTCTACATGACCCGCGTACAGCGCGAGCGCTTCTTCAACGAAGAAGATTACATCCGCTTAAAAGACAGCTTCATCCTCGATGCAGAGAAGATGAAGCTTGCGCCGAAGGATCTCATTGTGCTGCATCCGCTGCCGCGTGTCAACGAGATCGCGGTCGAAGTGGACGACGACCCGCGCGCAAAGTACTTTGTGCAGGCACAAAACGGCGTATATGTCCGCATGGCGCTCATTTTAATGCTTCTGAACATTGAACCGGGACTTTTTGAGGAGGAAACCGTATGCTGAACATCGACAGTATCCAAAACGGCATTGTGATCGACCATATTCAGGCAGGCAAGGGTATGCGCATCTACGAGCTTTTGGAGCTCGATAAGCTCGATTGCTGCGTGGCACTCATCAAAAATGCCCGCAGCAGCAAGCTGGGCAGAAAAGATATCATCAAGATTGAAGGCGACCTCGCCATCAACTTCGATGTGCTCGGCTTTATCGATAACAACATCACCGTATGCACCATTAAAAACGGTGAGCTTGTGAAGAAAGAGAACATCGTGCTGCCACGTCGCATCAAAAATGTTGTAAAGTGCAAGAACCCGCGCTGCATCACAAGCACGGAGGAAAACCTCGACCAGATCTTCGTGCTGTGCGATGAAAAAGCGCACCGCTATCGTTGTCTGTACTGTGAACAGGCGTATAAGAGCCATGAATAAGGCACAGCGTAACGGTGCAGGCCGTCGCGACCCGGAGAAACTGAAACGCCAAAAGCGCCGTGACCGCCTGTTTCTGGCGTTCCTGACCTTTTTGAATTTTCTCCTCGCTTTGATCGTGCGCATCGCAGACCGCAAGAGCGTCATCAAAGCGGTAAAGCAGGACGACAAGCTTGCGTTGCTGCTTGAAGAAAAAACCACAAAATCCCTTTGAAATACCTTGACTTTAGGGTCAGTGTATGTTAATATGATAGAGCCGCTTACTGTGGGCTGAAAAGTGACGGAAGTCCGCCTACGAGTAGCGAGATTACAGAAAAGGCAGGCAGAAAAAAATGTTTGCAGTTATTGAAACCGGCGGTAAGCAGTACAAGGTACAGTACGGCGACGTGATCTACGTTGAGAAGCTCGCTGCCAATGAAGACGAGACAGTTACGTTCCCGGTCGTTGCAATTTGCGGCGAAGACGGAACAAAAATCGGCACCCCGTATGTTGAGGGCGCTTCCGTTACAGGCAAGGTCCTGAAGAACGGCAAGGCTAAGAAGGTTACGATCCTCACTTACAAGCCGAAGAAGGGCGAAAAGCGCAAGATGGGCCACAGACAGCCCTACACGAAGATTCAGATTGAGTCCGTTCAGGGCTAATTTGATCGTATGATTCGTGCGGATTTTTTCGCAAATGCAGACGGAGCGCTTCTCGGTTTTTCCGTGCTTGGCCATTCCGGTTTGGCACAGGAAGGAGAAGACATTCTCTGTGCTGCGGTTTCTTCTGCGGCGTATATGACGGCGAACACCGTGCTGGAGATTTTACACATCACACCGATTTCTCTTCGAGCAGAGGACGGCGAGATGCTGTTTAGGGTTTCCGATACCGATGCACGGACATGCCGTAGCCTGTTTGAGGGATTTAAGCTGCATCTTCTCGGTTTAGAGGAGCAGTACCCCGAAAACTTACAGGTACGCTACGCAGAAGTCTGACAATAAAACGAAAGGAAGGCAACAAAATGCTTAAGATCAATATCCAGTTGTTTGCTCATAAAAAAGGTATGGGCTCCACGAAGAACGGCCGTGATTCCGAATCCAAAAGACTCGGTGTCAAGCGTGCAGATGGTCAGCACGTCCTCGCAGGCAACATTCTTGTTAAGCAGCGCGGCACGCACATCCATCCGGGCGAGAACGTAGGCAAAGGCTCTGATGACTCTCTGTTCGCGCTCATTGACGGTCAGGTTCGTTTCGAGCGTATGGGCCGTGACCGCAAGAAGGTCAGCGTTTACTCGATCGAGCAGTAATTTTGACCCTTGGGGGAATACCGGTTTCGTATCCCCGAATATACGATGAAACGGGCTTCTTCGGGTAAAGCGGAGAAGCCCATTTTATTTTGTACAGAGCCGTCCGCGGCGCTGAAAGGATGATGAATTATGTTTATCGATATAGCTAAGATCAAGGTAAAAGCCGGTGACGGCGGCGACGGCGCCGTGGCTTTTCACCGTGAAAAATATGTGGCTTCCGGCGGCCCGGACGGCGGCGACGGCGGTCGCGGCGGCGACATCGTGTTCCGCGTGGACGATAACCTCTCCACGCTGGCGGATTTCCGCTACAAGCGCAAGTACACAGCAGAGCGCGGCGAAAACGGTCGCGGCAAGCGCTGCTTCGGCAAAAGCGCACAGCCGCTCGTCATTACCGTGCCGCGCGGCACACTGATCCGCAATGCGGAGACCGGCCGCATCATGGCGGACATGTCCACAGACGAAGACGTCGTTATCGCGAAGGGCGGCCGCGGTGGCTGGGGCAACACGCATTTTGCGTCGCCTACGCGCCAGACTCCGCGCTTTGCAAAGCCCGGCACACCCGGTGAAGCATTTGAGCTTCAGCTTGAACTCAAGCTGCTCGCCGATGTGGGCCTTGTAGGCTTCCCAAACGTAGGTAAATCTACGCTTGTTTCCGTTGTGAGCGAAGCAAAGCCGAACATTGCAAACTACCACTTTACGACCATCACCCCGGTGCTCGGCGTGGTGCATATGCCGAACGCGCCATCGTTTGTCATGGCAGATATTCCCGGCCTTATCGAGGGCGCATGGCAGGGTGTAGGCCTCGGTCATCAGTTTCTGCGCCATGTAGAGCGTTGCCGCATGCTCATTCACATTGTCGATGTTTCCGGCAGCGAGGGCAGAGACCCGAAGGAGGACTTCCGCATCATCAACGAGGAACTGCGCAAGTTCAACCCCGACCTCGCGAACCGTCCCATGCTGGTCGCCGGCAACAAATGCGACCTGACGACCGACGAGCAGGTAGAGGATTTCCGCAAGTTTGTCGAGGCGCAAGGCTATGAATTCTTTCCAATCATGGCGGCAATCCGCTATGATGTTGACCCACTTTTGAATAAAACTGCAGAAATGCTTTCCACGCTGCCGCCGGTCGCGCATTTCGAGCCGGAACCGGAGCCGGTAAAGCCTGTCGAAGAATTCAGCAGCAAGGCGAAGGTCGATATCCGCGTGGAGGACAACGTGTATTTTGTCGAGGCCGATTGGCTCTTGAAGCTCATCTCCGCCGTCGATTTCGATGATTACGAGTCGCTCCAGTACTTCCAGCGTGTGCTCATTCACACCGGCGTTATCGATGCGCTGCGTGAGGCGGGCATCCAGGAAGGCGACACAGTCAGCATGTATGACCTTGAATTTGATTTTGTAAACTAAGAGGGTGGCTATTTGGAAAAGTTCTATCAAACGGAATCGGATCCGAAGCAGTTAAGCCCCTTAACGCTCGCTTATGTGGGTGACGGCGTGTACGAGCTTTTCGTGCGCGAATATATCGTCTCCAAAGGCAACTGCCCCGTGAAAAAGCTGCACAGCCGCGCCGTTTCGTTCGTGCGTTGCGAGTTTCAGGCGAAGGTGCTTAGTGAAGTGCTGATGCCGCTTTTCACGGAAGAGGAAAAAGAAGTCTGCCTGCGCGGACGCAATGCGCACGTTTCGCACGTGCCGAAAAACTCCAGCGTTGCGGATTACCACGCAGCCACAGCATTTGAATGCGTTTTCGGCTATCTTTACCTTAAAGGCGAGCTGGAGCGCCTGCGTCTTTTCTTCGATAAGATCCTTGAATTTGCAGAAACGGAGGAAACCGCACATGCGTAAAAATAAAGTTGCAAAAAACGTGAAGGAATTCCTGCTTGACCTGATTTTCATGACGGCGGGTTCCGTTATTTACGCGGTCGGCCTGAACGGCTTTACCGCGCCGAACAACATCGCGCCGGGCGGCGTGAGCGGTATCGCCATCGTGCTGAACTATCTGTTCGGCACGCCCGTCGGCACCGTGATTTTGCTCATTAACGTGCCGATCATCATTTGGGCGATCATTGAGATCGGCTATAAGCTCGTCACCAAAACGATGTTGGCGGTCGTGTTAAACGCTGCCTGCATCGACATCGTGGCGCTGTTCATGCCGGTCTACCACGGTGACCCACTCATCATCACACTCATCGGCGGCGTGTGTGAGGGCGTAGGTCTTTCACTCGTCTTTATGCGCGGTGCCACGACCGGCGGCACGGACATGATCGCGCGTCTGCTCAATCATCGCCTGCGCCATCTTTCCATGGGCAAGCTGATGCTTGCCGTAGACGGCTGCGTCGTGCTGTTTTCCGCCATCGTATATAAGAGCATTGAAAGCGCCGTGTACGCGTGCATCGTCATTTTTGTATCGACAAAAATCATCGATACAATTCTGTACGGCACAGATGCGGGCAACGGCAAAATGTTCTTCATTATGTCCCGTAAAAACGATGTCATTGCCGACCGCATCATCAAGGAGATGGACCGCGGCCTGACGTTTCTCAAGTCCCGCAGCGGCTATTTGAAGCAGGACGGCGAGGTGCTCTTCTGCGCCGTGCGTCGCTTTGAGGTGTTCCGCATCAGCGAGATCATCCGCGAGGAAGACCCCGATGCGTTCGTCATCGTCGGCGATGCCGGTGAAATCGCCGGTGAGGGCTTCAAACCCGTGCGCTCCGACGACCGCACGCTCGGCGAGATTATCAAAGCTATTCGCAAGACGGGCGATAAGCCGGTCAGCGAGCCGAAAGAATAAATCCGCATAGAAAAAGCAGACAAGCGCATCGCCTGCCTGCTTTTTCCGGTTTTTTGTGTTACCGGCAGCTTTTTTCACTGCGGTTTTCCGTGCGATTTTCCGTGCCGTTATTCACGCGGTCGGTTGTCTGACGATCGCTCTTATTGCGGCTTTGTTTCTGGTTTTTGTTTGTGTAATTCTTGTTTTCGGAATTTGCCATGTGATTCACCCCTTCCGAAAGCTATTATGCGCACGGTACGCGCGTTTATGTACCGAATTTATGAAATTAGGAAAGGTGGGGCGGCCATGGAATTGCCCGCAGCTTTTGAAAAACGAATGCAGGATATGCTTGGGGCAGAATATACGGCGTTTCGGGCGTCTTACAATGAACCGCACAAACGCGGCATTCGTTTGAACACTGTAAAATGCACAAAAGAACAGCTTGAATGCGCACTGCCGTTTACACTGGTGCAAACGCCGTTTTCGCCGCTCTCGTTTTATGCGCCGACAGATACCAAAATGGCGGCGCTGCCGCTCTATCATGCAGGCGCGTTTTATTCACAGGAGCCGTCCGCGTCTTCGGCCGTCACGCTTTTGGCGCCGGAGCCGGGGGATAAGGTGCTCGACCTCTGCGCCGCACCGGGCGGTAAATCTACGCAGATTGCCGCGCTGACCGGCGACACCGGGCTTTTGTGGTCAAACGAAGTTGTACGCAATCGCGCCGCAATTTTATCCTCCAATTTGGAGCGCATGGGCGTGCGTAATACAGTCGTTTCCAGCGTATACCCGGAGATGCTCGCGGAAAAGCTCGGCGGGTATTTTGATAAAGTGCTCGTTGATGCGCCGTGCTCCGGCGAAGGCATGTTCCGCCGCGATCCTGTTGCCGTACAAGAATGGAGTCCTGAGCACGTGGAGACCTGCGCTGTACGTCAGCTCGCAATTTTATCCTCCGCCGCACAGTGCGTGCGCGAAGGCGGCATTTTGGTGTACTCTACCTGCACATTCTCCACGGAAGAAAATGAGGGCGTTGTGCAGAAATTTCTCGAAAGCCACCCGGAATTCGTGCTCGAAAAGCCGAATGTCACATTCGGTCGCCCGGCCTATGGCGTAGACGCTGTGCGCATTTTCCCGATGGACGGGGGTGAGGGGCACTTTGCCGCGCGCTTCCGCCGCGTTGCGCCATGTGAAGAATGCTTTGCGCCGTTTAGCTTTAAACCCGACCGAGAAACGCAGGCGCATGCCGAAGAATTGTACACATCTCTGTTTACCGATGCACCGGGCAGATTTCAGCGCGTGCGCGACCGTGTGATCTTATTGCCAAATGAGCTGCCGGACATTGCAGGACTTTCCGTTCTGCGCGCCGGTGTGGAATTCGGCGAGGCAAAAAAGAACCGCATCGAGCCCGCGCATGGCATTTTCATGGCAAGTCGTGCGGAAAACTGCCGCAGCGTGCTGCATCTCACATCGAACGATCCTGCTTTATTCGCGTTTTTGCGCGGCGAAGAAATCCCCGCAGAGGGGCTTTCCGGTTACACCGCCGTCGCCGCAGACGGTATTGTAACGGGCTTTGGCAAAGCATCGAACGGCGTTTTGAAGAATCGTTACCCAAAGGGGCTGCGCGCACACCTGTAAAGGTGCATTCGTTTATACAAAAAGAACAGAAAGCTTTGCAAAGCCAAACGGTTATTTGTGAAGCTTTTTTTGCAATTTAAACCTCGGTAACTTGCAAAAAAGGCAAATACGTGCTAAAATGTGTATAAGCAAACAGGAAAGAAGTGTTTTTTGATGCAGAAAATCCAGATTGAGCGTACCACTGCGCCTAAAGCGAAGCCGGCAGACGAAAGCAAGCTCGGTTTCGGTAAAATCTTTACAGATCACATGTATGTGATGGAATATAACCCGGAGCAGGGTTGGCACGATCCGAAGATCATGCCGTATCAGCCGATCGTCCTTGATCCGTCCGCTATGGTTTTCCACTACGGTCAGGAAATGTTTGAGGGCATGAAGGCTTATAAGTGCGCAGACGGCCGCATCCGTCTGTTCCGCCCGAACAAAAACATCGAGCGTGCAAACAACTCCAACAGAAGACTTTGCATCCCGGAGATCCCGGCCGATGATTTCCTCAATGCAATCAAGACGCTCGTCGCCGTTGACGCAGATTGGATTCCGAGCCGTCCCGGCACTTCTCTTTATATTCGTCCGTTCGTCATTGCAACGGATCCGTTCCTCGGCGTACGCCCGTCGAACACCTATAAATTCATTATCATTCTTTCCCCGGTCGGCGCTTACTATGAGAGCGGCCTCGACCCGGTAAAGATTTGGATCGAAGACGACTATGTACGTGCAGTCCGCGGCGGCATCGGCGAAGCAAAGACCGGCGGCAACTACGTTGCAAGCCTCGCGGCACAGGTAAAGGCACACGACGAAGGTTACTCTCAGGTTCTGTGGCTCGACGGTGTTGAGCGCAAGTACATCGAAGAAGTCGGTGCTATGAACATCTTCTTCAAAATCAACGGCACCGTTGTCACCCCGATGCTGAACGGCAGTATTTTGCCGGGCGTTACCCGCGCTTCCTGCATTGATCTCTGCAAGCACTGGGGTCTTCCGGTCGAAGAGAGAAGAATCTCCGTTGACGAGCTCGTTGAGGCGGCCCGTACCGGTGCACTCGAAGAGTGCTGGGGTAGCGGTACCGCAGCCGTTATCTCCCCGGTCGGCGCACTCCGTTACGAGAACGAAGTCATGCAGATCAAGGACGGCGGCATCGGCGAATTCAGCCAAAAGCTGTACGACACCGTCACCGGCATCCAGACCGGTAAGGTAGAAGATACCCTCGGTTGGACTGTGGAAGTCACACCGCTTGAGAAATAATTCGAATATTTGAACATTCAAAAGGCCGAGCCCGCGTGGTTCGGTCTTTTTGTATAAAAGAAGAGCTCTGCGACCGGCAAAAGCCAAATGCAGAGCTCAGTTTATATCCGAATCAGTTTTTCTGTATAATCCATGTTTGCAGGGCGGCGATGCTCTGTGCACAGGCTGTAAAGATTATCCGCGCGCACTTCCAACGCAAACACACGTCTGGCTTCCGGCGAAAGCTTCTTCACGTTCGCAGGTCGTGCGATGATTGGCAGCATCGGCTTCGCTTTGTGCAGAATCTCCGCACCGCGGCTTGTCATACCTAAAATGCGCAGGTACGGAGGCAAATTGGGCAGATCGTTCATGATGTTCAAATACGCGCTTAAAACAATACGCCGAATACGCGCGTGACTGTACCGCTTGGTTTTCACCGCATCAAACAGTCCTGTGCACGTTTCCGCCGTTTCGGCAGCCGCCAAAATGCGGTTTTCAATGCCCTCTGAAACATCCGGCACGCGGCGCAGGTCTTCGGGTGACATGGCAGAGACAGCCGCCAGTACCGCACGGTCGAGATACGAAAGGGAAGCGGGGTACTGCTTTTCCTTTTGCAGCGCACGAATACACACCGCCGTATTTTCCGGGACATACGAGGAAATCTCTTCACCCTCGGCGCTCTTGCTGCGGATCAGGCTCGCCGATGCAAACGCGCCGTGCGCTTTGTCGCTGTCGTGGTCAATCGCGATACGCTGCACAGTCTGCGGCGTGATATTAGAATTCAACGATAAGATTGCCTTGCAATACTCTATACCCAAAATGCAATTTGGCTTTGTGAGCAGCTCTGCGGTTTCTGCGCCGAGTGCCTTTTTCACAGCCTCCGTACGCGCCGCCGCAAACGAAACGCCTTTTGCAACCTCCGGGCGAATATCCGAATTAAACGCATCGGAGTGTAAGTATTCCGCGCAGTGCATGAGGGGAGCGGTATCACCGGTTTCGCTGCCAAACGTCAGTGTATCTACGCAACCGAGCGCATTTAATAACGAAATGCCTCCGAGTGCAAATTTTTCTGCGCCTGCCACAGCCCACGGCAAGGGCAGCTCCAGCACGAGTGCCGCGCCGTTTTGCAGTGCCAATCGTGTGCGCGACCACTTATCGAGCACAGCCGCCTCGCCGCGCTGCACAAAATTTCCGCTCATCACACAGACAATGTCGCTGCCGAACTCCTCCGAAATGCGGGAGAGCAGTGCCGCGTGGCCGTTATGCAGCGGATTAAACTCGCAAACAACGCCCGAAATCTTGTTTTTTCCAATCATTTTATAGGAAACTCCTTGAAATTTACATGATTTTGTATTATCATAAGTATAAAGCAATGAAGATCAATTTACAAGCCGCGTTTCCTTATTTATAATTTTGGAAGTGTCGTGCTTATTTTTTGTGCGTTTGCACAGATGATCCAATTCAAATTTAACCATGATTCAGGGGGAAGACGAAATGAAAATTCTGGTCATCAACGCCGGCAGCTCCTCACTTAAGTATCAGCTGATCGATATGGACAACGAGCAAATGCTTGCAAAGGGCAACTGCGAGAAGATTGGCCTTGAAATGGGCATTTTCGGCCACAAGACGGCAGACGGCAGAGAGAAGAAGATCGAAATCCGCATGGCGAACCACACCGAAGCGTTCGAGCAGGTCAAGAACGCACTTCTCGACAGTGAAGTCGGCGTCATTAAGGATCTGAGCGAAGTCGCTGCTATCGGCCACCGTATCGTTCAGGGCGGCGCGCTCTTCAGCGAGTCCGTTCTCGTTGACGAAAAGGTCATCGAGGGCATCGAAAGCCTCATCCCGCTTGCACCGCTGCACAACAGCGCACACGTACAGGGCATTCGTGCCTGCATGAGCGTTTTCGGCAAGGAAGTCCCGGAAGTTGTCGTGTTCGATACGGCTTTCCATTCCACCATGCCGCAGAAGGCTTACATGTTCGCTGTGCCGTATGAGTACTATGAGAAGTACAAGATCCGCCGCTATGGCTTCCACGGCACCTCCCACCGCTATGTCAGCCACCGCGTTGCAGAGCTCATGGGCAAGGACATCAAGGATCTGAAGCTTATCACCTGCCACATCGGCAACGGTTCCTCCATCACCGCCATCAAGAACGGCAAGGTCATCGACACCAGCATGGGTCTCACCCCGCTTGACGGCTTCATGATGGGTACCCGTACCGGCACGCTTGATCCGTCCGTTGTCACGTTCATCGCAGAGAAAGAGAACCTCACCCCGGCACAGCTTTCCGACCTCTTCAACAAGAAGTCCGGCCTGCTCGGTATCTCCGGCATCTCCAGCGATGACCGCGACATCTGCAAGGCAGAGGACGAGGGCGACGAGCGTGCACACCTCGCACATGAGATGCTCGTTTATCAGATTCAGAAGTTCATCGGCAGCTATGTCGCTGCGCTGAACGGCGTAGACGCAATCGTCTTCACCGCAGGTCTTGGCGAGAACCAGGATACCCTGCGCGAGCGTATCTGCACCAACATGGAATACCTCGGCATCAAGTTCGATCACGAAGCCAACAAGGGCGTTCGCGGCAAGGAGAAGAAAATTTCCGCGCCGGACAGCAAGGTCGCTGTTTACATCGTCCCGACCAACGAAGAACTTGTCATTGCACGCGATACGAAAGCCATCGTTGAAAAGCTGTAATTTCACTTGAAATTCGATACTGGATCCGTTTTTGCGGGTCCGGTATTTTTCATATTTAAGTATTTTAAGCGAAAATCGCGGGTTTATTTTCTGTTTTTGGCTTTTGAACCGCAAAAATAGTTGCAAATTTGTAACCATTGTGTTATGATTGTAACTGTATAAAACGATCTGTACCATATTCTGCCGCAACAGGACAGAAACCGGCTTTTGCTTCTACAGGTCGATGCCTTGATAAGGATAGGTGAAAACACATGCAATACAGAAAAAGAATGCTCCGAAAGAAGGGCACGGCTCTGTTGCTTTCCGCGCTGCTATTGGCTTCTGCGCTGCCGCTTGCGGCCTATGCGGAAGAAGTTTCCGCAAAAACAACCGAATACGTGAACTTCCGCTCCGGCCCCGGTACGAATTACAGCTCGCAGGGGATCATCGCTTCCGGCACGACCATCACGGTAACGGATACGAGCAATTCCGAGTGGTACGCCGTGCGTCTCTCGAACGGCTCTACAGGTTATATCTACGCCGAGTATATTTCCATGTCTACCAGCGGCAGCACAAGCAACGGGGAAGAACGCAGTGCCAAAACGACGGAATATGTGAATTTCCGCTCCGGACCGGGCACAAATTACAGTTCTAAAGGCGTTATTTCATTAGGCACCACCGTTACGGTCACCGACACGAGCAACGCCCAGTGGTACGCCGTGCGTCTTTCTAACGGCTCTACAGGCTATATTTTTGCCGAATACATCAGCTTCACGGGCAGCAATACGCCGTCTGCTACGGCGGCACCTACACAGGCGCCATCCAACGGTTCCGAGCAGACCGCAAAAACGACCGAATACGTAAACTTCCGTTCCGGCCCCGGTACGAATTACAGCTCTAAAGGCGTCATTGCATTGGGCACCACCGTTACGGTCACCGACACAAGCAATTCCGAGTGGTACGCCGTGCGCCTCTCGAACGGCTCTACGGGCTACATATTTGCGCAATATTTGAAGCTGAACAGTTCTTCCTCCGCGACGGCAACGCCCGCACCGAGCGGTTCCGAGCAGACCGCAAAAACGACCGAATACGTAAATTTCCGTTCCGGCCCCGGTACGAATTACAGTTCTAAAGGCGTCATTGCATTGGGCACCACCGTTACGGTCACCGACACGAGCAATTCCGAGTGGTACGCCGTGCGCCTCTCGAACGGCTCTACAGGCTACATATTTGCGCAATATTTGAAGCTGAACAGTTCTTCCTCCGCAACGGCAACGCCCGCACCGACACAGGCACCGAGCGGTTCCGAGCAAAGCGCGAAAACGACGGAATACGTAAACTTCCGTTCCGGTCCCGGCACGAATTACAGCTCTAAAGGCGTTATCGCTTCCGGCACAACCGTCACGGTCACAGATAGGAGCAACTCTCAGTGGTATGCCGTGCGCCTTGCAAACGGCTCCACGGGCTACATCTTTGCACAGTATTTGAAGGTCACCGGCACGTCGTCCGCAACGCCTACACCTACACCTACGCAGGCACCGTCCAATGATGGCACTGTGCAGGCTAAGCTCACCGCAGACGTAAACCTGCGCCGCGGTGCAGGTACGAATTACGGCGTCATCAAGGTCATCGGCACCGGCACCACCGTTACGGTCACGGACGCGTCGAACAGCCAGTGGTACAAGGTAAAGCTTTCGGACGGCACAGAGGGCTATCTGTTCTCCGAATATCTGAAAGTTACTTCCGGCAATATTGATTCTGCCAAGCCTTCCGCAACGCCCACGCCGACCCCGGCGCCGAGCAACGGAACCGTACAGGCCAAGACCACATCCGATTTAAATGTGCGCAAAGGCCCCGGCACAAGCTATGGCATCATCAAAGTTATCGATATGAACGTTACCGTTACCGTTACGGAAGCCACAAACAGCAGCTGGTACAAAGTGAAGCTTTCCGACGGCACAGAGGGCTACCTTGCCGCGCAGTACTTGAAGATCACCTCCGGCGATATTAACTCCGTAAAGCCCGGTAACAGTGGAGATGATAACACCAATAACGGCAACAACTCCAATACGCCTGCAACAGGCGAATACGTCCGCGTTACGGTCGGCCTCAACCTGCGTTCCGAGCCGAACACGAGCTGTAAAGTACTCACTGTTTTGAGCACCGGCACCGTGCTGAACGTGCTTGACCGCAAAACGAGCGGCTGGGTGCATGTGCGTACGACCGGCGGCGCAGAGGGCTATGTCTCGGCAGAATATGTCACAGCATATGACCCGTCTTCGTCCAGCGCATCGGTCTCCGTTTCTTCCGTCGATCTCGCACAGTATAAGACCATCTACATTCAGGCTTCTGCTTCCGGCTCTGTTACGTGGGAGAGCAGCGATGCTTCCGTTGCAACGGCAAAAGCCGGTGTTTCCGGTCAGCTCTTCATTTACGGCGCTGCGCCGGGCACAGCCAAGATCACCGCAAAGAGCGCAAACGGCACTGCACTTGCCACCGTTTCCGTCACGGTCTCCGCGCCGGAAGCTGTCCGCTTTGCGTACACAACACCGAATATTATCACAGCCGGTGCATCCTTCAATTTGAAGGCGGTTACGGATACGCAGAAATCCGCCGTGCGCTTTGAGATTGATGGCGTCGGCACCTACGATACCACGTCCTACGATTCCGAAAGTCAGGGCGACAACAACGTCCGTATTTTCTCTGCTTCGGCTACAATCAGTACACCTGGCACCTACACGGTGCGTGCGTATTCGTCTTCCGGCGGCGGTTATTCCTCCGATTACAGAGAGTTCACCATCCTCGTCGTCTCTACAACGGATTCCGATATGACAACAGGCGAGAGCCGCCGCGTAAGTGACAGTATGCTCGACAACATCGCCTCTTATGAAGGCTATGTCCCACAGGTTTCGCCGGACACGCTTGCCGGCAATATCCCGACCGTCGGCTACGGTTACGTTGTTTCCAAGAACACCACATTCTACAATAACCTGACCCGCTCGGAAGCAAAGGCCATGCTGGCCGATACCGTCAACCGCGGCTCTTACACCACAGAGATCAACCGTTTCATCTCGAGCAACGGCCTTTTGATGAGCCAGTGCCAGTTTGATGCGCTTGCAAGCTTCTCTTACAATGTCGGCGCAGGCTACTGGAACGGCTCCGGCAACTGCTACGTGCGTACAGTCATCATGAACGCCGTTGTTCCGCCGCAGGATCTGTCTTCTTCCAATCCGTACGGCGGTAAGGTGACGGCTTCCACACTGCCCATGTATCAGGACCACAGCGCTTCTTCCACGCAGATTACTACGCTTAAGATCAACACAAGTGTGAATATCCTCGATTATTACCGCGACTCAAGCACGAAGCAAAGCTGGTACAAGGTCTCTGCAAGCGGCAAGAGCGGTTGGGTGCGCGCAGGCGATGTTGCTTTCAACAGCACCTCCGGTCTCACGCATGACCTGAACTATGTGGACGCCTACACATTCGGCAGCAATCTGCTGGATTGGCATGTGGCAGGCGGCAACTGCTACATCGGCCTGTATTACAGACGCCTTGCAGAAGCTAAGGTATTCTCCTACGGCAACTACGCCGAGGCCTCGCCCTCTAACGGCAACTATAAGAAGAATACATACGGCTACAAAGTCCCGAGCTGTCTGTAAAGTTAAATTACTTTTCATAGTCCTAAAATTAAGCTGTGCATTCTAATGGAGTGCACAGCTTTTCTTTATATGCTCGGCAATGTGTAAAGTTTTATCACTTTACGTGTTGTTTATAAAACGGCAAGCCGACTGCTTTCACTCAGTCGGCTTGCTTTTATATTATGCGATCGACCGATCAGCAGCCACAGCCGCCGCAGCCGTTGTTGCAGCCACCACAGTTGTTGCAGCCGCAATCGTTACCGCAGCCACAGCCGCCGCAGCACAAGAGGATCAATATGATAATGATGATCCAAGAGCAACCTCCGCCAAAACCGTTACACATGATTGAACGCCTCCTTTCGTTTACAGTACAGAATATGAAAGTGGGGGAAATGTGTGATGGTCAAAGCAAAACTTCAAAAACTTTTTAAATTCATGCGTTTCAGTTAGTATTATTGAGAAATAATTTGAAATAGATAGATAATTTAATGTAATTCCTGAAAATCGTCTAAAATCACGCTTGACAATATATCCGTTTTGCTTATAATTAAAGTCAAAGAAAGTCAAAGACAAAGAAAGGATAAGAGGCGATCAGAAATGCGAATCAGCGACAGCGTTGCGAATTACATCTTACAAATGCTCAATGATGAAAACGGCATCGCGGAGATCCAGCGTAATGAGCTTGCAAACACGCTGGGCTGCGTACCGAGCCAAATCAACTACGTCATCACGTCCCGTTTCACACCGGAGCAGGGATATATCGTAGAGAGCAGGCGAGGCGGCGGCGGTTACATTCGCATCATTCGCCGGAGCATGACAAAATCCGATTTAATCATGCACATTGTCAATTCCATCGGGTCTAAGCTGGACGCAGCTTCTATGCGCGCCATGCTGCGGAATCTTGTGGAAACGGGCGTTGCGTCCGAATCCGACGCTCACCTGATGATGGCAGGGCTTTCGGATTCGGCACTTGCACCGGCGCCAAAAGAAATTCGAGATCAACTGCGGGCATCGGTCTTCAAAAACATGTTGCTCGTACTAAATGTATAAAAAGCCATTTTGAAAGGACGGGATGACTTATGATGTGTCAGAACTGCGGAAAGAATCCGGCAACGACCCACATTAAAACCATCGTCAACGGCAAGTTGGCGGAATATGACCTTTGCTCGGAATGTGCAAGGGCAAAAGGCTACAAGAGCTTTTTTAACTTTGATGATATGGACTTTGATTTTAACAATCTGCTCGGCAGCTTCATCGGTGCGCCGACCGGGCGCAGTAATGCGATACGCTGCCCGAAATGCGGTGCTTCCTTTGAGGAGATTGCAGAAAGCGGCAAGATCGGTTGCGCAGAGTGTTACAATGTGTTCCGTGACCGCCTGATGCCGACTATCCACCGCATCCACGGTGCAGCAAAGCACAAGGGCAAAGTACCCGGAAGCAATGCGCTGCGCATTGTGGAACCGGCAGGTAAGATTGCCGTTGTGGAAGAACCCACGCCGATTGAAAAGAAACGTGCGGAACTGAAAGAAGCAATCGAAAAGCAGGACTTCGAGCATGCAGCTGAGCTGCGTGACGAAATCAAAGAAATGGAGAAAGGAGATGGGAACCATGCTTAACGAAGAAAAGAAATGGTATGAAAAAGCAGGTAAAGAAAGTGACGTTGTCATCAGCACGCGTGTGCGTCTGGCGAGAAACCTTGCAGATATGCCGTTCCCAAACCGCATGACGCCTGACCAGAAAGCAGCCGTAGAGCGCCGCGTACGCGATGCGATCCTCAGCGGCAACAGCGCCATCGCATCGGATTTCGACTTCGTGCAGATGGATGACCTCAGCAACGAGCAGGCGGTGTCACTTGTGGAACGCCACATCGTCAGCCCGGAGTTCATCGCAAACGCAAAGGGACGCGGATTTCTCATCTCAAAGGACGAGCGCATCTCTATTATGGTGAACGAAGAAGACCACGTGCGTATTCAAGTGCTGCATGAGGGCCTTGCGCTCAGCGAAGCTGCCGAAATGGCAGACCGCATCGATACGCTTTTAAACGAATCGCTGCGTTTTGCGTTTGATTCCGAGCTCGGCTACCTCACCCAGTGCCCGACGAACCTCGGCACCGGCATGCGGGCCTCTGTGATGCTGCACCTGCCGGCGCTCACCGAAAACGGCGCAATGTCCAGAATCTCCACGAATCTTTCGAAGCTCGGCCTTGTGATCCGCGGTACATACGGAGAAGGCAGCAATGTCATCGGCGCCATGTATCAGCTTTCAAACCAGATTACACTGGGTCTCAGCGAAAAAGAGGCTGTGGAAAACTTGCAGAACATTACGATGCAGCTCATTTCCGAAGAGCGCAAAACGCGTGCTTCGCTCAGCAAGAACATCAATGTGCAGGACAAAGTGGGCCGCTCCGCCGGCGTGCTGAAAAACGCACGGCTGCTTTCCTGCGATGAGTATATGAAACTTATCTCCAATGTGCGTTTCGGCATTGCAGAAAAGCTTTTAAGCGGTATAACGCTTGAAGATATTCACACACTGACCGTAGCGGTACAGCCGGCCACCATGGCAGCCGCACACGGCAGCAACCTTTCGGCGGGGCAAAGAGACATTCTCCGCGCAGACGAGGTGCGCAAAGCCCTCAAAGCGCTTCAATAATAGAAAATCAGTAAAGAGAACTGCGATACGGCAGTGATCGAAAGGACGGATTTATATGTATAGATTCACAGGTTTTACAGAGAAAGCAAACAATGCCATGAACCGCGCCATCGAAAAGGCGGAGGAACTTGGCCACAATTACATCGGCAGTGAGCACGTGCTCTACGGCTTGATTGCAGAGGGCAGCGGCGTTGCGTTCAACGTGCTGAATAAGCTCGGCATCACGGCAGACGATTACGAACGCCTGATGCAGGAGAAGATTGGCACTTCTTCGCCGACGAACCTCACCACCGCATATTTCACCCCGCGTACAAAGCGCATTTTGCAGATGGCAAAGCTCGCGGCCTCCAAGCTCGGCAGTAACTATGTCGGCACGGAGCACCTGCTCATCGCCATCATTGAAGACGGTGAAAGCTTTGCGGTGCGTTTCCTGCAAATGCTCGGCGTTGACCCGCAGAGCGTTGCAAATGTGTTGTCCTCGGCGCTTTCCGACGGTTATACCGTCGATAAAGCTTCCGGCAATGCGTACCCGAAGGACGAAAACGGCGAAAAGGAAGGCGGCAGTGCACTTGAAAAGTTTGGCCGCGACCTGACAAAGCTCGCAGCCGAAGGCAAGATTGACCCGGTCATCGGCCGTCATAACGAGATTGAACGTGTCATTCAGATCTTGTCTCGTCGTACGAAGAATAATCCGGTGCTCATCGGTGAACCGGGCGTCGGCAAGACCGCCGTTGCGGAAGGCTTGGCGCTGAAGATTCATGAAGGCGAGGTGCCGGAGCTGCTGAAAGGCAAGCGTCTGGTGGCTCTTGATCTTACCGGTATGGTCGCAGGCTCTAAGTACCGTGGCGATTTTGAAGAGCGTATCAAGTCCGCCATCGACGAAGTGAAGAAGGACGGCAACGTCATTTTGTTCATCGATGAGCTGCACACCATCATTGGTGCAGGCTCCGCAGAGGGCTCTGCCGATGCCGCCAATATCTTAAAGCCGGCTCTGGCGCGCGGTGACTTCCAGGTCATCGGTGCGACGACCATCAACGAGTACAGAAAGTACATTGAAAAAGACGCCGCATTGGAGCGTCGTTTCCAGCCGGTACATGTCGGTGAGCCGACCGAAGAAGAAGCGGTGCAAATCCTTGAAGGTCTGAAAGATCGCTACGAGGCGCACCATAAAGTACAGATTACCGATGAAGCCATTGAGAGCGCCGTTAAGCTCTCCTCGCGCTACATTGCAGACCGTTACCTGCCGGATAAGGCCATCGACCTCGTCGATGAAGCGGCGTCCCGTGTGCGCCTCAGAACATTCACTGCGCCGGAAGACCTGCAGGAGATGGAAAAGCGCATCAAGGAAGTCGAGATTGATAAGGCAGCTGCCGTCAACGAGCAGGACTTCGAGCGCGCGGCCGAGTTGCGTGACAAGCAGAAAGACCTTACAGATGAGCTGGAGCAGAAGAAGAACGAATGGGCTGCAAAGAATGAGCGCAGCAACAGCGTCGTGAAGGCAGAAGACATCGCCGAGATCGTCGCCATGTGGACCGGCATCCCAGTCGTACAGCTGACGCAGGAAGAAAGCGAGCGCCTGCTGCATCTTGAAGATACGCTGCACAAGCGTGTCATCGGTCAGGACGAAGCCGTCACGGCCATTGCAAAGGCCATCCGCCGCGGCAGAGTCGGCCTGAAAGATAAGAATCACCCCATCGGCTCGTTCATTTTCCTCGGCCCGACCGGCGTAGGCAAGACCGAGCTGTGCAAGGCGCTTGCGGAGGCCATGTTCGGTGACGAAAAGGCCATGATCCGTCTCGATATGTCGGAGTACATGGAGAAGCACACGGTGTCTCGTCTCGTCGGTTCGCCTCCGGGATATGTAGGCTTTGATGAGGGCGGTCAGCTGACCGAGGCAGTGCGCCGCAAGCCGTATTCCGTTGTGCTGTTTGATGAGATCGAAAAGGCACACCCGGATGTCTTTAACATGCTGCTGCAAATTCTCGATGACGGTCGTCTGACGGATTCGCAGGGCAAGGTGGTCAGCTTCAAGAACACCATCATCATCATGACCTCCAACATCGGCGCGCGTCTCATTACAGAGAAGCAGCAAGAGCGTCTCGGCTTTGCCACCGCAGATAACAAGTCGACGGAAGAAGACAGCGCAGTCGCCGATTTCGAGCGCACAAAAGAGCTCGTCATGGGTGAGCTGAAGAAGGTGTTCCGTCCGGAATTCATCAACCGTGTCGATGACATTATTGTGTTCCGTAAGCTCCTGCACGACGACATTCAGAAAATCGCCGGCAAAATGCTCGAGGGTCTTAAGGGTCAGCTGCGCGACATGGACATCGCGGTCGAGTTCACCCCGGCTGCTGTGGAAGCTGTTGCAAACGCCGGTTTTGACCCGGTTTACGGTGCAAGACCGCTGCGCAGAGCGATCCGCAGCAAGATGGAAGACCCGATTTCCGAAGAGATGCTCGAGGGCAACATGAAAGCGGGCGGATCGTATGTCTGCGACTTCAAAAACGGTAAGTACGTCATTGAAGACAAGACAAAGAAGAGCGGCGACGAAAAGTCGAGCGAAAGCGAAGCAAAGTAATCACACCCGTTAAGGCAAGTGTCCTTTAAAGGCACATAGAAAGGCGGTCTGCCGGGTAGAAAAATATCCGTGCAGACCGCCTTTTGCTGTCCTAAATCACGCAAACACCGTCTCAATGTGCTTTGCGCACTCGGGCGGAGAATACATGAACTTATCAATATGGTCGCCCTGAAAGAAATATACAGGCGGCTCGGGTTTATAGGTGTAATCAAAGCATTCCACAAGCACGAGCTTCACCTTCATGCGGTTCGGCAGAATACTTTTGATGAACACGCTGGCCTGCTGTCCGGCATGGACGTTTTCTTTCAGCTCGGCAAGTCCTGCAAGGTTTGGGGTCAGCTCCACAAAAACGCCATAGCTTTCCACGCTGCGCACGATACCTGCGACCGTTTCGCCGACACGAAAGCGCTCCGCGTTTTCCGTCCACGTGCCGAGCAGCTCGCGGTGGCTGAGCGTGATGCGGTTCTCGTCCTTCATGCGCACCACGGCGCGAATATCCATGCCGACCGTGAACCGCTCCTTCGGGTGGTCGATGCGCGAAACAGAAATGGCATCGATGGGCAGTAGGGAAACAATACCGCAGCCGATATCCGCAAACGCACCGAACGGCTCCAAATGCGTGATACGCACCGGGATCACATCGCCGCAGGTAAGCCCTGCTATGTACTCTGCCATGCAGCGCTCCTGTGCTTTTCGACGCGACAACACCGCTGTGATCCTGCCGAACGCATCACGAATAAAATCCGTGATGATAAAGCACACGGGCTTATTCACACGTGAAATGATGGCGATGTCCCGCACGGTGCCCTCGCGTATGCCGAGCGCGCCTTCTTCACGCGGGATAATGCCCCGCATACATTTGAGATCTACAATGAGGTTGTGCTCGTTGTCGCAGATGATACTGCGCGCCTCTAAGATCTTTCCGTCGCGCATTGCGTCGGAGAGGGCGGCAGGCGTCTGCATACTGGCTTTGTTTTCCGCTTTGTCGATCAAATGACCTTCCGGGTAAAATTTCATGTACTTCACTCCTTTTTAAGGCCGTGCCGCGCAAAAACGCTTTCGGCTGCGCCTTAACTACGCCGAAGTATATGAACCTAAACTTTCATTTATGCGTTTCTGAACTTTTCATGAAGATAAACAAAAGGGCTTGCATGTTTTTACCGTGTATATTAAAATAGATATACAGATGCAAAGTATGTCTTTGCAAAAGAAAGGAAACAGAAAAAATGAAGAAAATGAAACTGCTGTGTGCGGCGTTGACCGTAATCATGCTGCTCACAGCTTGCTCCGGCAGCACCTCTTCTGCCGCAGAAAAGGTCATCGGCACTACGGATAAAGTTGTTGCGGCAGATACTTTAAAGCCCTTGGCAAAGGCCGACAAAGAAAAGCTCGGTTATCAGCTCGATATGCCGGAAAAAGGCGAGGAGATTTGTGTGCTGACAACGAACTACGGCACCATTCGCATGCGCTTTTTCCCGGATGCCGCACCGAAAGCCGTGTACAGCTTTAAATCTCTGGCGCTTTCCGGCTACTATGACGGCATCACTTTCCACCGCGTCATCGATGATTTCATGATTCAGGGCGGTGACCCGCTTGGCAACGGAACCGGCGGCGAGAGCATTTGGGGCGAGAATTATGACGACGAATTTCACGAAAACCTCGTCAACATCACCGGCGCGGTCTCTTGTGCAACCAGCGGTGCCAACACAAACGGCAGCCAGTTTTTTATAAACTGCACGGAACCGGGCAAAATAGACTGGGATACCTACGACCAGTATTATCAGGTCTATAAATCTGCACCGGAACAGTTCACCTCCATATACGGCGGCACGCTCAATATGGACAAAGTAACGGATGCCTACAAAGAACTTTACGATACAAACGGCGGCAACACACACCTTGACGGTGCATATTCCACCGCAGGTACCGGACATACCGTGTTCGCACAGGTATTTGACGGCATGGACGTGGTGCGCAGCATCATGGGCGTTGAGACCGACTCGAACGATAAGCCGCTTGAAGACGTCACCATTCTCTCCGCAGAAATCGTACCCTACGAATAAATTTCTTAAACAAATTTAGTATAATCCCAAATCATTTTAAGGAGGAAGTTTCCATGGCAATCGTACATCCCACAGCTGAAAATTTCGGCGCATTGATCCGCGATAACAAGCTTGTTCTTGTAGACTTTTTTGCAACATGGTGCGGCCCGTGCAAAATGATCGCACCGTTCATTGAGGAAGTTGCAGATGAATACGAGGGCAAGGCCGTCGTCGCGAAGATCGACGTTGACGAAGCGCAGGAAATCGCCGCCGAATACGGCATCTCCAGCATCCCGACCGTCATCCTCTTTAAAGACGGCGCACCCATCCACACCGAAGTCGGCGCACACGATAAGGCTTTTTACGCAAACCTCATCGAAATGCACCTGTGAGGCCGCGCCATGTTCACCTTTGAGCGCAAAGCGAATTACTACGAGACCGACCAAATGGGCATCGTGCACCACTCGAATTACATTCGTTGGTTTGAGGAAGCCCGCTTGGAGATGCTACGCGCTATGGGACTGCCGTACAAAAAAATGGAAGATAACGGCATTCTGATCCCCGTGCTGGGTGTTTCGTGCAGCTACAAGCACCCAATTCGCTTTGATGAGACGCTTGTGCTTACACTGCGCATTCAAAACTACAACGGTGTACGCTTTGAAATGGCGTATGAGGGGCACAGCAAGGAGACCGGACTTTTGAGTTGCACCGGCACTTCGCAGCACTGCTTCACAACATCCGCGTTAAAGCCGATCCGTATGCAGAAGCATTTTCCCGCATGGCACGAAGTATTTCTTCAGGCCGCAGAGCAGGACAAAGCAGAGTAATTCAAAACACAAAAATGCCCGCCGGGCTGACCGATGTGATCGGAAAGCCCGGCGGGCATTTTTATAAATCTTTAGTTTTATTCATGCCGCAAAGCATCGATCGGGTTCAGGTTTGCCGCCTTGAAGGAGGGGAGAAGCCCGAAGATGATGCCGATGACCATGGAAAACACCACGGCAATAATGATGGAAGGCACGCTGATGGCAACCGGAGCAGACGTCACGTGCGATATGATTTCCGCAAGACCGATACCGGCACCCACGCCCACAATGCCGCCAAGGCTTGTCAGCACAGCGGCTTCCGTTAAGAACTGCCACAGAATGCGGCTCTTTTTCGCGCCGATGGCTTTTTTCAGACCGATCTCTCGCGTACGCTCCGTAACGGAAACGAGCATGATGTTCATAACGCCGATACCGCCGACGAGCAGGGAGATGCTCGCAATCCAGATGAGCTGCGAATTTGTGGAGCTGCTGAGATCCTGCAAGTCCTGCGCCTGCTTTAAAAGATCCTGTGCCTGATACTTGATCTCGCTGTTCGTCACGTTCGTGTTCATGATCTCCGCCACAGCCTTGCCGGCATCCGTCATGGCTTCCGTATTGGAAACGCGAATGGCCACGTTCTGCGGCTCATCGAACGAATAGAGCGCCGGCCACATGGAGCTTGGCACGAAAATACGGGATGCAGAGCTGTTCGAGTAATACGTATAATACTCATCGATGGAGTTGATGACGGGCTCAAACTTGCTGTCTTCATCCACAATGCCAACCACCGTAAACGGAATGCTGCTGATCTCGATCGTTTTTCCGATGGGGTTTTCGCCGTCAAACAGCGAATCCGCCGTATCGGCATCGATGATGGCTGCCGCGTGGAAATCCGTAAAATCACTGTCCACAAAGGTGCGACCGCTTTTCAACACCAACCCATTCGTCGTGAAATAACTGTTATCCACGCCGAAGACCTGCGAGCCGGAAATGCTGTTGTTGCCGTAGTAAACGGAGTTGTTGTAGTCGCTGCGGCTGGTATAGAACGCCGCATCTTCCACATTTTTTACGGACTTGATTTTTTCCATCGTGGTCTCGTCACGCACAGGGATGCCGTCCGGCAAGCCGTTATACAGCATTTCGTACTGATAATCGCCCTGATACAGCTGAATCTGCACCGTGTTTGTGCCGGAGCCGATGAGGTTCTTTTTGATTTGCTCATTCGTGCCCTTGATGGTGGACACGATGGAGATGATAGAGGCGATACCGATGATGATGCCGAGCATCGTCAGGAACGAGCGCATTTTGTGCGACCAGATTCCCTGAAATGAAAGTCTGATATTTTCAATCATGCGTCAAGTCCCCTTGCGTCGATGCCGTCATTTTCGTCTGTGTTTTCTTCCATGCCGTTCGCCTTGGCACCATCAATTGCCGAAGTGCCGTAGGGGAAAGCCACATAATCTTCTTCCGTCAAAGTATCGCTCTTGATCTCCAGATACTGGTTGTAGATCGTCTTGCCGGTTTTGATATACGTTTTATGCACACGGTTATCGTCGCCGACCTTCAAAACATACTTGCCGCCGTCATCGCTGCGGATATACGCTTTAAAAAGATATATTGCATTGCTTGCGTTATCCGAGGCCGCCTGCAAAGTAATATCAAGGCCCATGCCGTTTTTCAGGCCGTCCGCGTCGGCAATGCGCGCTGTAAACTGGTACGTAGAGCTGTTTGGGTTTGAGGAGCCGTCATAGTAATAATTGGAATTGTCATTCGGAAAATCAGAGATCTGTACAATCTCTGCCGCATATATTTGTCCATTCTCCCAAGAGCTCGCCGTGACCGTGTCGCCGACATGCACCTTGCCGAGCAGCGATTCGTTTAAGGATGCCGTTATATAGAAACCGTCGCCGCCCGAAACCACGAGGAACGGGGAGCTTGTGGACATCGCCGTATCGAGGTCTGTGAGCGACTTCACAACGCCGTTCACGGTCGATTTTATTGTAGCATTTTCAAGATTCAGCTTCGCTTTTTCAAGGTCATGCGCCGCCTGTTTCACATTCAGCTTTAAATCTTGAATCTTCTGCTTTTTATCGGCGATCATCTGCTGCAATTCTTCCGCCGTATACATGGAGCCGCCGGTGTCGTAGCTGATGCCCGGGTCGGCGTCGGAGAGATCCGGCATTTGAATGTCATCCGGCTCGCGGATAACTTCATTAAAGAAGCCTGCGGAAATCTTATCGCCGTTCATCTGCCAGCCCTTTACAAGCGGCAGGTTTTCGTTAGCCTGTTCATGCACTTCAAAGCGTGCGACAAACGGGCCGTCCGGCAGTGTGAAATCAGGCTCCGGCGTGGGTACGCTTTCGCCGCCGGTCTCATTCGTTTTTGTGAATGTCATCTGCTTGAACCACGCCATACCGGAAACCGTTGGCGCTTCCGTGGGTTCAATAGGCGCGGGAGTAGGGGCTTCCGTGGGTTCTATGGGCGCGGGGGTAGGGGCTTCTGTCGGCGCTGTGGTGGGCTCCGCAGTCGGTTCGGGGGTAACCGTCGGCTGCGGCACCGCCGTGGGCACTTCACTCGGCTGTGCCGTAGGCTCTGCGCTCGGTGTGGGGGTCGGGGTAGGGGTAGGGGTCGGGGTCGCACGCGGATCTGTCACGCCGAGCAGCTTCAAAAGAAAGCCCTTCGTCAGCACAGCATCTTCTGTGCAAAGAAAGACATACGGGTCTTCCTCCGTACCGGCACCTTTAAACGGCTTCGAGTGCTCTGTAATCTCCGTATACAGTTCTGCCCGCGATTCCGGCACCGGCGTGGGGGTGGGTTCCGGCTCGGGCTCCGGGATGACCGGCGCCACATACGGGGGCGTATTCTGGAGCTTCGTAAGTTCTTTTTCGGCCTGCTCCAGTTCATATTTCTTCTTTTTTTCTTCAAGCGCCTTGCTCTCTACCGTCAGCTGGAGCTTTGTCGTATCGTACTGCAAAAGCGTATCGCCGATCTTGACGGTATCGCCCTCTTTGACGAAAATCTTAGAAATAGCTTTTTCTTTATCGGGGTAAAGTTCCTGCACAAAGTCACTTGTAGCATTACCGTAGGTGCTGGACTGGTCGCCCCAATACTGTGTGGAGATATTTGAAACCTGCTCCACATCCACCGTGGCATTTGCCGCCTTGCCGTTCACCGCGACCGTCACGCCGGTGATGATCAGCGCGATCACGATCACTACGGAGACCACCGTGATAATGACTTTTTTAAGTGGGAAATTTGCCGGCAGATTCATGCTTCCGCCTCCTTTTCCTCGGGGATATGTTGTTCCGCAAACTGACCGTCGCGAATATGCAGCACACGCTTTGCGTGGTTTGCCACATCGAGATCATGCGTGATCATCACAACGGTCACACCCTCGTCGTTGAGCGTCTGGAACAGCTCCATGATTTGCGCGCCGGACTGGCTGTCGAGTGCGCCGGTCGGTTCATCGGCTAAAAGAATTTTCGGATTGTTGACGATGGCGCGGGCGATCGCGACGCGCTGGCACTGGCCGCCGGAAAGCTGGTTCGGCTTAAAATCCACACGGTCGCCGAGACCTACACGCTCTAAAGCACGCACGGCACGCGCACGTCGCTCTTTTTTCGGCACACCTGCGTATAAAAGGGGAAGCGCCACATTTTCCGCCGCGCTCTGGCGAGGCAAAAGATGAAAGCTCTGGAACACGAAGCCGATGGAGTTGAGGCGAATTTCCGAAAGCTTCGATTCGCTGCTGCCGATGATATTCTCACCCGCAAGTGCATACGTGCCTGAAGTCGGCAGATCAAGGCAGCCGATGATATTCATCAGCGTCGTTTTGCCGGATCCGGACGGGCCCATGATGGCGACATATTCGCCCTCATCCACAGAAAGCGAAATGTCTTTTAGAACCGGCACTTCCATTTTGCCTTGGATATACGTTTTATAAATGTTGTGCAGCTCTAAGATCATGCCGTAGCACCCCCGATAACGGTTCCAAGACTCGCCGCACCGTCATTTTCATAGGTGGTCACGCCATCTGCCGTGCTTGCTTCTCCGGCTGCTGTGTCTGTTTCGCCCTCTGACTCCGTTACGGCACCTTCTGCGGGCATGGGGTTGTAGCCGTTCGGGTTGCCGTCCATATCGCTGCCGTTTTCTGCGGGCATAATACCGTTTGCATCGTCCGTTTTGGCATCGTTCATGTCACCGTTTGCGGCATCCATATCTTTGGAATCGTCACCCTGGTTCTTATAGGAAATATCGTCCGTAGCATACATGCCGCTGTGCACACGGTCTTCCACAACGGCCAAGCGATCATCTGCCGTCACGCCGGACGTAATCTCATATTCGGAAAGGGTATCGTCAAACTTGCCGAGCTGCACTTCACGCTTTTCGATGCGATTCTTATCGTTTACGGCCCAAACGTAGTTTTTGCTGCCTTCGTTGAGAATATAGTAGCTTGGCAGCCAAATTCCGGTCTTCACGTCTTCGGCCTCATCCGGCTCCACGTAAACGTGCTGACCGAGCATGAGACCTTTGAAATCATCGAGCACAAGGTAGAAGTTATACTTTGTCGCCTTTGTAAACGAGCTTTCGGAACCGTAGGAAATACCGCTGTTGTTATTATCGTTTGCGGCTTCGCGTTCAATGCTCTCCACGGTGCCCGTCCAAGTCTGCTCCGGGTCTACGCGGGAGACGACCTTCATTTTCATGCCCTCCTGCAAGGAATGGATATTCAGCTCCGTTGCCGTGCCTTTTACACGGTAAGAACCCGTCGCGAGAATCGTAATATACGCGTTTGAAGAATTGCTGCCGCTTGTGTTGGAGTTGGAACCGTTATTGATCTGCTTCACAACACCGGTCATTTCTGCCACGACATCCGTATTTTCAAGCGATTTCTTGAGGTTTTCAATCTCTTTCGCCTTCGTAGACTGATCGTATTCCGTCGATTTCACTTCAAGCTGCGCAGACTGAATCTGTAGGGTATAGGAAAGCTGTTCGTCGGAAGACGCTTTGTTCTTTTCCTTCTGCAGGGAATCAATCTGCTGGTTCAGCGTGGAAATGCGGTTTTTAAGGCTTTCCAGCTGTAACTGCGCCTCTTCAAGCTGCATTTGCAGGTCGTCCGTATCGTAGCTGAATAGCTTATCGCCAACTTTCACTTCCTGGCCGACCGTCACATACAGCTCTGCGATTTTCTTTGTATCGTCCTTCTGCACGGAGAGCGTCTTTTCCGGCTCCACAACGCCGGAGTATTTCGCCGTCATACCAAGTGAACCCGTGCCGGTGATGTCCGCAACGCTCGTCACATAAACCATCTCATTTGGGTCGCTCGGCGCAACGCTGCCGCCGCGGAAGAAAATGAGCCAGATTACAATACCGATCACGATCACAGCGCCGACGGCAATACCGGCGATTGTGAAAATCTTTTTCTTAGTCATAAAGTCAGTCCTTTCCTCCGCGCAAAACACCCGGCGCGGACTCTCTGATGGTTCTATTATACAGGTAAGCCAAAAAATAAACAACTTAAGAAACTCTTACAAACGCAAAAGATTTGCAAAAATCGCGCTCTTGACCGCGCGTAAAATCGGGGGTACAATGGTATCGATATAGAAAGGGAGGATCTGTCTTATGAAAAATGAACACATCGCTTCATCTGTAACCGAGCTCATCGGCAAAACACCGCTTCTGCGTGCGTCCCGCTTTGCGGCAGCCGCAAACATTTCCAACGCGCCGCTTTTGAAGCTTGAATATTTAAACCCCGCCGGCAGCGTAAAAGACCGTGCGGCACTGAAAATGATTGAAGACGCCGAAAAGACCGGCAAATTGAAGCCCGGCGCGGTCATTGTAGAGCCAACCTCCGGCAACACGGGCATCGGCCTCGCATCTATTGCAGCGGCGCGCGGCTACCGCGTGGTGCTCACCATGCCGGAAACCATGAGCGCCGAGCGCCGCAAGCTGCTCTCCGTATACGGCGCGGAAATCGTACTCACACCGGGCAAAGACGGCATGCGCGGTGCGATTGAAAAGGCGGATGAGATCGCGAAAAGTACACCCGGCAGCTTCATCCCCGCACAGTTTGAGAATCCCTCAAACCCTGCCGCACATTATGAAACGACCGGTCCGGAGCTTGTACAACAGACAGACGGCAAACTCGACATTTTCGTTGCGGGCATCGGCACCGGCGGCACTATCACCGGCACGGCGCGCTATTTAAAAAAGCATCTGCCACAGGTACACACCGTCGGTTTGGAACCGGCGACTTCACCGCTCATCACACAGGGCAAAAGCGGTGCGCACGGCTTACAGGGCATCGGCGCAAACTTCATCCCGAAGAACTACGATGCTTCCGTTGTGGACGAAGTGCTGACCGTCACGGATGAAGAAGCGTACAAAATGGCAAAATTATTGGCACGCACAGAGGGCATCCTCGTCGGCGTCACGTCCGGCGCGGCGCTTGCCGCAGCCGTGCGCCTGCTGCGCATGCCCGAAAATGCAGAAAAAACGCTCGTGGCGCTCCTGCCCGACAGCGGCGACCGTTATTTTTCCACCCCGATCTTTGAATAAACGAAAAGGAATTTCATTTTATGGCAAAAAAATACTACGCCGTCCGCGCCGGGCGCAAAACCGGCATTTTTGAAACGTGGGATGAATGCCGTGCGCAGACGACCGGCTTTAAAGGCGCGTCGTTCAAAAGCTTTCCAACGCTTGCAGAAGCCGAAGCCTATATGCGCGGTGAAAACGATCTGACGAAAGCCACTCCGGCAGAAAGCTCGACCGAAGCGCCTGAAGAAGACGGCGCCGTGGCTTACGTAGACGGTAGCTACCACATCGGCACAAAGGAGTTTTCCTGCGGTGCTGTGCTGTTTTTAAACGGCGAAGAGCTGCATTTTTCCGAAAGATTCACCGACCCCGACCTTGCCGAAATGCGCAACGTGGCAGGGGAGATCAAGGGCTCCGAAACTGTTCTGCGCTACTGCATCGAGCATGATGTGCTCTCCGTGACAATCTACCATGATTACGAGGGTGTAGCAAAATGGGCAACGGGAGAATGGAAAGCAAAAAAGCCCGGCACCATTGCGTACCGCAAATTCTGTGCCGCAGCCGCAAAGCACATCCGTTTCCGCTTTGTGAAAGTCAAGGGGCACTCCGGCGACAAATACAATGACCTCGCCGACCGTTTAGCGAAAGACGCGCTCGGCATTCAGTAAAACAACATAGCAAAAAGGCGAGCTGCACGGAGTTGTGCGGTTCGCCTTTTGTTATACATTACGGAATTTCAGGCGCAAGCTTACGCGTTTTTCGCTTCGTCGTACGCGTCCTTAAAGCGCTGCATCGCGGCGTTGAGCATCTTTTCGGGACCTGCGAGGTTTACACGTGTATGCATGGTGCCGCCCTGCGAGAACAGCGTGCCGGCGTCGCAGAAAAGATCATGCTTGCGCAGGAGCTTATCGAGCGCTTCATCGTCGAGACCGAACGTCGTGCAGTCGATCCACATGAGGTACGTGCCCTGCAGATCGCTGTATGTAACGCCCGGGCAGTTTACGTCGATGAACTTGCAGAAGTTCTTGTAGTTTTTGTAGATAAGGTCGATGACTTCTGCAAGCCAACCTTCGCACTCCGTGTAGCCGAGACGGCAGGCCTCAAGGCCGAGCGCACCGGCAGACGGCGTGAAGTGTTGCTGTAAAATACTCTGGAATTTTGTTCTCAGTTCTTCATCGGGAATAACAATATTCGAGGTCTGGAGCGTCGCAAGGTTAAACGTCTTGCTCGGCGCGGTGCAAACAAGATACTTCGGCAGTGCATCCTTGCAGGCGTTTGCAAATGCCACGTGCTTATGACCCGGCATGATGAGGTCGGAGTGGATCTCGTCGCTGACAACAATCACATTGTGCTTTGCGCAGATGGCGCCGAGCTTTGCGATTTCGTCTTCCGTCCAAACGCGGCCAACCGGGTTGTGCGGATTGCAGAAGATAAACATCTTGTTTTTTTCTTCTGCGCACAGCTTCTCAAAGAGGTCAAAGTCAATCGTGTATGTCTCGTTCGTGTTGATGAGCGGGCACTCCACGTTTTTTCTGTTATTGTGCTCAATGGTCATTCTGAACGGATAATAAACCGGCGGCATGGTGATAACGCCGTCGCCGGGATCGGTATAGGCCAGAACCGAAACAGCCAGAACCGTTACGACGCCGTGTGTAGAAACAATTTCTTCTTTCTTAATATTCCAGTCGTTGCGACGCTTCATCCAGCCGCATACCGCATCGAAGTATTCCTCTGTGGGGCCGGTATAGCCGAGGATATGCGTATCGATGTACTTTTTCAGACCCTCTACGATCTCCGGCGGGTTTTTCAGCTCCATATCCGCAATGGAAAGCGGTGCAACGTTTTCCGGCAGGTTCGGATGCTCTTTTGTCATCTCGTCCCATTTGCCGGAGCCGGTGTTTTTTCTGGAAACCAGCGTTTCAAAATCATGGATCATTGGTAATTCCTCCCATTCTAAAATAAGGTAATCTACTTTCAAACGGTCTTATTCAACCTCAAGGTCTGCAAAAGAGAAGGTGGTGCAGTCTACAAGACCGCGGTCGGTCAGGCGCAGTTCCGGCAGGCAGGCGAGAGGGATTAAAGCCATCGTCATAAACGGAGACTGAATGTCGCAGCCGATCGTTTCCCAAGCTTTGCCGAGGTCCTCGACGAGCTCGTCCATTTCTTCAGCGGACTTTGTGTTCATGAGACCCGCAAACGGCAGCGGAACACAGCCAAGCACCTTGCCGTTCTGCACAATACACTCACCGCCGCCGCACTGAATGAGTGTGTTTGCAGCAAGTGCCATATCTTCGTCATTCGTGCCGACAACGAGCAGGTTGTGTGCATCGTGTGCAACGGTGGAAGCCATTGCGCCGCACTTGACGTGGAATCCCTTGACAAAGCCAACGCCGTGCTTGCCGGTCTTATTGTGGCGCTCGAAGACGAATGTCTTCAAAACATCCTGCTCCACATCGCTCTTTAATTCGCCGTTTTCAACCTTGAGTTCAACGTGACGCTCATAGTCGCCGACATGTACCGGGATAATCTCGATCGCACGGACGGTTGCCGTGCCAACCTTATCGGTATGTACCTTAAAGGTTTCCGGGGTGATCGTCTCGCCGACGTGCATCGTGTCGAGTGCCCATGCGGGAAGCTCAGACTTCGGCAGGTCAATCGTCAGCTTGCCGTTTTCTGCAACAACGTCGCCGTCGATGAGCACGCGGGTGACACGGATGTCTTTTTCGTTATCAATAAATACGATGTCCGCGCACTTGCCCGGGGTGATGGAGCCGAGCTCGTGATCCATCTGGAAGCATTGTGCGCAGTTGAGCGTGACCATCTGGATGGCCGTGACAAAATCGATACCGAAGGAGACGGCACGACGCACGATGTGATCGAGATGACCGTTTGCAACCAGCGTATGCGGGTGGGTATCGTCGGAAATCATGGTCGCAAATCGGCTGTCCACTTTGTGCTCCGTGATGGCCTTGGAGACCTCCTGCAGATCGTGCCAAGCGGAGCCCTCGCGCAGCATGGCATACATGCCGAGACGCATTTTTGCGAGTGCGTCCTCCGCACGGGTGGATTCATGACAGCAGCGCACGCCGCTTGCAATGTATGCATTGAGGCCGCACCCCGTCTCCGGGATGGAATAGTGACCTGTGATGATTTTGCCGGCTTTCAACGTTTCGCCGGTGATGTTGTGCGTCGGCTCCGCGGAAGCGGTGATGCCCGGGAAGTTCATCATTTCGCCTAAACCAACGGTATAATCGTGCTTCATTTCCGAGGCAATATCCGCGGCGGTGATCTCCGCGCCGGAATCCTCAAATCCCGGAACAGCCGGAACGCAGGAGGGGGTCGTCAGCATAGCCTTGAGCGGAGTCTTTTCCGCCTCTTCCGCCATCAGGTCAACGCCTTTAAGGCCAAGCACATTGCAGACTTCGTGCGGGTCATAATAAATCCCGACGGTGCCATGGGGGATAACGGCCTTTGCATATTCAATCGGCGTCATCATGGAGGACTCAATGTGGATATGACCGTCAAGGAAACCCGGAGCGATAAGCTGACCCTCGGCATCGATGACCTTTGTGCTTTCACCGATGCAGTGTGCGGCATCGCCGACAAGTGCAATACGGCCGCAGGAAATTGCAACATCGATGTTGTCGAGGATTTCATGCGTGCAGACGTTTACGAGACGCGCATTGCGAATGACCGTCTCTGCGGGCTTTCTGCCCATCGCAACGTCGGAAAGCGTGCGGGAGCACTCCCAAAGCTGGGTCTTACAAAACTTGAACATAAAAAGTAGCTTCCTTTCTTTTATCAAGAAAAACACAACGGAAAAACGCTGCGTTTTTAGCTTTATTTACTCTATCGGGTTCACGGGATTTTTGCAGAACGAATTCATACAGCACAAAGCACATTTCGGATTACGCGCTGTACAGACCGCTCTGCCGTGTAAAACGGTACGGTGACAAAAGTCGTTGCTCTCCTCCGGCGGCAAGACTGCGCGCAGGTCTTTTTCGACTTTGAGCGGCACGTTGCTTTCGGTCAGACCGAGTCGTCCCGTGATACGGATGCAGTGCGTGTCCGTCACAACGGCAGGTTTTTTGTAAATGTCGCCCACAACGAGATTTGCGGTTTTGCGTCCCACACCGGGCAGCTTTGTCAGCTCATCCACCGTGTCCGGAATCACGCCGTTATACGAATCGCGCAGCACATGGCACATAGCAAAAATATCACGAGCCTTTGTTTTATATAACCCGCAGGAGCGGATGAGCTCCGCAATTTCTTCCTCGCTGCCCTCGCAGAAGGCTTCCAGCGTAGGGAAGCGGGCAAAAAGCGCCGGTGTAACGAGGTTCACACGGGCATCCGTACACTGTGCGGAAAGTCGCGTCGCAATGAGCAGCTGCAGCGGATCCTGATATTCAAGCGAACATACCGCGCCGGGATATTCTTTTTTCAGCGCTTCCACAGCAAGAAGCGCACGTTCCTTTTTTGTCATACAGACCTCCGAAAAAGCGGCGGGCAAGCCCGTCTGAATGCTTTACGTTTATTCTACAACTTTTTCATTCGGTTGACAATACCGGAAAAGGGTGGTAAATTTATTTTTATTGAAAGACCGACAAATAACCGCAAAGGGGAAAAAGAATGTCTGCGTTTACCTTAAAGCTCATCGCACTCGTCACCATGATCATCGACCATGTCGGGGCGATTTTCTTCCCGCAGTTTATCTGGCTGCGCTATATCGGGCGGCTTTCTATGCCGATCTACGCGTTTTTGCTCGTGCAGGGCTACATGCACACACGTAATTTTAACCGCTACGCATTGCGCATGGGTATTTTTGCTTTGCTCTCCGAAGTGCCGTATGACCTTTTATTTCAGGGTACATGGCTTGAGTTTCAGCGGCAAAATATCCTGTTCACGTTTTTAACGGCGCTTTTTGTGATGAAACTTTTAGATGCTTCCGCGAAAAGCCGCAATATTTTCATGTTCATCGGCGCAGTGATCTTGACAATCCTGCCGTATTTCCTGCATTTCAGCTATGGCGTTTACGGTGTTTTAACGGTGCTTTGTTTCTATTTGTTCCAGAAGTACCGCGGTATTGATGCCGTGGCGTTTGCGGCGCTGACCTACGGGCAATATACGCAGGACGGCAACACGACACAGCTGTATGCCATCGCCGCCGCGATCCCCGTACTGCTCTATAACGGCAAGCGCGGCGCGCTTTCGCTCAAATATTTTTTCTACATCAGCTATCCGGCACATATGTTATTGCTTTACGCCATCCATTATGTGCTTGCAAATCATCTATTGCCATTTTAAATGGAATAGGGTATAATTTAGTGAAGTACTGCGGCACATAAACCGCAGAGCATATTATTTTTAGAAGGGAAAGATGAAGTATGTACGGTGATCTTCTGAACACGATCGGTTTTGTTGAAACCGCAGACCCCGAGGTCGGCGAAGCGATGGAGCTGGAACTCAAACGCCAGCGCCGCAATCTGGAGCTGATTGCTTCCGAAAACATTGTGTCTCCTGCCGTTATGGCTGCGATGGGCACGGTACTCACAAACAAATATGCTGAGGGCTACCCGGGTCACCGCTATTACGGCGGCTGTGCAGATGTAGACATTGTGGAAAACATCGCCCGTGAGCGTGCTTGCCGTCTGTTCGGCGCAGAGCATGCCAATGTGCAGCCGCACTCCGGCGCACAGGCGAACCTTGCCGTATATTTCGCGCTGCTTCAGCCGGGCGATACCGTGCTCGGCATGAACCTTGCAGAGGGCGGCCATCTGACCCACGGTTCTCCTGTCAACATGTCCGGCGCCTACTATAATTTTGCGGCTTACGGCGTTGACCCCGTTACGCACCGCATCGATTACGATAAGCTCATGGAGCAGGCGTGCGAACTTAAACCGAAGCTCATCGTCGCCGGCGCAAGCGCATACCCGCGCGCGATCGATTTTAAGAAATTCCGCGAGATTGCCGATGCATGCGGCGCGTACCTCATGGTCGATATGGCGCACATTGCGGGTCTTGTTGCGGGCGGTTGCCACATGAACCCGGTGCCGTATGCTGATGTCGTCACCACAACAACGCATAAAACGCTCCGCGGCCCGCGCGGCGGCATGATTCTCTGCCGTGAGGAGTACGCGAAAAAAATCGACAAAGCCATTTTCCCGGGCACGCAGGGCGGCCCGCTGATGCACATTATCGCCGCAAAAGCCGTGTGCCTCGGCGAAGCGCTGAAGCCGGAGTTTAAGACCTATGCCGAGCAGACCGTAAAAAACGCTAAAGCGCTTGCCGAAGGCCTTACAAAACGCGGCATGAAGCTCGTTTCCGGCGGCACGGACAACCATCTGATGCTGCTCGATCTTTCCGACGGCGAGCTGACCGGCAAAGAGCTGGAGCGCCGACTCGACGAAGTGTATATCACCGCAAACAAGAACACGATTCCGAACGAGCAGAGAAGCCCGTTCGTCACAAGCGGCGTGCGTCTCGGCACACCGGCCGTCACCACGCGCGGCCTGAAGGAAGCCGATATGGACGTCATCGCGGAGTGCATCCACCTGTGTGCGACCGATTTTGACAACAAAGCCGACGCCATCCGCGCAAAGGTCACAGAGCTTTTGAGCAAATATCCGCTTTATAACGACTAAAAGGAGAACACGATGAACGCACCGCTTGCAGACCGCATTCGTCCGAAAACGCTCGATGATGTGGTGGGACAACAGCATATTCTCGGCCCTAATAAGGTACTGCGGCGCATCATCGAATCCGGCACTATCCCGAATATGGTGTTTTACGGGCCGTCCGGCGTAGGGAAAACCACCGTGGCGTCCATCATTGCAAAGCAAAGCCACATGCACCTGTGCAAGTTAAACGGCACCACGGCCTCCACCGCCGATATTCGCGACGTGGTGGCGCAGGTAAACACACTGCAAGCGGTAAACGGCGTTTTGCTGTACCTTGATGAGATCCAGTATTTCAACAAAAAGCAGCAGCAAACGCTCTTGGAGTTCATCGAAAACGGCAGCATCACGCTGATCGCTTCCACAACGGAAAACCCCTATTTTTACGTATATAACGCCATTTTGAGCCGCTCCACGGTGTTTGAGTTCAAGCCCGTGGAAAAAGAGGAGGTCGCCCGCGCCGTAGACCGCGCATTCCGCATTTTGTCGGAAGACCTCGGCGAAGAAATCCGGCTCGAAGACGGCGTGACCTCGTATATCGCTTCCGCTTGCGGCGGCGATGTACGTAAAGCAATGAACGCGGCAGAGCTTTGCACGGCTGCCGTACGAAGCGAAGACGAGCCGCGCATCACCATGGAACTTGCAGAGCAGCTTACACAGCGCAGTGCCATGCGGTATGACCGAGACGGCGACGCGCATTACGATATTCTTTCGGCGTTTCAAAAATCCATGCGCGGCTCCGACCCCGACGCGGCGCTGCATTATCTCGCACGGCTTTTGGAAGCGGGCGACCTCGCCTCTGCATGCCGCCGCTTGATGGTGTGCGCCTGCGAAGACGTGGGCCTTGCGTGGCCGCAGATCATCCCCATCGTGAAAGCGGCCGTAGACGCCGCCATGATGGTCGGTCTGCCGGAAGCGCGCATCCCGCTTGCGGATGCCGTCATTTTAACGGCGACGGCGCCGAAATCGAACAGCGGTGAATCTGCCATAGATGCCGCCATGCGCGATGTGAAGGCCGGCAAACTCGGTGTGATCCCGCGCACGCTGCAAAACGTGCATTATGACGGTTCAGATGTCGCTAAAAAAGGCCAGTTTTACCGCTATCCGCACGATTACCCGGATCATTGGCTCGACCAGCAGTATCTTCCGGATGCCTTGCTCGGCGCTTCGTACTATCACTACGGAGACAACAAAAACGAGCAGGCGTTTAAAGCGTATTGGGAAAACATAAAACGAAAGCACAGCTCATAAACTCTATTAACATAACGGAAGGAAGTGCACCGCCATGAACCCGGCAGTCCTTAAAAATTTGTCATACGGCATGTACGTCATCGGCACAAAATATAACGGCCGCCCGAACGCCTGTGTGGCAAACTCAGTCATCCAAATTTCCAGCAGCGACCCCGAAAAAGTGCTCATTGCGCTGACAAAAGATACGCACAGCTGCACCGCAATCCGCGAAAACGGCATTTTTACCATTTCTGTACTCTCCACAGATACACCTGCCAGCGTCATCGGCGCACTCGGTCTTGTCAGCGGTAAAAATGCAGACAAGCTGAAAAACATCCGCCACAAGGTGCTCATTGAAGGCGTGCCCGTCGTAAAGGAGAACACCTGCTGTTGGTTTTTATGCAAGGTCATCTCCGGCATGGACGTAGGGCAGGAGATGGTCTTCGCCGCCGAGATCATAGCGGGCAGCGACAGCGCCATCGGCACGCCGATGACGTATGATTTCTACCGCAGTGAAATGCACGGTCTGTCGCCGGTCGGCTCGCCGACCTATGTGCCACCGGAAAGCACGTTTGATAAGAGCAGCGGTGAAAGCTTTGTCTGCTCCGTGTGCGGCTATGTGTACAGCGACCCGAACTTCAGCTTTGAAGAACTGCCGGACAACTGGGTGTGCCCGGTCTGCAAAATGCCGAAAAAGGCATTCGTGCGCAGAAATTAAACAGCTTTTTCCATACTACGAATGAAAGGATTTTTCGATAGACTGCGCATCGCGCGCTATTGGAACCAAAAGACTCATGCAGAAAAATTCTCCGCTTCACGTTTTGGTCATTCCCACATGGTACCCAAACGGTGAGGATAAACTGATCGGCGTTTACCACAAGCTGTTCTGCACGGCACTTGCGGAATACGGCGTAAAAACCAACATGCTCTATGCAGACCGACAGGGACTGTCTTCACTGCCGAAGTACCCCACGATGCAGAAGGTCTACGAAGAATCGAACACCGGCTATGTGACATACTGCCGCCGTATGCTGGACATCTCCAAATTCAGCGCAGACGCACAGCTCAACGCTTACTGCCGCACCGTTGAAAAGCTTTACAAAGCCTACGTGAAGCAGCACGGCAAGCCGGACATTCTGCACGCACATGTCACCGTGCCCGCCGGATACGCCGCTGCAAAGCTCGGCGAAAAATATCATATTCCGGTCGTCATCACGGAGCACTCCTCATATTTTGAGCGCTTCTTTGAGGGTAGCACCGCAAAATACGGACTCTATGCTGCACGGCACAGCGTGATGACCTGCGTCAACGGCTATATGACGGACATTTTAAAAGAAAAGCACAATATACCTGCCGAAGTTCTGCCGAACATCGTCAACACCAAGGCATTTCGCGGCGCAAAAAAACCGAAAGACCCGGCACATTTTCGCTTGACGACGGTTTCCGCACTGCGCCCCGGCAAATGCATGGAAGACGCTTTGCAGGCCTTGAAGCTCTTGTGGGAGCAACACCCGGAAAAATCGTTTTTGTATACGATTGTCGGCGACGGGCAGGAGGAAGCGTTTTATAAAAAGACCGCATCTGAGCTCGGGCTGAACGACATTGTATCCTTTGTCGGGCGCAAGACCGAAAGTGAGATTGCGGAGATTTTAAGCCAGACCGACGCCCTTTTGATGGCTTCGGATATTGAGACGTTCGGCATTCCTGCCGTGGAAGCACTCGCGGCCGGCGTGCCGGTGATTTCTACACGGTGCAAAGGCCCGGAGAGCTTTTTGAGCGATGACTGCGCCGAGTTCTGCAATGTGCATGACCCGAAAGATATGGAAGATGCAATTTTGCGCATGGCTGCACGGTCGGACACACTGGATGAAGCCAAAATTCGTGCTGCGGCAAAGCCGTTTGACAGCGTCGCCGTTGCCGAACACGCCGTACAAATTTACCGTGAAGCGCTCGAAAACACAAAATAAACAAAAATAGAGGAGCCTGCGTTTCAAAACGTACAGGCTCCCTTTTCTTTAGGAAAGACCGCGCAGGCCGGTGCTTGGGAGGTCACCTAAATTGTTGCTCTCCTTGCCGTCCGGTATGCTGCGCAGATATTCACTGCCGTTGCGGCTCGCAATCGCCACGCCGCGGATGCCGCCCTGCTTTGCAAGCGCCACGCCGTCCGCCTTGGAAAGCACCGTGCCATCCGAAAGCTGGTAGCCGGAGATCTTGCCATTCGTGCGGATCAGCTTCATGATGGTCTTCGCATCCTTGTTCGGTACAGGGTTCATAATGTTGATATTGGCAGGCAGGTTGCCGATCCTCTGAGACATAAAACGATGTTCCTTTCCGTTTGTAATTTTGTTTTGTCCTTTCCGTTTTTCCGGCGCAGCCAAAAGCTGTACGTACCGATTAAGGCTTTTATAAGCGCCGCTGTGCCTATTGTCTCTCCACATACGGTGAATATGCAAAAAGCACGAAAAAACGGGCGAAATTTTGGCGTGGAGCGTTGCAAAGGCCACCGAAATGCGCTATAATAAGACCATAATGACTCGCGCTGCGGTTTTTACGGGATTGCCCGTGCCGGGCGCTAAAAACACAGGAGGCTTCCATGAATTCATGCGATAAGCAGCAGCTTAAGATCACGGCTGCCAAAGTCAGACTTGGAATCATCGAAGGCGTTTACAACGCCAAATCCGGCCATCCGGGCGGTTCCCTTTCCGCTGCGGATATTTTCACCTATCTCTATTTCAAAGAACTGCACATTGACCCGCAGAACCCGAAGGATCCGGACAGAGACCGTTTTGTTCTTTCCAAAGGTCACTGCGCACCGGGTCTTTACGCTGCACTGGCACAGCGCGGCTATTTCTCTGTGGATGAGCTAAAAAAACTCCGCCACATCGGCGCTATGCTGCAGGGTCACCCGGATATGAAGGGCACCCCCGGCATCGATATGAGCTCCGGCTCTCTCGGTCAGGGCATTTCCGCTGCGGCAGGCATGGCGCTTGCCGGCAAGATTGATAACAAAGATTACCGTGTTTACTCTCTGCTCGGCGATGGCGAGATTGAAGAGGGGCAGGTTTGGGAAGCTGCTATGTTTGCATCCCACAACAACCTCGATAATCTCTGCCTGATTGTCGACTTCAACGGCCTGCAGATTGACGGCCCGGTCAGTGAAGTTGCCGGCCCGGAACCGATCGACAAGAAGTTCGAGGCTTTCGGCTTTGACGTACAGACCATCGACGGACACGATTTCGACGCCATCGAAGCGGCTTTTGCACATGCAAAGACCGTTAAGGGCAAGCCGAGCGTCATCATTGCCAAGACCGTAAAGGGCAAGGGCGTTTCCTATATGGAAAATCAGGTCGGTTGGCACGGTACCGCGCCGAACAAGGAACAGTATGAGACCGCTATGCAGGAGCTCACCGCTGCACTGCATGAACTGGAGGGCTGCTGATATGGCTGAAATGGTTAAAAAGGCAACAAGAGAAAGCTTTGGCGAGACCGTTACCGCGCTCGCCGCTGAATACCCGGAGATCGTCGTTCTGGATGCAGACCTTGCTGCTGCCACCAAGACGGGCATCTTCAAAAAAGCATACCCGGAACGCTTCTTTGACTGCGGCATCGCAGAGTGCAACATGGTCGGCGTTGCTGCCGGTCTGGCCACCTGCGGTAAAATTCCGTTTGCGGCGTCCTTTGCCATGTTCTCCGCAGGCAGAGCGTTTGAGCAGGTCCGCAACTCCGTTGGTTATCCGAAGCTGAATGTCAAGATCGTCGGCTCCCACGCCGGCATCTCTGTCGGTGAAGACGGCGCTACACATCAGTGCTGCGAGGACATCGCACTCATGCGCACCATCCCGGGCATGGTCATTCTGAACCCCTGCGATCATTACGAAATGCAGGCCGCGGTTCGCGCTGCTGTTGAGCACAAGGGCCCGTGCTATATCCGCCTCGGCCGTCTGGCTGTGGAAAGCATCAACAATAATGACGATTACAAGTTCGAACTTGGCAAGGGCATCACGCTGCGCGAGGGCACGGACATCACCGTTGTTGCGACCGGTCTCATGGTACAGGAAGCCGTTAAGGCTGCCGATGCACTGAAAGAAGAAGGCATCAGCGTTGAAGTCATCAATATCCATACCATCAAGCCGCTCGATGAAGAGCTTGTTATTGCTTCCGCAAAGAAGACCGGCCGTGTCATCACGGTTGAAGAGCACAACATCATCGGCGGTCTCGGCGAAGCGGTCTCCACCGCACTTTCCGAGCATTGCCCGACGCCTGTCACGCGCATCGGTGTCAACGATGTGTATGGCCACTCCGGCCCGGCTGTGGATCTGCTGAAGGAATTCGGCCTTTCTGCAGAGCATATTGCAGAGGTCATCAGAGAAAAGCTCGCAAAGTAAGCTTTTCCGCAGGCTTCCGCTTTAAAACCGCATAAAAGCAATTTTGCTCCCTTTACAGGAACTGTGTGCATCCGCACGGTTTCCCGTAAAGGGAGCTTTTTTATATTCAAAGCCCCCGCAGTAATAGTAAAACGTCTTCGCTTGACGGACACAATGAAAAAGCAAAAATAAATGTCTGCTTTCACAAAGAATTCGACCACTTTCTTTTTTCTCGCATTGTACAATAACGGTATCAGCACCGGTACAGATACATTTCATCTTGCTATACGGAGGTTTAGAATGTGTAAAAGCAAAACACCGCGCTTTTCGGCACATCTGCTGCATTTGACCTTGTTCAGCAAATTTGTGTCAAAAAAACGTGAAAATTCCGCGATAAGCGAAGACTTTTCCGAATACAGGCGCAAAAAAGTATTGATTGCGGCAAATCATTTTTATATGCTGTACCGCTTTCGACGGGAGCTGATTGAAGAGCTGCAATCCCGGTATGAGGTAATCGTTGCAGCGCCGTTTCAAACCGGTGAAGAAGTGTTTGAAAGCATGGGCATACGCTGCACGGAAACGAAAATGCAGCGGCGGCGCGTGCAGGTGCTTTCTGAATTGCGTCTTTTACAGGCGTACAAACGTGTTCTTTGTCTGGAAAAGCCGGATCTCGTGCTTACATACGCCATTAAGCCGAATGTATACATGGGTTTTCTCTGCACGTGCTACCGCATTCCGTTTTACGCCACCGTACAGGGACTCGGCAGCGCTTTTCAGCGCCCGTGGCTCAGCTGCGCTGCCACATTCCTTTACAAGCTTTCGTTTCTGCGTGTACAGAACGTATTCTTTGAAAATCAGTCCAATGCGGTAGAATTTTGCCGCAGACACATCCTGCCACCCGAAAAAGAGGTCGTTCTGCATGGTGCAGGTGTAGACCTGAACCGCTATATCTACACGCCGTACACCGCTCACGATCCGCCGCGATTCCTGTTCGTCGGCCGTTTGATGCGCGAAAAGGGGGTAGAGGAGCTGTTTTGCGCCGTGCGCAGGCTGTGGACAGAGGGCTTTCACGTGCATTTGCAGCTGCTCGGCTTTTTTGAGGAGCAGTACAGGCAAGAGGTAGACCGCCTGATTTCCGGCGGCATGACAGAATTTTTCGGCTTTCAAAAAGAACCGCTGCCGTTTTACCAAAACTGCGACTGCGTAGTGCTGCCAAGCTACCATGAGGGCATGAGCAACGTGCTGCTAGAAGCTGCCGCCGTCGGCAGGCCCATCATCGCGTCCGATATTCCCGGGTGCAGGGAAGCCGTAGAGCACAGCAAAACCGGCCTTTTGTGCCGCGCAAAAGACGCGGACAGCCTATATGTTGCCATGCGTGCGTTTTTGGCGCTTTCCGCAGAGCAAAAAGCAGCACTTGGGCAAAACGGCCGCCGCAAAATGGAGCGTGAATTCGATAAAGCGAGCGTTGTTGCAGAAACACTGCGCATCGTCACCGCCGAAAAAGCGGCACCGCAGCCCCGGCGCGTCACGGCATAGAGGAGAACACATGTCCGGTTATATTTGGATGCTCCTTTGGCTTCTGATTTACACGGCGCTCTCCGCCGTGTTGGAAGTACAGCAAAGCGAAACTGTCTGCGGCGTGCAGACAGTGCGGTTCACGAAGCTCTGGGCAACGCTCGGCGTGCTGCCGCTGCTCATCTTCTGTACGCTGCGCGGTGATATCGGCGATACCTATAACTACATGCACGCGTTTTCCGAAATGCCGAGCACATTCAGCGCGCTGCCCGATTACATCCAGTCTTTACAGAAAGATCACGGCTTTTTCCTGCTTTCCGCACTCATCAAGCTTTTGTGCGGCGGGCAGGTGCGCGTTTGGTTTTGCATTCTCGCTGCGCTTCAGCTCTGGCCGCTCGTTAAAAACTATCGGCTTTATTCGGAAAGCTACTGCATCAGTCTGCTTTTGTTCATCGCTTCCACGGATTATATCTCCTGGATGATGAACGGCATGCGGCAATTTTTGGCGGCGGCGCTCGTGTTCGCCTGCTGTCCGCTTTTGCTGCGCAAGAGATACGGACAAGCCACGCTCATCATTCTACTTGCCGCCACACTGCATGCCTCGGCACTGTTCGCACTACCGTTTGTTTTTCTCACACGCGGAAAAGCATGGAACCGAAAAACGCTTTTGTTTCTTCTGCTCACTGTTTTGGTCGTGCTTTTCATCGACCGCTTCACAAACATTTTGGAGCTGCTTTTGCAGGAAACGCAGTACAAAAATGTCGTCAGCGATTGGAAAGGCTTTGAGGACAACGGTACAAACCTGCTGCGCGTACTGGTCTACGCTGTGCCGACGTTGCTTTCTTTGATCGGTTTACGGTTTATCCGTGCAGAAAATGACCCACTCATCGACCTTTGCGTCAACATGTCCATTGTATCGACCGGCATTTACATTCTCTCCGCGTTCACAAGCGGCATTTTTGTCGGGCGGCTGCCCATATACTTTTCACTTTATAACTACATTTTGCTGCCATGGGAGCTGCACCACATGTTTTCAAAACGCTCCGTGCGCATTTTAACCGTGATGATGCTCATTTTTTATCTGTTTTTCTATTTCTACGGGCTGAAGACCTTCGGCCTTTTATAAAGGAGGGATCCGTTATGCTTCGTGTTTTGCAGGTTGTCACCTGCATGGACCGCGGCGGACTGGAAACGATGCTGATGAATTACTACCGTCACATAGACCGCACACGCGTGCAGTTCGATTTTCTGACGCACCGCGCACGGGAAGGCGCGTACGATAAAGAGATTTACTCTCTCGGCGGCAAAGTTTTCACCGTGCCGCGGCAAAACCCGTTCAGCCCCGCATACCGCCATGCACTGCACAAATTTTTCTCCGCTCACCCGGCGTATACCGTTGTGCACGCCCATCTTGATTGTCTTTCCGGCGTTGTGCTCGGTTGCGCCAAGCAGCACGGCGTGCCTGTACGCATTGCTCACGCACACACCACAAATCAGATACACGACTTCAAGTATCCAATAAAAAGTCTGTATAAGCGCATCATTCCGCGTACCGCGACCGATCTGCTTGCCTGCGGAGAAGATGCCGGGCGCTGGATGTTCGGCAGTGCGCCGTTTTTGGTGCTGCCGGTCGCCATCGATACAGAAAAATTCCGCTTTGATAAAAACATGCGCGAAGACATGCGGCGCACACTCGGTATCACAAAAGAAGAACTTCTCATCGGGCATGTGGGGCAGTTTCGCAAAGAGAAAAACCAAACTTTCCTCTTGGATGTCCTGCACAGTCTGCGCGCATGCGGTACAAAATCGAAGCTGCTGTTTGTCGGCGACGGTGAAAAGCGGGTAGCCGTACAAAACCGCGCCGCCGCACTCGGTCTTACACCGTATGTGCTGTTTTTAGGCGTGCGGGAAGATGTTCCGGCACTTTTGCATGCAATGGATGTATTTTGTATGCCGTCTCTGTACGAGGGCATGCCACTCGCCGTTTTGGAAGCGCAGGCCGCAGGGCTACCGTGCCTTGTCTCCAACGGTGTACCGAAGGATTGTCTTCAAACGCCGCGTGCACGGCAGCTTCCGCTTTCCGCACCGCCTTCTAAGTGGGCGGAGGTTATTTTGGCTGAAAGTAAGGTGCTCAGCGCCGCGCCGCCTGTACTGCAAAGCTTCGATATTCGTGAAAACGCACGTATGCTCACTGCGTATTATCTGCAAAAGGATGCCCAAAGAAGGAGGGAAACCGCACATGGTTCTGCTGACCGTGTTTACGCCGACGTATAACCGCGCACACACGCTGCCGGAAGCATATTGCTCATTAAAAGCGCAAACATCTAAAAACTTCCTATGGCTCATCGTAGATGACGGTTCCACCGACCGCACCGCCGCGTTGGTCTCCGCCTGGATGCAGGCGGAGAAAGCATTTGCCATCCGTTACCTATACCGTCCAAACGGCGGCATGCACGCTGCACACAACACCGCTTATGCACACATCGAGACCGAGCTGAACCTTTGCCTTGATTCCGACGATCGTTTGGCAAAGGATGCCGTAGAGCAAATTGAAAAGCGCTGGGCACAGATAAAAAGCAAGAATTACGCCGGGCTCATCGGGCTTGATGACGACGGAAACGGCAAGCTTATTGGCACCGGCTTTCCGCCGGATCTCACCGAAACGACGCTCAGCAGTTACTATGCGGGCGGCGGCAAAGGCGACAAAAAGCTCGTGTACCGTACCGACATCATCCGAAAATACCCGCCGTACCCGGAGTTTTCAGATGAAAAATACGTGGCGCTCGCCGCAAAATACCGGCTGATCGACCGCGATTACAAACTCGCCGTTTTAAATCGCGTGCTGTGCCACGTGACGTATTTAGAAGACGGTTCTTCGCACACCATGTGGAAGCAATACGCCAAAAACCCGCGTGGCTTTCTATATTGGCGGCAGCTTTGCCTTACGTACCCGGCTGCTGCAACGCGCACGGTGCTCGACAGTATCCATTACGATGCCGCGTGTTTTCTCGCGAAAGAACCCACACTGATGCTCCGCTCACCGAAAAAGGTACTTACAATGCTGTGCACACCGCTTGGCGCAGGGCTTTCCGTTTTGATCCGCCTGATGGCCGCGCGCACCGAACGCAAAGCGCAAAAGGAGGCTGTATGATCCCGAAAATCATCCATTACTGCTGGTTTGGTCGCGCACCACTGCCGGACAAAGCCAAAAAGTGCATAGAGAGTTGGCGCAAGCACTGCCCGGACTATACGATTTTGGAATGGAACGAAGATAACTTTGACGTTCACCAAAACGGTTACACCGAAATGTGCTGTAAAGAGAAAAAGTACGCGTTTCTCGCCGATTACGCCCGCTTGCAGATCATCGAAAACGTGGGCGGCTTTTACTTTGATGTAGATGTCGAGTTCGTGCGCAGTTTGGACCCGCTTTGCAGCGAGCACGCGTTTTTTGCCTTTGAGACCGACCGTATGATTGCGACCGGCCTCGGCTTCGGCGCAGAAAAACACCATCCGCTCGTGCACTTCATGCTGGAGCAATATGCACCCCTGCTCGACGGCAAGCACGGCGTCATCGGCTGCCCGCAGCTCAACACACAGGCGCTTTTAAAATGCGGCTTAAAGCCAAACGGCAAGCGACAAACCGTGCAAGGCGCAGCCGTCTTTCCCAAAGCGTATTTTAACCCCTACGAGGATGCCACGGGGCGGCTTTATATCACAGACTGCACCTACACCGTGCACTGGTACGCCAAAAGCTGGATGAACCGCCGTACCGTGCTGCGCAGCAAGCTCACGCGCCCGCTGCATCGCCTGCTCGCCGACCATCCGCGTATCAAAGAAAAAGTGAAAGGCGGCGTTTAAAACGGAACCGAAAAAACTGCTTTTTATTTTGCCGTCTTTGGAGATTGGCGGGGCAGAGCGCAGCCTTATCGGACTGTTGGAAGCGCTCGAAAACAAAAGCGTGCAGGTCTCCGTTTTTCTGTACCGCCGCGAGGGAGAATTCATAAAAGACCTGCCGCAATATGTGCGTCTGCTGCCGGAAATCCCTGCATACCACGCTTATACAGAGCCGATCTTGTCGCTGGTAAAACATGGCAGACTGCGATTTGCAGCCGCACGATTACTCGCAAAGCTCGCGCTTTTTTTGTACGGTACTTTCATGCGAAAACCCACCGGCACATGGACGCACTTGCAGTATATCTCCGCATTTTTGCAGCCATTTTTGCCGAATATCCCGGGCGAGTATGATCTTGCCGCGCAGTACCTCGGCGTCGCCGATACGCTTGTGCACAAGGTAAACGCCAAGTACAAAGTCGCGTGGAACCACACGGATTACGCCACACAACACCCAAATCCAAAGCTTGATCGCCGTGTGTATACGAACGTAGACTATGTCGTCAGTGTTTCCGAAAGCTGCACGGAAGCCTTTCGGCGCATGTATCCTGCGTTTTCACAAAAAGCCGTCACGGTCGAAAACTGCCTTGCGCGCGAGCTCATCGAGCGCAAATCGCTGCTGCCGGCTGCCGGCATGTATCGCGAAGCGGGCGAGACCGTGCTGCTTTCCGTCGGTCGGTTTTGTGAAGCGAAAAACTTTGAAGCCATTCCGAAAATCTGCACAGTGCTTTTAAAGCGCGGCCTTTCCGTTAAGTGGTACATTTTAGGCTACGGCGACCGGGAAGCCCAAATTCGCGAAGCCATTCAAGCTGTGCATATGGAAGATTTCGTCGTGCTGCTCGGCAAAAAGGAGAACCCGTACCCCTACATACGTATGTGCGACATTTACGTGCAGCCGTCCGTTTATGAGGGCAAATGCGTCGCCGTGCGGGAGGCGCAGCTGCTCGGGAAGCCTGTCATCATCACGAATTTTTCCACCGCACACAGCCAGCTGCGAGACGGCACAGACGGCATGATCGCGCCGCTTGATTTTGACGGTTTTACAGATACTCTCGCCGCGCTGATCCAAGACAACGAAAAACAAGAAGCACTCAAAGCCGCCTGTCGCAGCACCGATTTCACACAGTATAAAGAAGCGGAGAAAATCCTGAGATTTGCAGAAGGAAGGGAAAGTTATGCCGAAGATCAGCGTCATTGTGCCGATCTACAACGCCGAAAAATATCTCGAGCGGTGCGTTAAAAGCCTCATCGCACAGACCTTTCACGACATTGAAATCTTACTTATCGATGACGGCTCTACCGATGCAAGCTCCATACTGTGCGCGCGGCTCAAAAAAGAGGACAGCCGCATACGCATTTTGCATAAGCCAAACGGCGGCCTCAGCAGTGCGCGAAACGCGGGTCTGCTTGCGGCAAGCGGGGCATTCATCGGCTTTGTCGATGCCGATGACACCGTATCGCCGACATTTTTTGAAACGCTTTTGCAGAAGATTGAGCAGTATCACTGTGATTTTGTGTTCTGCGACCTCATACGCATAGAATCCGGCAAGCCGCCCACGCTGCGCTCTGCATCGCTTCACGGCGGGTATTACGACAAACGTAAAATCAAACGCTGCGTATTTCCGCAGCTCATCATGCGCGACAATCTCGAATACGGCCCGCTTTTATCCGTGTGCGTTTGTTTATACCGTACATCGTTTTTAAAAGAACACGACCTGCGGTTCGACGAAACCGTGCGATATTCCGAAGATAATCTATTCAGCGCGTGTGCAGGATACCACGCCGCTTCGTTCTTTTATCTTAAGGGCCAAGGGCTTTACGAGTACCACCGCAACCCCGGCAGCATCACCACAACGCACAAAGCAGATGCGTGGGAAAGCTACAAGCGTATGCATCAAAAGCTGTGCGCACTGTTTCAAAACTGCCCGGAATACGATTTTAGCCGTCAACTCGACCTACACATCATTCATTATGCCTGCGCCGCACTCGGCGGAGTCTGTGCTTTGCCAAAGGTCAAACAAAAATCGGAAATCGACCGCATTTTAAACGACGAAGCGCTGAAACGTGCGCTGCAAAACCGACCCGTGCGACATATTCCGTTTAAACTTGCCGTACAGCTTTTGTGCATGCAATACCGCTGCACGCCGCTTATGTGCCTGTGGCTGCAAAGGAGAGAGCACTATGCCTGAAGTCAGCATCATTCTGCCCGTCTATAATGAGGAAAGGCATCTGCAAAAAACGCTTTCCACGCTGTGTACCCAAACGTTTCGCGATTTTGAGCTGCTTGCCGTAGACGATGGCTCCACCGATAAAAGCCGCCGCATTTTAGAACGCTTTGCAGCCGCAGACGCGCGTATCACGGTACTCGCGCAGCACCATGGCGGCGTTTCCCGCGCACGTAACCTCGCTTTGGAAGCCGCCACCGGAAAGTGGGTGTGGTTTGTAGACAGCGACGACCTGCCGCTTTTGAACTTTCTCGAAAAAGCCCTGCATGAGCCGCAGTCAAACGACGCAGACATTCTCATGGGCAGCTACCTAAAAATGGATTTAAACGGTGAGATTACCCGCATAACACTACCAAAATACGGTCTCATAGATTCCGAAACGCTTCCTGTTTGCTTCATGCAAGCACAGTACGAAACCGGGTATTTCGGCTATCTTTGGAACAAGCTTCTGCGTCGCGAGAAAATTCTTTCCGTCGACGCTGTATTTGATGAATCCATGACGCTTGCTGAGGATCTGCAATTTTTAGTACAGCTTTACCGCGCAAACAGCCGCGTACTCCTCACGCCACACTGTGCCATGCAATACGCCGCGCACCCGCTGCGCCGGGAAGCAGACCACTTTAAGCAGCTCCTTTTGCAAAAAGAGATTGCACACTGGGTCATCACAGAGCAAAAGCACATGGAATTTAAGCCGTTTTTTCGCAAAAAACTCAGTGCATACACGGCATTCTCCGTTTTTTACGCGCCGGATATCGGGCTTGACCCCATCACGAAAGCCAAAGAGATCATGAAAGATAAAGCGCTTTGCGCACTGCTTTCCGAAGCGGAGCTTCACGGCGTTTTTCGGTGCATCGTGCACTGCTTAAAGCAGCAAAATCTGCCCGCATTGCAGCTGCATCTTGCCGCATACCGCGCCGCAAAACACGCAAAATCGATTTTGAAAGGGGAGAATACGCGTGCGTTACATTCTGCATGACCACATCGGCAGCGCAAACCACGGGTGCGAAGCGCTTGTGCGCACCGTTTCTAAGCTTTTAGGCCCCGGCCGCACGGTGTTGCTTTCCGAAGCGCCGGAGGAAGATGCCAGATACGGCGTAGCGCGCCCGCTCGTTGTGCAGGATGTGCGCCCCGCGCGAAGCGATGTGATCCGCAAAAGCTCGCCCGCATTTTGGAGCGCCTATCTGCGCTTAAAGCTTTTAAACGATTACACACCGCTCGATGTCTTGCCGTACCGTGCCGCGCTGCAAACGCTCACGCGCGACGATATTCTCGTCTCTATCGGCGGCGATGTGTACTGCTACGAAGATATGCAAAAGCACATTCGGCTGCACAACCTCGCACGGCGCTATGCAGGCGGCAGCATACTGCTCGGCTGTTCGATTGAACCGAAGCTTCTTCGCAGTAAGGCTCTGCTACGTGACCTCGCCGCATTTGACCGCATCACAGCGCGCGAGACACAAACGCTGCACGCGCTGCAAAGCGCCGGGCTGCGAAACGTCTCCTTTTGCCCGGATTCCGCTTTCTTGCTGGAGCCGCGCGGTGCGGAGATTCCGGAAGTGTTTCAGCCGCACAACACCGTCGGCATCAATGTAAGCCCGCTTTTACTGCGCCGTGCACGAAATGCAAAGCTTATTTTGGATAACCTCATCGCGCTGATTGGCACAATCCTGCGCACAACAGACAGTGCCGTGGCGCTCATCCCGCACGCCGTGCAAAACGGCAATGATGACCGCGATCCGCTTAAAGAATTATACGCGGCCTTTCAAGGCAGCGGCCGCGTGTGCCTCATCAAAGACCAAAGCGCGTCGCAGCTTAAATCGATTATTGCGCTGTGCTCGTCGTTCATCGGCGCGCGCACACATGCTGTCATCGCGGCGTATTCTTCCGGCGTACCCACGCTCGCACTCGGGTATTCTGTAAAAGCCAAGGGCCTTGCAGAAGACATTTTCGGTGTCGATACGCCCTATGTGCTGCCCATTGAAAACATTGCGGATGAAACTGCCGTCACGCGCAGGTGGATACGCCTACGCAGCCACGCGCCGGAGATCACCGAAACGCTGCGTGCCAAAACGGCCGCATATGAAGACGCTTTAAAAGCGTTTCGCCGCACTTTGCAGGAGGGAAAAGATGGAAAAACCTCTCGTAACGCTGCTTCTGCCGTGCTATAACTGTGAAAAAACACTTGACCGCTTCATGCGCTCCGTAATAAGCGAATCTTACCGCCCGTTGGAGCTCATCTGCATTGATGACGGTTCGACAGACGATACGGCAAAGCTGCTGAAAAACTTCGAGACGATTTTGAAAGAAAGCGGCGTGCAGTATACTGTGGTGACGCAGGAAAACATAGGGCTTGGCGGCGCGATACAGACGGGGCTGCTCCACGCACACGGTGATTTTCTCTGCTGGGCAGATCCGGATGATTTTTTATTACCGGGCTCTGTTGAAAAACGCGCTACGTACCTGCTGCAGCACCCGGCGTGCGGCGCGGTGAGCAGTGACGCCTTCGTTTTTGACGAGAGCGACCTCAAAATGCCGCTCTACCGCGAGGCTGCGCGGTTTTCGCACCGTTTTGAACTCATGCAGTTTTGGTATCTTCTGCGCGGCGAAGGCATGGTGTGCGCCGGCTGCCACATGATCCGCATGCGCTGTTTTGATGAAGCCGTGCCGAACCGCATGATCTACCCCGCGCGGCGCGGGCAGAATTATCAGCTCATGCTGCCGGTGTGTTACAAATTTCCGCACACTTTTTTAGACGAACCGCTTTACGGCTATGTAAAATATCAAAACGGCATGTCTGCGGGAGATGTGACCGAAACCGACAAGCTGCGCCGCATCGCAGAGCACGAGACGATCTTGCTTCAAACCGCTAAGCAGATCAAAATGCCGGAAGCCGAGTACCAAAAGTGCTTAGACGAGATCGAAAAGCGATACGCCTTGCAGCGCTTTTACACGGCAATCGATTTTCGGAACAAAGTGCTTTTGCAGGAACAATATGCCATTTTGAAAAAGTACGGTGCCGTCACTCGCGATATTAAAAAGCTCTATCGACGAAACCGCACTGTGCTGCACAAGCTGTGCTTTAAGTTTTATGAAGGAGGGAAGAACTATGTGCAAAATTTCGGTGATCGTGCCCGTTTATAACGCGGAAGACACCCTCGAAACGGCACTTAGCAGCGTTTTCATGCAGACGCTCACAGATATAGAAATTCTCTGCATCAACGACGGCTCCACAGACCATTCCGCAGACGTTCTAACGAGCGCCCAGCGCAGAGACGGCCGCGTGCGGTGCCTTACGCAGAAAAACGCCGGCGCAGGCATGGCGCGCAATAAGGGCATAGCGGAGGCAAAAGGGGAGTACATTGCATTTCTCGATGCCGATGATCTCTATCCGGGCCCGTATGCGCTCGAAACGCTTTTAGCTGCCGCCGAAAAAAGCGGTGCCATGGTCTGCGGCGGCTCTATTGAAAAAGCCAAGGGGAACGATGTGCACCCCATGTTTGTTTTCACGGAGGAGGGCTTTCATAACGCCTGCGATGAGCCGCTCGACCGTTTTTTCGCCCGCTTTATTTATAATCGCAATTTTTTGCTTGAAAACAAGCTGCAATTTCCGCCGCTGCGTGTCTATGAAGATCCCATTTTTCTTCTCTGCACGCTTTTAAAAGCCAAAGAATACTACGCCGTGCCCGACGTGGTTTACCGCTACAACGGCACGCATTCCAATAAACGTATCACGCTCGCCTGCACCAAAGATTATCTGCGCGGGCTCATCGCTGAGCTGAAGCTCTCAAAGAAAAAAGACTTGCCGGAAATTCACACGCTGTGCTGCGACCGCCTGATGCGTGAGGCGGATTTTTACGCCCAGCGCTTTTTGAAAACGGAAGACCCGGAGCTGCTCGCACTATTACTCGAGGCAAACGCCGCCGTTTCGCCGCAGCTGCTCAAGGACCTGCCGGAGGACGGCAGTGTCATCTTACCCGCTTTGCGCACCATCTGGCACGCGGGCTGCCGCTATCTGCGCTGGCGGGATCAGCGCATCATCCGCACGCTATGCGACGTGTTTGTAAAGTAGCCATGCGTGCCAAAAGGAGCTTTTTCAATGCCTTTTCCGGGCTTTTCAGCCAGTTTGTTTCCGTCGCACTCGGCGTTATCATTCCGCGGCTCGTGCTCGTGCAGCTCGGTTCCGAAGCCAACGGCCTGCTCTCCGCTACACAGCAGGCGCTCGTGTATCTTGACCTGCTTGAAAGCGGTATCGGCACGGCAGCGCTGCAGGCACTTTATAAACCCGCCGCCGAACAGGACAGAGCCGCCGTCAGTGGTATCTTCAATGCGATTCGCCGGGAATATGCCAAAGTCGGCATCGCTTACGCCGCACTCGTTTGCGGGCTTTCCGTGCTGTTTCCGTTTTTCATCAAAACCGAACTGCCGTTTTTTACCGTATTGCTCACGGTTTTGCTCGGCGGCATGGGACAAGCCGTGCGCTTTCTGTTTCAGGCAAAATACCGCGTGCTTTTGCAGGCAGAGGGCAGAGGATACGTGCTCATCAACGCCAACCTGCTTTTAACTGTTTCCATCAGCATCGGCAAAATCATACTGCTAATTTGCGGACTTTCGCTCATCGCCGTACAGCTGCTCTGCTTTTTGTGCGGCTTACTGCAAACCGCACTGCTCACACTCTACGCCAAAAAACAGTATAGCTGGCTTAACCGCGCCGTGCCGCCCGATACAACTGCCACCGCGCAGCACCGTGCCGTGCTCGTACACCAGATCTCCGGGCTCATCTTTCAAAACACCGATGTTTTACTGCTCTCTGTCGTCTGCGGACTAAAAACAACGAGCGTCTACTCCATGTACGTGATGCTTTTCGGCATGGTCGGCACGGCGGTCTCCGCCATAAACGGCAGCGTGTCGTTCGTCCTGGGGCAAACCTATCACACCGACCGCGCGCATTTTTTGCGGCTTTACCGCGCATTTGAAACATACAATATGGCGCTCACATTTGCGCTGTATCTCACGGCGGATGTGTTCATTCTGCCGTTTTTGAAGCTCTACACCGCCGGTGTGACGGATATTTCGTATCTCGATCCCGTTTTGCCGCATCTTTTTGTCTGCACGTACCTGCTTTCAAACGGACGTGCAGCCGCGCAGCGCGTCATCGAATACGCCGGGCATTTTCAAAAAACGCAGAACCGTTCCGTCATCGAATCCGTCATCAATCTTCTCATATCGCTTTTGCTTGTGGTGCCGCTTGGCATGTACGGCGTGCTCATCGGGACAATCGTAGCGCTTTTGTATCGCACGAACGATATGATTTTCTACGCGTCCCACAAGCTGCTGCATGCACCCGCACAGCATACTTACCGAAAATTCCTGTGCAACGGGGTATTGTTCGTTCTGTTGTGGTTTTTCGCAAAAGCTTTGCCGCTTCCACTCAACTCATATCCCGCACTGCTCCTATCAGCCGCCGTATTTTGCATATTCAGCCTTTTGCTGTTTACCGTGCTCGGCTCTGCGCTGGATTGTGATGCCCGCCGCGTTCTTTTCGCCATCTGGCGCAGAACGGCAATGACCGTTCTGCAAAAAAGCCAATACATTCGCCGCAAAATAGGGGAGAAGCACATTTTCACACACCGTTCCGCGTTATGAATCTCTGACGAAATTGTTTGCTAATTTCGCTATAAATCAACCATTAAATTCGGCAAAATACCAAAATTTAATTATCTTCTTTGTATTTAATTGACCTCTTTCGCCTTTTTTGATATACTGTTAAGCGTTAAATCTTTTGGAGAATATTCGGAAACAATAAAACACAAGTGATTTTGTAAGGCTATATGCTTGCAAAATCACCAAATTTCGAGTATATCTCAGGGCGAGGAGGATATTCTTTATTATGGCAGGAAAGCTCTCTGCATTTTTCGGAGCGCAGGATATGACGGTGGGCAACCCGGCGACAAATCTCATTCGGTTTTCCACACCGCTTCTCATCGGCAACTTGGCGCAGCAGCTGTACAGCACGGTGGACTCCATCGTGGTCGGCAATTATGTGGGTGACAGCGCGTTGGCCGCCATCGGTGCCAGCGGCCCGATCATCAACCTGCTGCTCGTACTGTTCATGGGCGTATCGGTCGGTGCCAGCATCATGGCGTCGCAGTATTTCGGTGCAAAAGACAAAAAGCGACTTTCGCATTCTGTAGGTACGGCGATCACGGCAACCTTTGCGGTTTCCATCTTCGTCATGGTCGTGGGCCCGCTCATTACACACCCGATCATGTCTGCACTGCAAACACCGCAGGATATTTACACTATGTCGTGTGATTATCTCATCATCAATTTCCTCGGTATTCTCGGCAGCGCATATTACAACATTATTTCCGGCATTCTGCGCGGCCTCGGCGATTCCGTCATGCCGCTCATTTTCCTGCTCGTGGCATGCGGCATGAACATTGGTCTGGATATCTGGTTTGTCGCGGGCTTTAAAATGGGCGTTGCGGGCGCTGCGTGGGCAACCATCATCTCGCAGGCAGTCTCCGGCATCCTGTGTCTTGTGCGTCTGCTCTTAATGCGTGACGTATTGCACATCACGTGGCGCACCCTGTGGCCGACAAAAGCGCTTTTGTTCCAGCTCATCCGTTTGGGTCTGCCCAGCGGTCTCACACAGGCGGTGTTCTCGCTCGCCATGCTGGTCGTGCAGTCCCTTACAAACAGCTTCGGTACCACGATCATCGCGGTTTCCACCGTTGTTATGCGCGTGGACGGCTTTGCCATGATGCCGAACTTCACCTTTGGCACGGCAACGACGACCTTCACCGGCCAAAACATCGGCGCAGGTCGTTTGGATCGCGTGGAAAAGGGCACAAAGGACGGCTTAAAGCTCGGCCTTTCCGTTTCCGTGGTACTTGTTGCGCTGATCCTATTCTTCGGCCGTTATCTCATGGAAATGTTTACGAGCACGCCGGAAGTCATTGATACCGGCATGCACATGATGCGCATTCTCGCCATCGGTTACATTGCAATGGCCGTCACGCAGATCCTTTCCGGCGTTATGCGCGGCGCGGGCGATACGATGACCCCAATGTGGATCTCCCTCATCACGACCGTCGTTATCCGTGTGCCGATCGCATACGGCCTCGCAGCACTGATGCACTCTGCAGATGCGCTGTTCATCTCCCTGCTCACAAGCTGGGTCATGGGCGCCGTGCTCACCTCCATCGCGTTCCGCATGGGCCGTTGGAAGAAGAAGTCCATCATCAACGACGATGTGCCCGAACCGGCAGATGTGCAGGTTTAAGCCCTATTTCGTACAGAAAAACGGATCAGCTTCTTTGTGTGCAGACCCGTTTTTTCTCTGATAGAACATAAAAGCACCGCGCAGAGAACCGTAAAGCTCTTTGCGTGGTGCTGTTTTTATGCGATTTTTAATTATTCGTACAGCCCAAAAATCGCTTCGATCTCGATGGGCAGATTGCCCGGCAGCACGTTCATGCCGACCGCGGAGCGGGAAGGAATGCCGATCTCTTCGCCGAACAGCTCGCCGAGCAGCTTCGTCGCGCCGTTTGCGACTGCCGGCTAATCGTAATCGCATCGCGTGCGAAAACCTGACCCTGTTCCGGCGTGTAAAAACTCGCCGGGGGCAGCGCTCGTAAGAGCATCATCCTTTACAGCAAATTCGCCGCCGATCATGCTGCGTCAAAGGCCACTCGCAAATTCGCTTCTGCCGGAAAAATCCGCGTTTGCACATCGGCATGGCGGTGAATATCGATAAAGGCGGGGCAGAGCAGCTTGCCGTCTGCCTCCAAAATTTCTGTATCTTCCGGCACCTCCAAATTTTGCCCAACTTCCGCAATGCGGTCGTTTCTTACCAAAACATCGCCTAAAAACGACTTTTGGCCCGTGCCGCCATAAATCTGCGCATGACGAAACAAAATCATAACGCATACCTCCCAATCATAGGAAATCAGCATAATTTTACAGCTGCATGCAGAACTTATCAAGGCTTGACAGGGCAATTTTACCAGCGTATACTGAATATAATAAAAAAATTGAGGAGGACTGCACAAATGCAGACTGAGCTCTATACGATACAAGGCGTAGAGAACATTTTAACGCCCGCTTTGATCTACTATAAAGACGAAATTTTCGGAAATACCCGCAAGACAATCGAAATCGCCGGCGGGGCAGAGCGACTGTGGCCGCACGTGAAGTCGCACAAAATGAAAAAGATGATCGAAATGCAGAAGGCTATGGGCATTCACCGCTTCAAATGCGCGACTTTGGCGGAAGTCAAAATGGTTGCCGAATGCGGGGCAGAGCACATTTTGCTCGCCTACCCGCTTGTCGGGCCGAACATCAAAGCGTTTATCTCGCTCGTAAAAGAATTCCCCAAAACGCATTTCTACGCGCTGGAAGATGATTTAAGCTGCCTGAATGCGCTTCAAGCCGAAGCCGAAAAGCAAAATGCTGTGCTCGGCTGGTTTGCGGATGTCAACATGGGTATGAACCGTACCGGCGTGGAAACGGCGCATCTTTACGAATTCATCAAAGCAGCACTCGAAAATCCGTCCGAAAATATTCCATTCAGCGGCCTGCATTGCTATGACGGCCACGTGCACACCACCGACCTCATGGATCGCGAAGCCGAGGTGACGGACATGGTGGAAAGCATTGCCGATGTGCTCGATGCACTCAGCGAAGACGGCATTGAGGTGCCGATGATCATCGCGGGCGGCAGTCCGTCGTTCCCATGTCACGCCGCAAACCCGGATATCTTTTTGTCGCCCGGCACCGTGTTTTTGTGGGACAGCAGCTACAAAGAAAATTATCCTGACCTGCCGTACATCCCCGCCGCAGCTGTTTGCACGCGTGTCATCAGTCACCCGGCGCTCGGCGTGTTTACATTTGACCTCGGCTGCAAGGGCATCGCAAGCGACCCGCCCGGTGTGCGCGGCAAAGTTGTCGGCCTTGAAAACGCCGAGCCGATGTTTCAAAGCGAAGAGCACTGGACATGGCGCATGAAGCCCGGCTTTGAAAACGAGCGTCCGAAGATCGGTGACGTTTTCTACGTGATCCCGACGCACATCTGCCCAACGACGGCGTTGTACAGCGAAGTGCTCGTCGCGGAAAACCACGCCATCACAGAGCATTGGACGGTCGACGCGCGCCGATAAATATTTGTACGTACAACTCTTGACACTCGTACTCTCGTATGCTATATTGAACATACACAAGGTGATGCTTATCGCCGATTTTACGAGGAGGAATTTTTGAAATGGCAAAACTTTCCATTCATACTGACGAAAAGAAAAGCAAAATCAGCCGCAATATCTACGGCAATTTTTCCGAGCACCTCGGTCGCTGCATTTATAACGGCATTTATGTCGGCGAAAACAGTGATATTCCGAACGTAAACGGCATGCGCACCGATATTGTGGAAGCGCTGAAAGCTATTAAGCTGCCGGTGCTACGCTGGCCGGGCGGCTGTTTTGCGGATGAATACCACTGGAAAGACGGCATCGGCCCCAAGGAAACACGCAAAAAGATGGTCAACACGCACTGGGGCGGCGTTGTGGAAGATAACGCCTTCGGCACGCACGAATTCTTAGAGTTCTGCCGCCAGGTCGGCTGCGAGCCGTACATCAACGGCAACGTAGGCTCCGGCACCGTGCAGGAAATGAGTGAGTGGATGGAGTACATGACGTTTGATGGCGTTTCGCCCATGGCGGACCTGCGCGCCAAAAACGGTCATGCCGAACCGTGGAAGGTGAAATACTTCGGTGTCGGCAACGAAAACTGGGGTTGCGGCGGCAACATGCGCCCGTCCTATTATGCCGACCTCTACCGCCGCTTCCAGACCTATGTCCGCAATTACGGCGACAACCGCGTGTTCCGCATCGCCTGCGGCCCGAACTCCGACGATTACAACTGGACGGAAGAGGTTATGCGCATTGCAGGCAACTACATGAACGGCCTCAGCCTACACTATTACACCGTGCCGGGCACATGGGAGAAGAAAACAGCTGCAACAGGCTTTGATACCAACATGTATTACGAGACTATTCGCAAGGCACTGTACATGGAAGAGCTTATCACGCGCCACACGGAGATTATGAGCCGTTACGATCCCGAGCACAAAGTCGGCTTGATCGTAGACGAGTGGGGTACATGGTACGATGTGGAACCGGGCACAAATCCGGGCTTCCTGTATCAGCAGAACACCATGCGCGATGCCATTGTCGCCGCTGTAACGCTGAACATTTTCAATGCACACAGTGACCGCGTCGTCATGGCAAACATCGCACAGCTTGTAAACGTTTTGCAGTCCGTCATCCTCACCGAGGGAGAGAAAATGGTGCTTACGCCGACATATCATGTATTCGATCTTTATAAGCACCATCACGATGCAACGCTTTTGAATAGCCACCTCGAAACGGAGGGGGTCTACGCCGGCGTACCGAACCTCACGGTTTCCGCCTCGGAAGACGAAAACGGCGTCGTGCATATCACGCTCGCGAACATTTCCGCCGACACCGCGTACCCGATCGACTGTGCGCTGACCGGCAAGAAGTACAATACGGCATCTGCACGCATTTTGACAAACTCCATCGGCGCATACAACGACTTCGACCATCCCGAAGACGTCAATATTACGGATTTCGACGCGCTGACGCTTGAAAACAACAACCTGCACTTCAATATTCCGGCGTGTGCCGTCATGGAAATCACGGTCTCCTGATGGAACGCATTCCCTGCAGGCGGTGTTTGCTGAAAGACCTCAGCGACACAGATTATTTTCACTCGATCTACGAATATATCGAAAACATTCCCCCGGAGCAGAAAACCCCGGATGCACTTTACAAAGACCGTTTGAAAAAATGCACATCATGCGACCACTTAGTCAACGGCATGTGTGCGCTGTGCGGCTGCTTTGTAGAGGTACGGGCAGCAAAAGTGCGCCAACATTGCGCAAAAAACGCAGAAATCTGGTAAAAATCGGTTCTGATTTTTACTTGTCAATCCGGCAAAATTGTGGTATACTGGCTCGAAGCCTGTATACCACTTTTTGTGTTTTCGGGCATCGCAATCCCGTCGTTTCGACGGGCTACCTCTACCTTGAAAGGATTTATTTATGCTGGATGTCTTTCTCGACGCACTCATCGATTCGTTAAAAACGCTGCCGTTTCTGTTTGCCGCGTACTTTCTCATTGAGTATTTAGAGCACCGTGCAAGCAGCAAAATGGAACGCGGTCTGCAAAAGCTCGGCAAATTCGGCCCCATCGGCGGCGCGCTCCTCGGCGTTGTGCCGCAGTGCGGCTTCTCCGTGGCGGCAGCAAATTTCTACGCCGGACGCATCATCACAGTCGGCACACTGCTCGCCGTGTTCCTTTCCACAAGCGATGAAGCCCTGCCGATTCTGTTCTCACACCCGGAGCAGATGCAGTACATTTTGCCGATGCTGCTCATCAAAGTCGCCTCCGGCATCGTGTTCGGCTTTCTGGCCGACCTCATTTTACAGCGCTTTTTCCACCCTAAAAAAGAGAAGCCGTTTGAGGAGCTGTGCGCGGACTGCGACTGCGACCACCACAGCCTGTTGCACTCCGCCTTGCACCACACAATCAGCATTTTTCTCTTTATCCTCGTCGTAAACCTCGTGCTCGGCTATGCCATTTATTTTATCGGGGAAGACCGCATTTCCGGCTTACTTTTAAACGGCAGCGTCTTTCAGCCGTTCCTGACGGCGCTCATTGGACTCATTCCGAACTGTGCGGCATCCGTGATCTTAACGGAGCTGTTCACGCTGGGCAGCCTGCAATTCGGCTCCTGCGTGGCGGGCTTATGCGCCGGTGCGGGCGTGGGCCTTGTCGTGCTGTTCCGCACAAACCACCGCGTAAAAGAGAACCTTGCCATCGTCGGTACGCTGTACGCCTGCTCCGTCGTGACCGGCATGCTTGTAAATTTGATTTTCTAGACTTAAATATATGCAAAAACGACCGAAAGCCTTTGCACAGCGCTTTCGGTCGTTTTTGTTTACATGTATTTCTCGATGAATTCCGATAGAGAGGGAATTTCCTCATGCTTACGGTATCGGCTGCCGTCCGCTTCGCGGTCTAAAAGATATTTGTTATAAAGCTCGCGGCGCAGGGTAGCGGGATCTTTGAAGCACGTCCATGTGTTGATAACTTCTTGAGGTGAACTTTACAACACGGCACCCATGCAGTGCGTATCGGTGCAGCTCTCAATGCGCACAGAGCGAATCTCGCCCGCAAGGGACGTACCGCTTGCCACCGCAACAGGTGTATAGTTCATGGAATAGCCCTCCCAAACGCCTTTTTGAATCTCGCGCTCGAAAAGCACTTCCTCCGTGCGACCGATTTGCGCTTTAAAAAACGCCTGCTGCGTTGCGGTCGTCACGCGGATCATCTCGTGGCTGCGCGCTTCCTTTACGGCATTCGTCAGCTGATCGCCCATGTCATAGGCACGGGTGCCGGGGCGGCGGGAATAGGCAAACACGTGTACTTTTGCAAATGCGATCTCTTCTGCAAACGCCAAAGATTCCGCAAATTCTTCATCCGTTTCGCCCGCGAAGCCGACCATGATGTCCGTCGTGATGGCAGCATTTTCAAACGCTGCGCGCAGGTTGCGCACGATGGTGCGGTATTCGTCTGCGGTGTAGTGGCGGTTCATGCGCTTTAAAGTCGCATCGCAGCCGCTTTGCAAGGAGAGGTGGAACTGTGGGCACAGCTTTTTCTGCTTTGCCATGCGCCGGATCACGTCTTCCGAAAGCTGCTCCGGCTCCAAGGAGCCGAGGCGCACACGCTCAATACCCGGCGTAGCGCAGGCCGCTTCAATGGCGTCACACAGATGCAGACCGAACTCCTGTCCGTATGCCGAAAGGTTGATGCCCGTCAGCACCACTTCTTTGTAGCCGTTCGCGCCAAGCCCCGCAAGCTCCGCCTTGAGGTCTTCAAGCGGCTTCGAGCGCACACGGCCGCGGGCATAGGGAATGATACAGTATGAGCAAAAGCGGTTGCACCCGTCTTCAATCTTCACAAATGCACGCGTGCGCCCTGTAAAGTTCTCCACATTGAGATTCTCAAATTTTTCATCGTTCGTGTGCGGCGCAATGTCGATGATGCGCTGGCGTGCAGAAAGAAACGCCAACAGATCCGGCACCAGACGCTTGCGGTTCGAGGTGCCGAGGATAATATCGGCTTCCTCCAGTCGCCTTGCGTCCTCCGGGAACGCCTGTGCCATGCAGCCCGTCAGCACCATAACGGCATCCGGGTTATCTTTTTTCGCGCGGCGAAAAATCTGCCGCACCTTGCGGTCACTTTCGGCCGTGACCGTGCAGGAGTTGAGGATTACGACGTCCGCCGTTTCCTTGTCCTCCGCTGCGGCAAAGCCGTGCTGCAAAAGGGAAGAGAGCATCGCTTCCGATTCATACTGGTTCACCTTGCAGCCGAGGGTGATGACCTTTGCTTTCATCATATATTTTAATTTCCTTTCGTCACACGTCGTTTTCTTCCAGCCAAAGCGTCAGCTCCGTCCAGTCATTCATCAGGCTGTCCGCAAGCGCCTTTTGCTCAGTGATCTTATTCGTGATTTCCATCATTTTTTCGTAATCGCTCGCCGTCTCGGGGTTGGAGAGCTGCCCGTTCAGCGTGTCAATTTCCGCTTCCGCCGCTTCGATCTCGCGCTCGCATTTCGAAAGTGCGGCACGGCGCTTCCGAATTTCAGAGGCACGCTCTTTCTTTTGTTTATAGACTGTATTGGCTTTCGGCACAGCGTTTTCATTTTCCGCTTCGGCAGCGGCTTTTGCGGCTTCCTGCTTTTGACGGGCCTCAAGATATGCGTCGTAGTTGCCGAGGTACAGCGTTGTGCCGGAAGGGGTGAGATAGTAGATTTTATCCGCAAGCTTGTTGATAAGATAACGGTCATGCGAAACGACGAACAGCGTGCCATCGTAGCCCAAAAGTGCGTTTTCAAGCGCCTCGCAGGAGCCGATATCGAGGTGGTTCGTCGGTTCGTCGAGGATCAAAAGGTTCGCTTTGGAAAGCATCAGCTTTAAAAGCAGCACGCGCGCACGCTCGCCGCCGGAAAGCCCTTTCACGGGCTTATACACGTCTTCGCCTTTAAAAAGGAACACCGCCAATGCGCTACGCACCTGCGTCTGCGTCATGTAGGGGTGCAGATCCCAGATCTCATCGATGACCGTCTTACTCTCATCTAAATTGCCTTGCGCCTGATCGTAGTAGCCGATGTCGATATTCGCGCCAAAGCGGAAATCGCCGAAGGTTTGCTTATAAATGTGCAACAGCACTTTCAGCAAAGACGTTTTTCCGCAGCCGTTCGGGCCGATGAGGAACACCTTTTCGCCGCGTTTGATATCGAGATTCACATTTTTAAAGAGCCTGTGGTCGCCGAATGAGAGGGCAAGCTCTTCCGCTTCCAGAACATCATTGCCGCCGCGCTGGCTCGCCTTAAACTGAAATTTGATGGTATCCGGATCATCCTCCGGCTTTTCAAGCGTCGCCTGCAAACGGTCAATGGATTTCTGCTTGCTCGCAATCGTCACATAGTTGCGCTCCTGATTGAACCGCTTCTGCTGCTCAATGATACCCTCTATGCGCTTGATCTCGCGCTGGGTGTTATCGTAAACGCGCTGCATCGCAAGGCGGTTTTCTTCTTTCAGCTGCAAATATTTCGTATAATTGCCCTTATATTCTGTCAAATGCGTGTTTTCAATCTCAAATGTGCGGTTCGTCACAGCATCAAGGAAATAACGGTCGTGCGAAATAACGATGTACGACCCGTTGTAATTCTTCAGAAAATCCTCCAGCCATTCAACAGACGGAATATCAAGGTGGTTCGTCGGCTCGTCCAGCAACAGCAAATTCGATTCGCCGAGCAGCATTTTTGCGAGCTGAATTTTCGCTTTCTGTCCGCCGCTCAAAACACCGATAGGAGCATAGATCTGCTCCGGCGCAAAGCCGAGACCGATGAGTGTGCTTTTTGCACGGTTGCGGCAGGTGAGGCCGCCGTCTGCGATGAAACGATCGTTTAGCTCCGCCTGCTTTTCGATAAGCTCGTTAAGGTTTTCCGGCATTTCCGAAATTTTCGTCGTGAGCACTTCTATCTCTGCTTCCATTTTGAGCAGCGGCGCGAACACCGTCATCACTTCGTCAAATGCCGGTTTTTCCATATCGCGGCAAACATGCTGCTCCATGTAGCCGATGGACGTTTCGCGCGCCGGGGTAAAGGTGCCTTCGTCCGCCGTATATTCTCCGTTCAGTACCTTGAAAAGCGTCGTCTTTCCGGAGCCGTTAATGCCTACAAGGCCAATACGGTCGCCTTTCTGCACTTCAAATGTAATATTCTGAATGATCACATCGGTGCCGAACATCTTTTTTATGCTGTTCACCGTAAGTATTGCCATAGTTGTTCTCCTCGGTTCATATTCCGTTTTATTATACCGAAAGATAGCCTTCAAATCAAGCAAAAACCAGGACAAAATCACGCCCTGCGGGCGAAAATCGCAGAGATTTGACGTTTCTTTCCGATTTTAAGGTCAAAATAGAAAAAAGTATACGGTTTCGCTTGATTTTTCCCCGAAAACTGTTGTATAATAACACTACTTTAAGAGACAGATTTGGTGTGTTAGAACTTTGGAGGGTTTTCCATGAAATGTCCCTATTGCGGATACAGTGAAAGTAAGGTCATCGATTCCAGGCCAACCGATGAGGGGGAGCGCATTCGCCGCCGCCGTGAGTGCTTAAACTGCGCAAAACGCTTTACGACCTATGAAGTCATTGAGACTGTGCCGGTGGTCGTTGTAAAAAAAGATAAATCCCGCGAGGCTTTTGACCGCAACAAGCTGTTGAACGGCCTTCTGCGCGCCTGCGAAAAACGCCCCGTACCGCTTGAAACACTGGAGCGCATCGTAGACGAGATTGAAACGCTCCTGCAAAACTCGCTCGACCGTGAAGTGCCGTCCACGCTCATCGGCACTTATGCCATGGATAAGCTCAAGAAGGTCGATGAAGTCGCCTATGTTCGCTTTGCTTCCGTTTACCGTGAATTCAAAGACATCAATACGTTCATGGACGAGCTCAATAAGATCAAGGCCGAGCGCAACCGATAAATTCAGATTATGTAGCAGCAGTCCCAACGCGATATGGGGCTGCTGTTTTTTGCTTTAAAACACATTTTCAAATGCGATGCGCTCTGTTTTTTGAATGTGCTCCGCCGTGTTTTTCACCATCTGGCATTCGGCGCGCGCTAAGGACACCTCCTCCTGCTCAATATAATAGGGCAGCACGGCGAAAATGTTTTCCAGCGGCTCCAAATGCTCGTGCGGCAGGAAAACGCACAGTTTATCGTGTATTTTCTCCCAGTCTGCCTGCAATTTTCGGCTTTCCTCCAAGGCTTTTTCCGCTTCGCCGTCGGAAAGCAGCCGGTCGATATTTTCCGCGGACACAATCAGTGTATTCGCAGATCTTGCCGTGTTGCAGTAACCAAAGATACACACCGCCACAGCAAATACCGCCAAAACGATTGAAAAGGCCATGCGCTTCATTTTTTCACTCCCTTTTTTAGGCTGCCGTCCCGCCGAATGAGCGTATAATGTCCGGCTGTGTTTACCGTTAGAATAAACACTTCGGGAAGCGGTACGGCTTCGCTTTTTAATATGCTGTGTATCCACTCTTCATTTTTGCCGCACAAGTGCATAGAGCCCACAGAAAGGTCTCCGTCGCTCACCACAACGACTTCAAGACTCTCGTCTTTCACTTTCACGCCCATATCGCTCGGACGCAGGTAATCGACGGCGGCTTTTTTAACGACACTCAGCGTGCCGTTCGTCTCTACAATGGCATATGTCACATCCGAAAGCACAAAAACATCCTTTTGCCGCAGCTGCTCAAAAAGGTCTTCTACGCTCATGCGCAGCTCCTGCATGTTTTCCTGAATGATACGCCCATCTTTGATGATGACGACCGGCTTGCCGCACACCAACCGGTGAAAACGGCTGCTTTTAAGCATAAAAACCGAAACGAGCACCTCGAGCGCAATGAGCACCAAAATGGGGATGAGCCCGCTGAAAAGCGGCTGACCGCTGTCCTGCATCGGGATCACCGCAAGGTCGGAGATGAGCAGCGTCACGACCAATTCACTCGTTTGCAGTTGGTTGATCTGCCGTTTGCCCATAACGCGAACAGCCAAAATAATCGTAAAATACAAGATGATCGTGCGCACAAACGAAATAAACATGGCGTTTTCCTTTCCGTATGTCTTCGTCGCTATTATGCGTCTTCGAGCGTATAAAATACGGCCTTTCAGTAAAATCTACACAGGAGAACCATGCGGAAAGGAAACTGCTAATGGAAAACTTATCTGAACACTTAAAGGAAAACATAACATATATAAATGGGTTATTTGAAAACGCCATGGATTATATCGAGCGCGAATTTATGGTCGGCACGGTACCGGCCGCGCTGCTCACCATGGACGGGCTCGTCAGCAAGCAGCACATTACTTTGAGCATTTTAAATCCGTTGATGCGCGCGAAAATTCCGACGGATAACGGCAAAGAAACGCTTTTGTTTATCGAAGAAAACGTGCTGTGCGCCGTAGAGCAAGCCGAGCTTTCCACCGTCAGTGAAGTGCTCGAACGCATGATGAACGGCTTTGCGGTGCTGCTGCTCGATAACTGTCCGACAGCGCTCGCGTTCGGCACGCAGGGCTTTGCTGCGCGCGGGGTAGATGAGCCCGATACGGAAGTTATGCAGCGCGGCTCCCGCGAAGGCTTTGTGGAAACCTACCAGACAAACATTTCGCTTTTACGACGCCGTCTCAAAACGACCGAGCTCAAATTTGAAAAGGTGACGGTTGGCGAAGAGAGCCAAACACCGGCTGCGCTGTGCTATTTAAAAAACATCGCGGACCCGAAGATCATTAACACACTCAAAAAGCGGCTTTCCGCATGTAATCTAAAAGACGTGCTCGCAGCAGGATATTTGGCGGGTTACTTGGAGCGTCCCGCGATTTTTGATCGCGTAGGTTTTACCGAGCGCCCCGATACCTTATGCGGCAAACTGCATGAGGGGCGCATCGGGCTGCTTATAGACGGCACGCCCACAGCGCTTTACGTGCCGTATCTCTTCGTTGAAAACTTTCAGACCGCCGACGATTATGCAAACCGTCCGTTTTACGCCACGTTCACGCGCTGGCTGAAATACATTGCGTTTTTCCTTGCGATTTTTCTGCCGGGGCTGTATGTCGGCATCGCCGCACACGATCCGGAGCTGCTGCCGGAAACACTGCTCGTTACCATTGCACAGGCAGAGCGCAGTACGCCGTTTCCCGTCATGTTAGAAGCGATTTTGCTTTACTTTATGTATGAACTGATGCGCGAAGCCGGACTGCGCGTACCGAAACCGCTCGGCAGCTCTGTCGGCATCGTGGGCGGTCTTGTCATCGGCGAGACCGCCGTTTCCGCAGGGCTCGTCAGCGCACCGTCGCTCGTCGTCATCGCCGTCACGGTCATTACCGGGTACACGGTTCCGAAATTATACGAGCCCATGGCTGTACTGCGTCTTACTTTTATTTTGGTGGGCGGTATATGGGGTGTGTGGGGCGTGCTTGCAGGCTTTACGTTTTTATTATTCGAGCTTTGCGGCAAAACAAGCTTTTCCGTGCCGTTTTTGGCCCCGGTCGCACCATTTCGGCTTTCCGCCATGCGGGATGTGCTTGTACGCGCGGGATGGAAACGATTAGTGCGTCATAACGCCTCCGTACAACGCATGCCCGGCGCGGGAAAGGGGGAAAAGCACCTGTGAAAACCAAGATCAGTGCTTTGCAGCTTTACCTTATGCTGTTTCTTTCACGCGTTATCGTCAGCATCACAATCAATGTGCAAACCGTTGGCGGCAGCAATTTGATTGAAAGTATTTTCTCTTCGCTCGGGCTGTTTTTGTACCTTACGGTGTTTTCTCTGCCGCTTTTCGTGCTGCACAAAAGCCACCCGGAAGCATCGCTTCTGCAAATCGCAGAGAACAACTGCGGCCGCGGTGTTTCTGTACCGATGTCCGCAATTTACGCGCTTTATTTTATAGTGATGAACATTTTCAGTCTTTCGCTTTTTCTGACGCTGCTCGTCAACACTACAGACCCCGTCGCTTCGCGTTTTTCCATCGTCCTTGTCGTGCTCGGCATCGCACTTTATGGTGCCATTCGCGGTATAGAAACCATCTCGCGCGCCTCGGTATGCATTTTCACGCTGTTCATGCTCGGCATGGGGATGATTTTTCTCGCCGTCTCGCCGAACGTCACGCCGCATTATCTCATGCCGCTTTTCTATGACGGCATAGACCAAACCGTACAGGGGTTTCTCGTCTTCACAGCGCGCTGTTCTTCGCTTGCCGAGTTTGCCGTTTTGATGCCGTTTCTTACAAATACGGATACAAAAAGCGGTAAAAGTCACCGCGTGCTCGGCTTTGCCGTTTGGAACGGCGGCATCACCGTGTTTTTGGGCGTGCTTTTGTTTTTCATCGTCTCATGTCTCGGCGAGTACGCCGCGCTGCAAGTTTTCCCCGCATACACGCTCGCTTCCATCGCGGAGATTGCCGGCATTCAGCGGCTGGACGCGCTTTTCATCGGCATCAGCATGATGGCGCTCATCGTGCGTATTGCCTGCGGATTATTCTGCATCGCCGTGTGTATGACACCTATCCCGACACGCCCGCGTGCGTGGCTGACGGCACTCATAGCCGCGCTGACAGCAGTTCTGTCCCTATGGCTCACAGACTCCGCCGCACGCGTCGGGGCCGTGTTCCGCACCGCGTATCTGCTGCCGTTTTCCGTTTTGACCGGCGCTATGCTGCCGAGTTTGCTTTGGTTTTTCGACTGCATCAAAAAGAAGAGGAGACGCGCCGCATGAAAAAAGCACTCACATCCGTTTTACTTTCGCTCATTTTGACGCTCACCGCTTCAGGCTGCGCGCCGGAGCTTTACGAGCGCTTGCTCATCAGCGCAATCGGCGTAGACCGCACGGCAACCGGCTGCCGCGTGACGGTGCTCGCTTCCGAAACGACGGAGGACGGAGGGCAGAGCACCTTTTCCGGTGAGGGCGATACCGTCCCCGAAGCGCTCAGTCAAATCGCGCTCGAAAGCGGCCGCACGCCGCTGTATTCGCACAACGCCGCCATCCTTTTCGGTATGCAATGCGCAGAAAGCGGTATCGCCGAACAACTGGATTTCTTTATCCGCCACTACGATTCCCGCCCGACCGCCAAAGTTTTCCTCGCAGAAGATACCGCCGAAAGCGTCCTGTTACAGACAGATCTCACCGCCGAACGCTTCATGCAGCTTTCAAACGGCGCAAAATACAGCGGGGCCGCGGCAGACGTGAATTTGCTGCAGCTTGTAAACGGTCTTTACGGCATAAACACCACTGCCGCGCTGCCCGTTCTGCGCGCCGATGATTTGCCCACGCCCGTCGGCACAGCCGTTCTGCAAAGCTACCGCCTGTGCGCCGTGCTCACGCCGGCGGAAACACAAGGGCTTAGTGCCTTGCAGGGTACACTTTCGGGCGGCGAATTCACCGTAAAAGACGAAGCTTTCGGCACGGTATCGCTTAAAGTCCGCAGCACAAACAGCAACATTATCTTCACAGGCACAGCAGAACATCCCAAGTTTACCGCCAGAATTCATGTTATCGCCGAAGTTTCTGCCGTCACAAATACCGCAAAGCACGTAGGGAACGAAGCATTTCCGCGCTTTGAGACTGCCCTTGCCAACTGCACTGAGGAACGCATCGCCGCTTATCTCAAAAACGCAAACGGAGCCGATGCCGCAGGTCTCAGCGAAGTCATTTTCCGCACCGCGCCAAATGTGTGGCGTGAAATGGGGGAAAGCCGCGCAGAAAAGCTCTCAAAAGCCGAAATTACCCTTCACGTCACTGCCGAAGTACAGCGCGTGGAAGAGGAGGATATTCCGTATTTTTAGAGCAACAGCTGCACTTTATAGCAATCGGTCGCCGGAGCGCATAGGAAAAGCCTGCAAATCGCACATCATATTCCATCCTTTTTTCGAATAGAACATTCTATGCGCCATGCAGGCTTTTGTTCGTTACAAATTTGATTATTTCTTGGCTTTTTTCTCGTCGGACAGCGCCATTAAAATGCGCTGGGCAACCGCTTGCCGCGCCGTAGCTTCCGCTGCAAGCTTCAACGCCGCTGCACGCAAGGCCGCTGCGTCACTTTCCGGGTGCACGCCCGCTGCCGTCTCGTGCAAAGCGCCGCTCTGCGCCGCCGCAAAGTCTTTATAAAGCTGCTCCGCGTCTTCATCGCCGGAAAACAGCACGGCAATATCCTGAATGGAAAGCACCTGCTTCAGCAATCCCACCATCATCAGCTTAGAAAGATGCTCCTTGCTGTACTTTTTGTGCACGGGATGATCCACAACGCCGCTTTTCACGTAATTATTGATCATACTGTTCGTCAATAAACTCTGCTTTTCATCGCGTTCAAAAAGAGACAGCGCTTCACCTGTAAACATCATCACCTGATCCATATAAAGGGGAATAGAGGGTAGGGCGCTCCAATTCGGCAGTGCAAATTCTTCGGCTTCCTGCAGCCATTTACCGCAATCAAATTCAATCTTGCTCATTTTCACAACGACTCCTTTTGTTTTTCATAAACAGTATACGGCATTTTTTTTCGCATTGCAAGCGCTTTTCTTTGGCTGTTTTATTGTTTTTGGAAAAAAACGGTCAAAATTCCATTATGGGCTTGACAAACCTACTCAGTTTTTGTATAATTAATAACAGTCAAATCGGCTCTGTAAAATGCACAAAAAATGTGCTTGACAAAGCATGCTCTGTGTGTTATAATACCACTTGTTCTGAAATGGAGAGGTGTCCGAGTGGTTTAAGGAGCTAGTCTTGAAAACTAGTGATCTCGTAAGGGACCAAGAGTTCGAATCTCTTCCTCTCCGCCACATTTTTCTTTTATATTCACCATGGAGAAGTACCCAAGTGGTGAAGGGGCTCCCCTGCTAAGGGAGTAGGTCGGGTAACCGGCGCATGGGTTCAAATCCCATCTTCTCCGCCAAAAGTCCACCGTAATTTTGATAGAATTACGGTGGACTTTTTCTATGCCCGAAAACCGCTTAAAATAAGGCTTTTCGGCTGTTTCAGCACATAAGCGAACCCCGCTGCAGAGCAATTCTGCGGCGGGGTTCGTATTTTTTGCGAGGCTGTACAAGCAGAAAATCAAATCCCATCATTCTTCCGCCAGATCGGCAATCAACTTGACGTCGCTGACGGCCAGCGCAAGCTGAAGCTTGTTTTCCAGCCCGGTTTTTTGCAGCATATTTGACACATGGAATTTGACCGTTGACATCTCGCAGCCCATCTCTGCCGCAATGCGCGTGTAAGACAGTCCCCGCAGCAGATGCCGCAAAACCTTCAGTTCCGTCTTTGTAAACTCCGTGCTTTTTGCCATGCCGATCTCAACTGTCGGGGGTGCGTCCGGAAAAACATGTTCCCCCGCCAGCGTTTGCCGGACGACATCCATCAAGCGCTTCTGCGTCGAGTCCTTGTACCACAGGCTGTCGGCCCCGGCCTTCTTTGCCTCATCCAGAACGGCACCGTCGATCAGCGAAGTCACAACAATGATTTTAATCTTCGGCTGTATGGCTTTAATCTGGCGAACAGCAATCAACCCGTTCTCACGGTTCTCTGTTTGCACATCCATCAAAATCAGATCGACAGAATTTGTCCTGCACATCTCGACTGCTTGTTTCGCGCCTGGAATGGACGCCGTGATCCGGTATCCGTCCTCGGCGCGAAAATAGCTTTCCAACAGACTGCGAATCATGGTCTGGTCTTCAACGATCATCACCTTCATATGCTGCTTCCTCCTTTTCCTGCAAACTGAGCATCAACTTAAAGCGAGGGACGCTCTGGATCTCCATTTTGCCGCCGGATTCTTCTATGCGTTGACGCAGCATAGAAAGACCTCCGCCTTCTGTGATTTTTCCCTTTGGTGCCGCACCGTTGTTGGTTAGGGAGACCGCTATGCAGTCCGGCTTTTGCCAAAAGCACACATACAGCTCTGTTCCGTCGGCGTGACGGACACAGTTCGATGCACATTCGCTGATTGCCAGTGCAATCAGTGCGCGCATACGCTGCGTTCGCGGCTCATCTCCTGCCAGCAGAACTCTGACGCCAAGCTTTTCCGCTCGTTCTTTTGCGGCTTCCAACGGTTCGGATTGCGCTCTCATCTGACTGGAGCGGTAAAGCACTGAAATGGACTGCTCCCACAACGCTGCGGTTGCACGAATTTCCTTCTGGTCTGTGTTTTGGAGCAGCACGCGCCGCGTCGCGAGAATGCTGTGTCCAATGTCATCGTGCACGCGCAACTTCATGGCCAGCGTTTCTTCCTCCCGAATGATCTCCGGCATCTGCGCAAGCAGCCGCCTGAGCCGCTTGTTTGTTTTCTCCAGCTTCGCATTTTCCGCTTTTAGCTGGTTCTGCTTCTGAATCAGCTCCGTAACGTCTGCGGCAGTGATTTGTGTATATCGGGCACCTGCTTTTGTTGTGATCTGCTCCTGCGCAAAGCGCAGCGCTGTTCCGTCCGGAAAGCGGTAAATCCGAAGGTGCGGATCCAGACAGCACACACTTGCCGGCGGCGCCTGCAGGGCGCTTTGCATCTCTGCCAGCGACTGTATACCGCCTTTTTGCAGCCAGTTCGTAATGGCAAGCATCCGGCGGTTGATGAGCCGCACCACGCCGTTTTTATCGAAAAAGCAGGCCGCGATGGGGAGACTGTCAAAACTTTCCTTGATCCTATCCATGCGCTTTTACCTCCTCGATCTTTCCAGCTTCCGCGTCACATATTGCAGCCCGTCCTCATCCTGCTCCCATTCCAAACCTTGAAAATGCGCGCGCAGCCCACTGAGCGGCTCTGCCGCTGAAACACAAAAAGACACTTCTACCTGCGCACCGACATCTATGGAGATCAGCATTGCACGAAGGGATTCCAGTTCCGTTTCCACGACGGCCTCGAACAGGTCGTAGATCTGCGTCGCCTGTTCGAGGGTAAGCTGGTCATCCCCCTTGACAATTGCCTTACAGTCAGCGCCATAGACACAGATATTCTCGGAAGATTCATTGAGGCATAACCGAAGCTCCTGCACACTGATCGCACCGCGCTGTGCGCCGACAAAAATCAGGTTGCTTCTGCGTTTGATGTAAGTTCCGATAATGATGACCTGCCCGAGCAAACGCCTGGCTCGGTTTTGGTCCTCCGTTTTCTGCAATTCAGCCAGCAGATCCCACAGCATCGCGATCTGCCGATCAATCTGTGCCTCCATCATATCGTACAAGCGGTTTTGCTCCGTCAGCTTCAACCATCTTGCATGCTGTGCATTCTCCGCCGCCAAAACGTCGCCGGTGTCATGCAACTCATCTCGTGTCAATTCCAGCTTCTTTTGAACCTGGCTCAGCGCTGAGATGTCCTCCTTCCAGAACACCCAGCCGCGGCGCAACTTATGCCGTTTCAAAAGTGTATCGTCATCCAGATAGACGGTATCCTGCTGTATATGCCTTAGCTTACTTTGCGGCAAAGTCCCCTGCATGGCGGCAGATACATATTTGGAGCAGAACGCTTGATCGGTAATCTGAACAGGCAGGCTTGTCGCTTCAAAGAGCTCATCGTATCCGAGGTTGGAATGAATCAGTCCGCTTTGAATGCAGCATTCAAGGATGCTTGCAAAAATCAGGCACTGTGACACGGTCATATCGCCCGCAAGCACCCAGACCCAATAGACATTTTTGGCATACGCATAAACATACGCCAGCGAAAGCGCAAACGGAACCAGCGGCAACCAGCGAATTTTCCTGCTATGCGGGATACGACAGTTTTTCACCATCGAAAGAAACGCAAACCCTGCGCACAGAGCCTCCCAGCCCAGCACGAAGAAAAAACCGACCTCATACCGATACTCCCGGTCCGATAAAATGCCGGACGGGAAAGAAAATACCTGCTGATGCAGATCATTGGTCAGAACGAGCAAAAGCAGCAGCAATGTCGGAAGATACAGAAGTTTTGTCCATCGCGGCAGACGAAAGTCCTCTCCCTTGCCCAGCGACTGGGAAACGAAGACCGACAGCATGGGGATAAACAGCATCGGAAAATAATAGAAATACCACAGCAGGCGTTCTGCATCCGTGTTATCAATGGAAAACTTGATTGAGCGCAGCAGAATCCACAGCACCATCAGCGCCGAAATCGCCAGCATGTAGTGCCGCACCTGTACCTGTACGATGCGCGCCCAAAGAGAGTAGCACCACACGCCGAACAAAAATAAATAGATTGCGCTTCGCAGGTAGCTGACAGCCGGAGAATGAAAATAATACCGGCTTGCATGTCGGAGCCACATGGCAAACGCAATGAGCACCAGCAAGCCCACGGCGTACAAAAGGCTTCTTTTCGTCGTTTTGCTCATGCCGCATGCCCCCCAAAAATCAGTATATTTATATGGATAGTATATCATGCGGATAGACAAAAGGCAACACGTTTTGTCCTCTTTATACAGAGAACTGTGACGAAATTTGGCTTTGCAACGGAAAATAATTACAAATCCTATCCAATTGGCGGGGGCGGAAACGGAAGATAACGGCTAAAATATAGATGAAGGATTCAAAGGAAGAGAAAGGCGGTGGAAAAGCACAAATGCGAAGAATTGTATTGGATATGAAGGGCGGACTTCTGTCGGAGGCGGTCATGCAATCACTTTCGGGATGCGACCCGGATTTCCTTATCTACCGTTCTTCAAAGCCGGAAGAAACGCTGGCGTTGTGCCGGACCTGCCGTGCCAATGTGTTGGTGATGGAGGTCATCCGACAGGGAATCTGGAAGCTGAGTGAGAGACTCAAGATCTGCAGTGCCGTAAAGCAACTCGGTTGGACGTGTAAGGTTCTGCTTTTGGTGGATGAGGACGCGGATAAACTGCTTGCCTCCGAAGTGCGGCAGGCGGTAAAGGATCAGTTGGTTGATAATTTTATTTATGCATCGGTATCGCCGACTTACCTCGCGGGCGTAATTGACACGCTTTGAAAGGATGGGTGAGAAATGAAAAAACTACTGCGATTGATTCTAATATTTCTGGTATTTGCACTCATGGCGGCGCTGTCCGCGATTACCGCGCTTGCGTGCTCGCCGGAAGACAGTAATCCGGAACATCATGAAAACATTATACAGACCGATGAGGAAAAGCCAACCTGTCTAGCGGGAGGATACTATGTACTGGAATGTACCGTCTGTGGGATGAGATGCACTTATCAAACTGACCCTGCCTTGCCCCACAGCTTTGGACCGTGGGAAGTTGTTCCGGGTAAAGAACCTACCTGTACACAATCCGGCACAAAGCGAGCGTATTGCAGTACATGCAACAAGTGGTATGAAATGCCCGCGCCGCCAACGGATCATTTTTGGGTTATTGATAGCCGCGTATTCGCGACCTGTACTACTTCAGGATACACTCGTTTTATCTGTGATGACTGCGGTACGGAAGGAGACACTGTCACAATGCCTGCGCTGGGTCACAAATTCGGTGCGTGGTTTACTACGACACAGCCCACCTGCATGGCGACCGGCATCCAAAAACGTGAGTGCACGCGCTGCGGTGCGACGGAGACAAAATCGATTGCCAAGACGGACCACAAATTCGGTGCATGGTTTACCACGACGCAGGCCACCTGCACGGAGGAAGGCATGCAGAAGCGGGAGTGCGCAACCTGCGGTGCGACGGAGAGCCGCGGGATCCCCAAGACGGGACATAAATTCGGCGCGTGGTTCACCACGACGCAGCCTACCTGCATGGAGACCGGCATCCAAAAGCGGGAGTGTACGCAATGCAGTGTAACGGAGACAAAACCGATTGCCAAGACGGATCACAATTGGGACGCCGGGAAAGTGGTCGCACAACCGACAACAAGCCAAGAGGGAGTTATGCAATGGATATGCAATATGTGCGGCACGATACGCACAAATCCAATTCCCAAGCTCAAACCGGGAACGACAGCGGCTCCGCGCACAACACCGACTCCGGCGCCTACGGCTCCACCACGCACATCCGCCACAGCTACACCGAAGGCCTCGCCCACGGCTTCACCGCACACATCCGCCACGGCTACGCCGAAGGCCTCGGCAACAGCATCACCTAATGCGGCTGCCTCGGCCTCGCCGGGTATTTCGCCTACGGCTTCGCCCGGCGCATCAATTGTCGGGACAGCGGATAGCGACGGAAAGAATGGCGATAGGGGCGAAAAGAACGGATTTGGTGAGAACGCTGTCGGTAAAGATGTTCCTCAAAAGTACGAAAAAAACAATGCGCAGACAGCAGAGCGCAGCTTCTCCGTGGGAAAAATCCTTGTATTCACACTTGTGCCAACGCTTTTGATTGTTGCCGTCGTCGTTTTTCTACTCGTTTGGAGAAAGAAAAAAAGACAGGTTTAACGGACATTCTTTCCGGATAGTGAAGAGGTTAGCTCATCGTACAGCGCGTCCCGCCAAGGAGCGACCGTTCATGAAAGATTGGCAGATTGATAATTTTATTACACATTGGGATTACCGATATATTCCACAGGTGTGATTGATATACTTTAGAAAGGAGTGGTTATGTTGCAGGTTGTAATTCAGAAAATTCCGGAAAATTCGCAGGAATTTGAAATTCTTGCCGCTGAAGGGCGGCAGCCGGAACATATCTGCGCACTGTTTCTGTGTGCATTGGCGCTGTTTGACAGGGACAAAGATGCAGGCGCTGCCGCGATGAACCTTCTGCGCGGTCCTAAGCCCATGACACCGTATGACTGTCAATTTCTGCGCGACCGACTGCGCGGCAAGGTCTATCTGCCGCTTGCATATTTTGAAGGCGCAACGCCGGAAAATGGGTATCAGCCGTGCGTGCCATACACGCTGAACGTGCTGGCAGACCCCAGACCTCAGGATATAGAGCCGGGCTATATGCGCGTGTTTCTTAAAACGTCCGGCGCGGATTCACCGCGTCCCATGAAATTGCGGCAGAAGGCTTCGACCGGCGAATGGTTCCTCTGGGAATATTCCAGTATTCTCAGCGGCATCCGTATTCCCGCGGCGGAAGACCCGTGGGCATAATAAGTAAAGAAAGGGAGTACAGAAAATGGGACTCATTAAAGCAGCATTGGGTGCGGCCGGCGGCGTAATGGCCGACCAATGGAAAGAGTATTTTTACTGTGAATCAATTCCGGAAAACGTTATGGCGGTCAAGGGACAGCGGCGCGTTTCCGGGCGCAGCAGCAACACAAAGGGAAGCGAAAACATCATCTCGAACGGTTCCGTCGTTGCGGTGGCGGACGGACAGTGTATGATCATTGTTGATCAGGGCAAGGTTGCGGAGCTTTGCGCCGTGCCGGGTGAGTTTGTCTATGACAGCTCGACGGAGCCGACGATCTTCTCCGGTGAGTTGGGAACCAGCATCTTAGACACGTTCAAGAATATCGGCAAACGCTTTACTTTCGGCGGCGAGCCGCCCAAAGATCAGCGTGTCTACTATTTTAACACGAAAGAGCTCATTGGCAATAAGTACGGCACGCCCTCTCCGGTGCCGTTCCGTGTTGTCGACCAGCGCGCGGGCATTGACATTGACATCGCCATTCGTTGCTTCGGCGAGTACAGTTACCGAATCAGTGACCCGATTCTGTTCTACACGAACGTATGCGGCAACGTCAGTGAAGACTATACCCGCGACCGTCTGGACGGTCAGCTGAAAACCGAGCTTTTGACGGCGCTTCAGCCCGCGTTTGCGAAGATTTCCGACATGGGAATCCGCTATTCCGCGCTACCCGGTCATACAATGGAACTGGCCGAGGCATTGAATGAAGTTTTATCCGGAAAATGGCGCTACCTGCGTGGACTTGAGATCGTTTCCTTTGGCGTTTCGTCGGTCAAGGCGAGCGAAGAGGATGAGCAGATGATTAAGGAGCTGCAACGTAATGCGGCGTTTATGGATCCGACGAGAGCGGCAGCCTATCTTGTCGGTGCACAGGCTTCCGCGATGCAATCTGCGGCGTCGAATCAGAGTGCAGGCCCTGCAATGGCGTTTATGGGCATGAACATGGCAGGTCAGGCGGGCGGCATGAACGCGCAGAATCTCTATCAGATGGGCGCACAGCAGCAAGCAGCGCAGCCTGCTCCGGCTCCGGCAGCTGCTGAAGGATGGAACTGTTCGTGTGGACAGAGCGGTATTACCGGAAAATTCTGCCCGAACTGTGGCAGTAAAAAGCCGGAACCAAAGCCTGCTGCCGAAAGCTGGAAATGTCCGCAGTGCGGCGCGACGGCAAGCGGAAAATTCTGCCCAGAATGCGGCACCAAAAAGCCGGAATCGCAGGCAGACGGCTGGACGTGTAGCTGCGGTGCGGTGAACAAAGGAAAGTTTTGCGCTGAATGCGGCAAGCCGAAACCGGCCGGTGTTCCGCAGTACAAATGCGACAAATGCGGCTGGGAGCCGGCTGACCCGACACACCCGCCCAAGTTCTGCCCGGAATGCGGCGATCCGTTTGACGACGGGGATTTGAAGTGAGAAAAGCATCCATAATCGCTCTGACCATCGCGTCGGCGGTTGTGTTTATCGCACTGGCGGGCGTATCGCTGTATCGGTATTATATCGATAGCCGGATTCAAGATGGAGGTAGGATGGAAAACCCGGATACATACAGAACAGGAAAAGATCTGGTGGAATTTGAGTGGCGACAGAACCACAGGAATTTTTACAGCTGCTTTTCACTGAAATTCTACCGGGAGAAGGATATGCCTCTGCTGACCGGCCGGTTTCCGGACCGATCCGGCGACGAGATGAGAGAAAGCGAAACGGATGCGTTTTCCAACCCAATCCCTTGGCAGCTTACGTGGGTGCAATGGTTTGAACTTCAGAATATGCTGGCAGAGTCGGATCTGCCCGCGTACCGAAAGCTGTCTCCAAATGTCCAGGACGAAACCGACAGCGAAATCCGGGTCATTTGGCGCACCGATGACGGGAACGAGATTCAAAAGCTCAGCGGCAGCCATGCAGAAGCGCTGGAGACCTTGGTGCTGAGTATTGCCGAAGAAGCTTATGCCACGTCAAACCTTGAAACGGAGTAATGCGAGATATGCCAAACGGCAGTCGTACATTTTGCGCAGAATGCGGGGCCAAACGCCCTGCGAAAGAATAAAAACAAACCATACGATTTATTGTAACAGGAGGATTTACCATGAAAGGACATAAATTTTTGAAGGTTACCGGAATTTTGATGATCATTGCCGCAGTATTTTCCATCATTGCGGGTGTTCTTGTCGGTGGACTGGGTGTATTGGCGGCGGGACTCGGTGCGGAATCCGGTCTGACATTTCCATATTGGGCGGCGCTGTTCCTGACGCTGGTCGGAGGAATTTGCCAGATGATTGCCGGAATCAAAGGCATTAAGCACAGAAAGCGCAGCGAAAAAGCAGGAAAGCTCATCGTGTGGGGCGTGATTGTGGCCGTATTCAGCGTATTGAGCATTGTGATGAGTCTGGTCAACGGCGGCGAGTTTAATGTCGTAAGCATCCTGACAGGAATAGCTATTCCGGCCTTGTATATCTACGGTGCGGTACTCAATTCCAAGGCAGACACGCAGTAACCGTATAATTCAAGTAGCATACACAAAGGAGTTTGATACATATATGGGACTGTTTGATAAAAAATATTGCGATATTTGCGGAGAAAAAATAGGGTTACTTGGCAACCGCAAGCTTGAAAACGGCAATCTCTGCAAAAACTGCGCCCAAAAGCTTTCCCCTTGGTTCTCTGATCGACGCAACAGCACTGTTGAGGAAATCAAGGCACAGCTTGATTACAGGGAAGAAAACCAGAAAAAGGTCGCGGCATTCCACACAACCAGAACGCTCGGCGCGGACACCAAGGTGCTTCTTGACGAGGACGCGGGAAAATTTATGGTGACACGTGCCAGAAATCTCGTGGAAGCCAACCCGGATGTTTTGGATTTTGCAGACGTGACCGGCTGTAATCTCGACATTGACGAGAGCCGCACGGAACTTAAGCGTGAGGATAAGGAGGGGAGGGAGATTAGCTACAATCCCCCGCGGTATGAATACTCCTATGATTTCTACATCACCATATTCGTCAACAACGATTACTTTGACGAAATACGCTTCAAGATCAATTCCGATTCCGTAGATATTACACCGCCTCCCGCAATGCGACCGGGAATGACGACCCGATGCAATCCGGAGACTAACGTTGAGTACCGCAATTGCAAAAAGCTCGGCGAGGAAATCCGGCAGGTTCTGACGCAGGTCCGCAAGGATGTGCGCCAGCAGATTGAACAGGAGGCCGCACCTAAAACGGCAGTCACCTGTCCCTACTGTGGCGCAACGACCACACCGGACGTGAACGGCTGTTGTGAATATTGCGGTGGCGCGGTAAGAGGATAAATATCCATCAAATGATAATTAAAGAAAGAAGGACAAAATAATGAAAAAGTTTGTAGCATTGCTTCTGATTGTGGTTACGCTTCTAACACTTGCTGCCTGTGGTAGCAAGGATGCGTTAGCCGGAACATGGTCCGCCGAACTTGGCGCAGACGGTACGATCACATGGACATTCAACGGAAGCGGCAAATGCACCATGGAAAATGCTTACATGAAACAGGACGGTACGTACACCATTGAAGGTGATCAGCTTACGGTGACACTGGAGGCATGGAGTGATCCATCTACTTATACATTCTCCGTAGATGGAAACAGCCTTACCATGAATGAGAATTCCGGCTACGGCATCAGCGGCACCTTTACGAAAAAATAGCCGTGCAGCTTACCATTAACACTATCCGCCCTCTGACCTCTTAGAAAGGAGAAAAAACGATGAATAACCTTACAGGCAGTATGAAAGACGTTGCATTCGCTACCAGTCCCCGTGAATTTGATCTTCCTTATTCTACCACACTGGAAGAAATCATGCAGAAACTCAATGCGCGCAGAGCAGCGTTCCAGATGCCATTCCAGATCAAAGGAGGCGTTCCCGGACAGCGCATCTCGTTTGAGAAAGAACCAAATGTGGACGTTGGCCTCTGGCTTTACCTCAAGGATGGCACACACATTCGGATTCAGCCGGTCATTACGGAGGCCAAGATGTCGGTTGGCGGTATGCGCGTTGATAAGAACAGCGCACTGCGCAAGGGTCTCAAGGGTGCGACGGTCGGTCTTGCAACGGAGCGTGGCGCCTATATTGACACCGTAACGGAAACCGTGAAGAAGATTTTGAACGGTGAGGCAGTAGAGGACTATGTTGCGCCGGAGGTTCCGGTCGAAACGAAGGACTGGATGACAACGTTCTTGCTTTGCTTCTTCCTTGGCGGTCTTGGTGTCCACCGCTACTATGTCGGTAAGATTGGCACAGGCATTCTCTATACGCTGACGGCAGGCCTGTTCGGCATCGGATACCTTGTCGACTTTATCAAGATTCTCTGCGGTAAGTTTACCGACAAGGACGGAAACCTTATCCGGCGCGAAAAGAAATAAGAAAAAATGTCTCAGGTAGGCACGGCTGCTTTTTGCCGGGATTATACGTTGTTTTCTGCTGATTGGCAGATTTGTGCAACCCTGAAGGATATTGGGAGGAAATTATGAAACAGACGAAGACCAAGCTTCTATGCCTGATTCTTGCGGCACTGATGCTGCTCAGCGGCCTCACCGCCTGCGGAAAGGATAAGGAGGGGAAAGACTCCAATTTGCTCAAGCTCGGTGACTATGAGCTGCTCTACAAGGGCGCATGCATCATGGAAGATTCGGACGGAAACGACGCAATCGTTCTGACACTGGACTTCACAAACAACAGCAAGGAAAACGCCTCATATCTCTGGAGTGTCGATGAGACGGTTATGCAAAACGGTGTAGAGCTGGAACCTGCATCTATTATCACGGACTATGAGAACCTTGAAACCGTAGTGAGCGATCAGTTTACGGATGTTGCGCCGGGTGCAACGCTGGAAGTGCGGACAGCCTTCGTGCTAAAAGACACGACCAGTGAAGTCAAAGCGACCTTTGAGGAATTTCTCGGCAGCAAAAAAGGTACAATCACCGTTGACCCGGCTACGCTCAGCCGGGAAACGGTCTCCGATACGAAACCGGAGACCACCGGTACGACCGGAGACACATTGCTCGATTGGTGGAACGGCGAATGGTACGGCTGGTGGAAGATGAGCGGTTGCTACGGCGATTATGAAAGCATGGAAGGCGACTGGTGGGATGTCTGCGGCGTCATTGATTTCGACAAGGACTACACAGGCACAATTGAGCTTTGGGATGAGGACTACACGAGATCCAAACCTATGGCTTCCGCGCAGGTCAGTCTGAGCGAAGCCGGAACCGGCGAGCACGGTACGGTGATGTCCGAAGGTGGCTGGTTTACAAACGTAACACTGGAGCATGCCGATTGGATCGTTGACCCCGGTCTTTTGGACTACGATGATATGATCTGGATCAGCGGCGACTATGAAGACGGCGATGACGAATTCCACTATGACATCTATCTGCGCCCGTGGGGCCTTTATTGGAAAGACATGGAGGAAGATGCGTATCCCTACCGGTATACCGATTGGTATCTGCCTCTGATTGACGCAGGCAAGTCTATGCCGGATGCCATCGGAGAAGGTGTTTCGGAGGGGAATGCTCCGACCAACCAGACGAATGCGGCAGCTCCCGGCGGAAACGGCATCGTGACCGAGGAGCAGGTGCAGAAGGGCTACGTTTGGATGAACGAGGTCAATAATAATATTTTTGATGCTACTTACGAGGATATTGTTGCCTACTTCGGCGTAGAAGGCGAGTTTGTCAAGGAAGAGTACAGCGACCACATGCAGTCGAACTACCGCTACTACAAGTGGATTTCGAGCGAAGACAGCTCGCATTTCATCTACGTTAACTTCCGTGAAAAGACTCCGGGCGTTTATACGGTGAGTGCGTACAACACCAGCGGCTTCTCCGGCACAGAAGCCATAGAAAGGTATCTGGACATCGTAAAGGCCGAGGCCGCCGAGGCGAACAAGGCAGCATCCGCAAACGCCGAGATGAAGGACTTCTCCGCGGAAATCGCCCAGTTTGCAAAAGACGATGTTAAGGTCAAAATCATGACGAAGATCCCGGTATCCGGCTGGTCGTTCGATGATAGTGGGCGCTGCCTGGTGGAAAACGACGATCCCACAGCCTTCGGCGCAGGCGCCATCAGATTCGAGGTAAGAACCAATGTGGAGGACTTCGACTACTACAAGGACGACTTTGAAAACTACAAGGATATCGAAGACCGCGTGATCGGCGGCATCACCTTCCGCGGCCGCACCTACAAGCACATCGGCTACAATTGGATCCAGTATGTCGCGCAGCTTGACGACGGCCGCGCCCTTTCCATCGGACTGACGAAATTGGAGTGCGTCCCGGGCACGATGCCGGATATCATTCTCAACAATATGACGTTCCAATAAAAAACGGCTCCCGCTCCAATTTGGAGCGGGAGAATCCGGTTATTCGCGAAAAAACGGGGGGTGATGCGGTGAAGTTCAAAGCGCTCCTCATCGCAGCAGGTCTGGGTATGAGCCTGCTCGGTCTGACCTCCTGCGGTCAGGTCGACGGATGCACCTATCAGTACCCGGAAACATCGGTCCTTTTTGACGATTTCCACGTTACAAAAACCATTTACAGCCAAGGGACGATGAGGCTCTATTACCGCGGCGGGCAGTTCAAAGACAATCCCATCCGCTGCTACGACGCGAATTTTGAGGATTTGGGCGATCAGTTTGACCATACGTTCCGAAACGGCGTTCTGACCGTTCAGGCGGATTTTGCCGAAAAGATCAGCGGGCTGACAATCGAGGACAGGGCGCACGATATCATCTATCGTCTGCGTTATCTGGACTCCTCGCAGTTTGCATGGCTGGCAGACGTGTTCTGGTACGATGAAGGCTGGAGCGAAACGGGAGACCGCGAAGCGTATTACAGTGCAGCCGAGCTGCAAGCGGAAGCCGACAGAAAAGCCGAAAGCCAAAAGGAAGCACAGGAGGTCTTTGCGTTGCTGGAAGGCACGTGGGTTACGGAGGACGGCCTGCAAAAATATGAGTTTGTCGCAAATGAGGACAAAAGCGGTATGAACTGTTGTACTATGTGGTGGAACAACGAGACACAAGAATGGTACAGCTGGAGCATTTTTGTCGAGTCCGCGTTCCGGACAAAGAGCTTTGACTTTGTTTGCGATGCAGATTGCGTTTACGACGAAATTGCAGAAAAGGCTGAAAAGCTGATTACCGTTATACTTGTCAACAGTGACCGTACAGCGGCTGATATGCGCATCTTGTACGATTCGGAAGAAAACGTCATAAAGGACACGGATGCAATTTATCACAAACAGTGAGTTTGCGGGACATATCCGGAAAATGCGGTTATAACTGTGTTCGGCACTACGGACTGCGCTTGCGGGCTGTAACGCCAACTGGGAAGTGAGGAACTTAGATGGCAACACAAATCACAAATTATCAATGTCCCGCCTGTACGGGACCACTCCATTTTGTAGGAGAATCCGGCAGGCTGGAGTGCGATTACTGCGGCTCAAGCTTCGATGTCGCAGAAATTGAAGCGCTCTATGCGGAAAAAGAAACAAAAGCAGCGGAAGCGGCGCAGAAGCAGGAAGAAACAGAAGCGGCTCAAAAATCTGCCGAAGCGGAAAAACAAAAGGCCGCCGCAGGCGGCTCTGACTGGGACACTTCCGGCCTGAACGAGGACTGGGGCACGGACGCGGCTGACATGAAGGCTTACAGCTGCCCGTCGTGCGGTGCGGAGCTGCTCTGCGACGCAACGACTGCGGCTACGTCCTGCCCATACTGCGGAAATCCGTCGGTGCTTCCGGGTCAGTTCGTCGGCGTTTTGAAACCTGATTTTGTGCTTCCTTTTAAGCTGAGCAAGGAGGATGCCATCAAGGCGCTGAAGAAACACTATCGCAAAAAGCCGCTGTTGCCGTCAACGTTCTCCAAGTCCAATCATCTTGAGGAGGTCAAAGGCGTGTATGTACCCTTCTGGATGTATGACGGTGCGGCCAGCGGAAGCGTGCAGTTCCATGCTACCGCTGTACATAAGTACACCTCGGGAGATTATGAAATCACGGAGACAAGCCACTATGACGTGCGCCGCGCCGGTTCTATTGGCTTTGAGAAAATCCCGGTGGATGCGTCGAGCAAAATGCCGGACGACTACATGGATTCCATCGAACCGTATGACTATACAGACCTAAAACCGTTTTCCACGGCATATCTGCCCGGATTTCTGGCAGACAAATATGATGTGAGCGTTGAAAACAGCCGGGAGCGGGCAGACAAGCGCTGCGCGGGTTCGCTGGTGTCTGCGCTGGAAAGCACGGTTTCGAATTACACCACCTGCAATGAAACGAGCCGAGACATCCGTTTGAAGCGCGGCAAAGTGCATTACGCGTTGCTTCCCGTCTGGATTTTGAATACAAAGTGGGAAGGAAAAGATTTCCTTTTTGCCATGAATGGTCAGACAGGTAAGCTGGTAGGCAACCTTCCTGTCAGCACGAAGCGGGTTGTCGGTTTGTTTGCAGCAATCGCGGCGCCGCTCATTGCCATCGGCGTGTCTGCGCTGCTGCTTTTGGCACACTAGGGAGGGCGGAAAAATGAAAGAGAGAATACGCTGTCTCCTGCTGACGTTTATAATCGCGCTTGTATTCTGCGTGAATGTATCCGCAACCGAGCAGACAGGTGCACAGCTTTATTATGTGACGGATGAGGCTGGACTTCTCAGCGAAAACGAAAATATGATGCTGGAAAAGATGGCGGAAACCGTCTCCCAAAAATACGGCATCGGTGTATATATCGTAACCGTGGAGGATTATCGTGACTTCCATTCTGGAGGTGTCTATAAGGCGACCTATACCATCTATCACGAATACACGATGGGCGAAGGACCGGACCGCGACGGGATCATGCTCCTGCTCAGCATGGATGATCGCGACTGGGCGATGTTCTGCTACGGCTCACGCTGCGAGTATGCGTTCAACAGCTATGGTCAGCAGAAACTGGAAAAGGTATTCCTTGATAACTTCGGTGAAAACGACTGGTACGGCGGCTTTGAGGATTACATCAAAGAATGCAGCGTCTATCTGGAAAAAGCAGCCTCAGGAAAGCCGGTTCGAGCGAGTTTGTTTATTCCGATCCTTATCGTGATCGGTCTTTCCCTACTGGCAGCAGCCGTGATCGTCACTGTGATATGGCAGAAAATGGAGAATGTATCGAAAAAAGCAACCGCTAACGCCTATGTTTCCGCGGGGCTTCAGCTTACAGAGCAAACAGATCATTTTACCCATAAGACGACCTCCAGCCGGAAGATTGAGCGCAGCTCTTCCGGCGGCGGGAGCAGCCACAGCGAATCCGGCGGAGGCGGTTCCGGCCGAAGCGGAAAATTCTGAAAGGAGTGGCTATGAAAACAACACCCAGACGCGTGTTCGCGCTATTGCTGGCACTGGTTCTGTTATTGTCGCTCTGCGCCTGTACACAGAAGACGCAAACGGAGCCTGACGAACCCAAAATAAATACTGCCCACAAAAAAACTCCGGAAAGCCAACAGGAGGAAGCTGTATTACAGAGCGACGGGAACGATTTTGTATCACAGGATAAGACCGTGGACACACCGCCGGTGCAATACGCGTTTTCACAGGAGGCAGAGACATCGCTTGGAGGGTTGCGCGACAGAATTGATTTTCCGACGACAATGTTTGGTGCGGCGTATCTCGGCTATGTCGGCGGTCTGTTTGATGAGGGTTTCGAGGCGGGTTTCCCTGCGTGGCTGCAGGAAACCAATGAGGCAATGCTCCTCGAATACCCCTTTATCACAGAGATCAACGATGCGCACATCATCGGCGGCGCGGGGCATCTGTACTGCATTGTGCCGGTCGACGAGAACGCGACGGTTGCAGTCAACCGTGTGCAGTGGAACGAAAAAACACAGACCGATGAGGTCACAGAGGTTCTCTACCGGTCAGAGAGCGGCGAACCGGTGCTGCTCTTTGCAAATCTTGACGGCATTGCGCATGAGGCCGACACCCAGGTCTTTATCACCGACAACAGGGGGAACACCTGCCAATGGTATCCCTCGCTTGATGCGATGAGCCATCTTGCACCGTGTACATCGGAAGCCGGTGACTATCTTTCGTTCGATTTTACGGAATATGCCTGGTATGATATCCCATCCGAATTTTCCGATTGGCTTTCTGACGGCTGGACAGGCATGACCGCGCTTGGCCTTGCCGGATCGCAGAGTACAGGCATGGGCTGGATCACAGAAACCATGGTAGAGGAAACCGGCCGCTATGCCTATTTCTCGCTGCGCTTCTATCGCGAGGATGAGACGGGGGGGACAGTCGATCTGGAGTGGACATACGAAGACAGCGACGACATGGAGGAGATGTGGAGCGGTTTCTGGGCGATTCAAACGATTCCGGACGGGCCGAGCTATGTGACGCTCAGCTTGTCGCTTGTGGGCGGTAACAGCTACGGTGTCACGGACGGCCCGGTGTATCTGTGTGAGACGTATCCTCTCCTGATCAGCCCGAGCGGCACGGAGCTGCTGGTCGGCGCAGGTGAGAGCGGCGTTTGTCTGCCGTTCATGTCGCAAAGCACAACAACATGTGTGCTGACACAGGCCGCAGGATAGAAAGCCTGCAGGAAGCAAACTGCTTTGAGGTTTGCATTTCAAGACACAGCTTCCCTCGGAGATCGCCGCTGCCGCATTTCGGAGTTTTAAAGAGCGGTATTCTTGGAACACGAAGGTCAGAGCGGTCACCGTCCGTTCCATTGAACTCTCGCCCAAAGACAGCGTCGAGCAGCTCACGCTGTTTGATAATGTCCAGCACCGCATGGCAATGGAGAAAGTACAGGATGCTGTGGAGGAGATTCGTGGTCGCTTTGGCAAAAGTGCCATCTCTTACGCCTGCCTCATGGGCGATTTAAAAATGCCCACAGACGGAAGAGATAAAGTCAAAATGCCGGGGCTAATGTATCAATAAACGATGTTTTTCAAATATTTTCTGCTTTATGTCCGTACTATGAAACGCTGAAAGCGAAAGCGGCGAAGTTTGACGCGGCGGAAGAAGCAGGGAAGACCGAGTTGCAAAAGGCGCAGGGCTGCCGGGATTTCCGAGCGAGCTCTGCGCCTTTTTTATTTTCAGAAAAATAGCACCCCGGGCCGAAGGATGGGTGACCGCGGGGCGCTTGACAGATTTACAATTGGATTATATAAAACCGCAAAGGAAATGTCAATAGAAAATTCGAAAAAACGTGGATATTTTTCATGTTTTTAACCTGTTTTTAACGTATTCTTTTCTTTTATCTTTGCAGAAGTCTATTGCAAACCGACACGCAGCGTGGTACAATCGGCTTAAAGAAGTACGTGGAGGAGATTTTGTCGTGAACATGAAAACAATCGGTTCCGCCGTTGTAATCATCTTGGCCGCCATAGTCGGGCTATTTCTCGGCGCTGCCATGAACGACGGGTTAAGCGGCTCCATACTGCTCGCGGTCATCGCAGGGTTCGTCTGTGTGATCTATACGATTGAAAACAGTGGCAAGAAGTAGGGGGTTTTTTATGATTTTACGGTTTAAACAGCGCTTTTTTTCATGGTTCGACAGCTACGATATTTACGATGAGAACGGCAACACGGTGTATGTCGTCAAAGGGCAGTTCTCCTGGGGACACTGCCTGAAAATTTTTGACGCTTACGGCGAAGAGGTCGGCACGGTAAAAGAACGCATCTTCACGTTCATGCCGAAATTCGAAATGTATTTTAAAAACCAATATGTCGGTTGCATCAGCCGCGAATTTGCACTTTTTAAGCCGAAATACAACGTAGAATGCAACGGCTGGAATGTGGAGGGCAACGTTTTGGAGTGGGATTATACCGTTGTTTCCGGAAGCGGTCACGATGTGGCAAGCATCTCCAAAGAGCTGTTCAACTGGACGGACACGTACCTTTTGAACATATACGACCCCGCAGACGCACTGTGCGTTTTGATGATCGTGCTTGCGATCGACGCCGAAAAGTGCAGCCGAAATAACGGCTAAACGCTATTTTCTGTAAAGAAAAGACTTCCGCTCAAGACTGTTTGGCCCGAGCAGAGGTCTTTTCTTTTCCCAAAATTTAAAATGCATAGAACAAAATGCCGAGACCGGCGGAAAGCACGATCATCAAAATGGGCGAGGGTGCTTTCTTTTTAAAGTGCTTATAGCCAAAGTGCAGAATAATCAGCAGCAGCAAAATCACAACACCGCGCAGATCGATCTCGGGGGCGCTTCGTATGGTCGTAAAGCCGAATAGCGTGCTGAGACCCATCGTCAGCGCCGTAGCCAAAATGAGCGCCACCACGCACGGACGCACGCCGGAGAGGAATGCCTGCACACCGGCGTATTTCAGCAGATTACTCAACACTGCCGCAATGAGCAAAATAATGACGAACGAGGGGAGCACCACGCCCAAAGTCGCGAGCAGACTGCCCAACACGCCGCCTTGCGAAGAGCCGATGAACGTCGCCATGTTGACGGCAAGTGGGCCGGGGGTCGATTCGGACACCGCAATGAAGTTGATGAACTCGCTTTCCGTGAGCCAGTGATTCGAGAGCACGGCTTCGCGGATGAGGGAGATCATGCCGTAGCCGCCACCGAACGACACTGCGCCAATCTCAAGGAAGGTCAGGAATAATTTAAAATAGATCATTTCACGTCACCGCCTTTTCCACGCAGGCGCTGTATGAAGTAGGCCGCAAGACCAACCACACCGCTAAGCAAAATAAAGTAGATGGACGAAAACGAAACAGCGAAAACGGAAAACGCTATCATGCAAACCGCTACGCCTGTGACAAGCACGGTATTGAACGCCGTCTTTTCAAGACTTTTCAGCATGCGCACACCGGCGGAAAAGATGAGGTACACAACGCACACCTGAATTCCGCGGAACGCGCAGGAAACGAATTTCAAGCTCAAAAACTGGTCAAAGAATAGGGAAATGAGGTAGATGATGACAAACGAAGGGATACACACCCCAAGCGTGGCCGTCGCCGCGCCGGGCACACCGGCAATGTGATAACCGATATACGTTGCGCTGTTAATCGCTATCGGGCCCGGCGTAGACTCCGCAATCGCGATCATGTTGAGGAACTCTTTTTTATCGATCCACTTTTTCTTTGCGATAAATTCATTTTCCAGCAAGGCAACCATCGCATAGCCGCCGCCGAACGTGAAAGCGCCGATCTTCAAAAATGTGAGGAACAGCGTGCATAGTTTTTTCATTTTTCAACCCCATTTTCTGCAGATTTAAACACGATAATCATACACCGTTTCACCGAAAAAAGCAATAAAAAAGGAAGCAGGCGCACCTTTCGATGTGTTCCTGCTTCCTTTGCTTTATTTTAAATTACTTAGAGAAGAGGTTTGCCACACGGTTCCAGAAGCTGTCTTTGGTTTCAGTCTCGGTCGTGGTTTCTTCCGTGGTGCTCGTGCTGTTGCTGCTCGAGTCCGTTGCGGTGCGCATTACATAGCTTACGGTCATATCCGTACCGTCTGCGCGGCCGGAGCCCTTGAAGCTGTCCGCACGATCCTTCATGATGTCCATCACGCGTGCCAGCGTGGAATCCGGGTCGGTAATTTCGCTGAGGCCGTCGAGCTTATCATTGATTGTATCGGAGAACTCCGTCATGCCGTCGCTGAGTTCAGACGTGCCGTCTTTAAGTTCTGCGCCGCCGGACTGGAACTGACCGATCGCATTCGATACGGTCTTGCTGGAGGAAGAGAGCGTCTCCATGCCGCTGAGCAGTTGGTCGGTGCCTGCATCGAGCGTGCCTACGCCGGTTGCGAATGCAGAGGTGCCGGTTGCAAGCTGAGAAGCACCGTTGCCAAGCTTTGCAGCACCGTCGGAGATCGCGTTGGCCGCACCGACAACCGTGTTGGTATCTGCCGGATTCTCTGCGTTATACAGCGCGCCGGTCAGCGTATCAACACTGTCCATCATTTCGCCTGCCTGCGAGGAGAGGTCTTTGAATTCACCCATCAAACTCTTGAGCTCATCGGTGTTAATGTCCGGAATTGCCGCTGCAACCTGCTGCACAGCGCTCTGCTTTGCCGCCGCAAGGTCATCGGAAGACGTTACTTTTTCCGTAACAGCCGGGGCAACCTGTTCAGCAACCTTCGGGCCGACGGCCGATGCGATGGCGTTGGGATCGATGTCGGAAGCAATCTTCTCGACCATGCCAGAAACCTGCGCGGTTCCGTTACTGATGACTTCGGCGCTCGGGGTAGAGGTAGAATCCTGTGCAAGAGCATTTAAAATAGCCTTTTTCTGCGCGTCATCGAGGCCAAGTTCATTTAAAGCCATCTCCACACAAGTTTTTGAAGCCTGATAACCTGCGGAATAACCGTCCTGATAAAGCTGTGTCGTAAGGGCTGCGGCTGCATTTGTGACATCTTCAGAGGAAGAAGCCGCCTGCACGTTGCCCTTGATCTCTTCCGCCGTCTTCTGAGAAGCAACTGTTGCCGCGTTGCTTGCGGCAGCCTCGGAAGCCGCTTTCGCTGCGCCGCTCGCCGCGCCATCGAAAACCTGTTCAGCGCCTGCGCCGAGCTGTGCTTTGAGCGCTGTCATATCCGGGATTTCAACGGTCTCCAGCTTGCCGGAAAGCTCGGTCATTTTGTCTTCAAGCGCAGTCTTCTTTTCGGAAGCCTCTACAAGGCCCGGGACAAGCTGCTGATTCATGACGCCCGCAAGCTGTGCGGTACTGTTCTGCAGCTGAATAGCGCCGAGGGAAAGCTCGCCGGTCTTTGTTGCCAAGAGCTGTGCGTTTTCAAGCAGATTCTCCGTGCCGTTTGCAAGCGTCTGCGTGCCGCTCAAAGCGCTGCCCACGCCGGCATCGAACTGGCTGTAACTCGAAGCAAACGTGTCAAGGCTTTCGACAAGTGTGCCCACAGCGTCATCCAGTGCGCCGGAACCATCCTTCAGCTGATCGATTGCATCGGTCAACTCATCCATCGTGTCGCCAAGCTCGTCGGAAGCCTCATCGAGGTCGAGGTCGGAAAGGCTCGGAGCCGCGGCGAAGAGAAACGTCGGGACGGTGCAGTCCGTAACATCCGCTTCGAGGGTAAGGGTATCGAGCATCAGGTCGTCGAGCTTATCAAAGCTGTCGGGGAGCAGGTCGCTGACGGCTTCCTTCATGCCCGGCATCGCAAGGTAGCAGGCAACCTGCGTTTTGGAATCAGACTCCACAAGACCGTGCTCTGTCGTGATGTTCTTGAAGTTTTCGCTCGGCAGCACAGCCGCTGCAACGGTGAAGAACGGGGTATAGACGGTGCGCTTTTTACCGTTTACAGTCACTTCTTCGCCGGTGTTGTTCGTCAGCTTAACGGTTGCGACAAGGTGGCCACTCTGACCCTTGAGTTCATCGGCCGTAACCGCCTTGCCGTCCAGCGTATACTCGATGGAAACGCCGACCGGCGCCTGTGCGCTGTTCTTGCCCTGATAATAAATATCGGTTTCGTCCGTCGTCCACTTGAGCGTATTGCCGGACTGTTCCGGCATCACGTCGCTCTTGAGGTTCTGGATATCGGAAAGGCCGCTTTCGTCGGTAACGGCATCAAAACCGTCATCGCTGTGCAGCCAATCGCTGGTGATCTGCTCCTGCACGGAACCGTCTGCGTTCAGGATGAGATAAGAGGTTTCTTTTTTCTCAACGGTAGCATCCGCCGCGAAGGCCGGGGCAGCGCAGCCGAGGAGGAGAAGTGCGGAAATCGTAGCCGCAACGGATTTTGTAAGATACTTACTCATATTGATCGAGATCCTTTCTCTGAATCGATTATGCCTTTTTCTCGGTGATTTCGGGCTTTTTCAGCCAATGGAACGTGGTCTTTCTGAGGATTGGCTCCGTGATGACGAGCAGTGCCGGCAACACAAGCAGGATAACTGCCATACTGATGAGTGCGCCGCGGCTGATGAGCTTACACAACACGCCGATGAGCTCCATACGGGAGACGAGGGACACGCTGAACGTTGCCGCGAAGAAGGTGAGACCGCTTGTTAAAATGCTCTGACTGCACTGTTCAACGGCAATTTGAGCCGCTTCCTTTGCAGTGTGACCCGCGTTACGCTCTTCGCGGAAACGCGTGGTCATGAGGATCGCATAGTCGACCGTTGCACCAAGCTGAATGGTGCCGATAACGATGCTTGTGATAAACGGCAGCGTCGTGCCGGTGAAGTACGGAATGCCGAGGTTGATCATGATGGCGCTTTCAATCGCCGCAACGAGCAGCACCGGAACAGAAGCGGAGCGGAACACGATGGCGATAATGACGAACACGACGATGATACTTGTGATGTTGACGTTATTGAAGTCGACATCCGCAACCTCGATCAAATCTTTCGTCATCGCGCCTTCGCCGGTGATGACGCCGTTCGGATCGTACTTTTTCACAATATCGATCATTTCGGAGAGCTGGTTATTTTGCTCGTCACTGCCGCTCTTATAAGAGGAGTTTGCAAGGATCATCTTGTGGCCGCCGGCCTCGAAGATGTCTCGCACGTCGTCAGGAATAAACATTTCCGGGATCGCGCCGCCGACGAATTTTTCATAGCTCAAAACCTGGTGAATGCCGTCCACGCCGCTCAACTCATCGGAAAGATCGGAGAGGCTTTTTTCGGAAAGGGTATCGTCCACAATGATGAAGTGGGACGTTGTCATATCGAAGTCTTCCTTCAGGCGGTTCGTACCCGCAATGCCGGGAAGATCCTGCGGAAGCGCATCAAAGATCGTGTAGTAAACGGAAGTCTTTGACTGTGCAATGAAGAACGGAATGAAGATTATGATAAACGCAATCAAAATCGGCACACGGTGCTTCACGACGAAGTTCGAGGTACGCTTGAGCTTCGGGATGAACGTGCGATGCGTGTGCTTTTCAATGGCACGGCGGAACGTCATGATAAGGGACGGTAAAACCGTGATGGTGCAGATAACGCCGAGCAGAACACCCTTTGCCATGACGACGCCGATGTCTTCGCCGAGCGTAAGCTGCATGGTGCACATGGCAAGGAAGCCTGCAATCGTTGTAAGGGAGCTACCGGTAATAGAGGAAAACGTCTTTTTAATAGCCGCCACCATGGCGTCCTCATCGGATGCCACCGTCAGCTTTTCTTCTTCGTAACGGTGCAGCAGGAAGATGGAGAAGTCCATCGTAACGCCGAGCTGCAGGACCGTTGCCAATGCTTCCGTAATATAGCTGATCTGGCCGAGGAAGATGTTCGTGCCGAAGTTATAGGCAATCGGGAACAGCATGCCAAGCATAAAGATGAGCGGCACAATCGTTTCTTTCAGGCTGAGGAACAGAATCAGCAACGAAGCGCCCACAGCGCAAAGGATATACAAGGGCATTTCTTTATTGATGAGGCTCTTGGTATCTTCCAAAATAGCCGACATACCACCGATGAAGCAATCTTTATTCAAGATGTTCTTGATTTGCTTCTGCGCGTTCATCGTTCTGGCATCTGCGCTCGGGGCATCGAACTGAACGATGAGCATCGTTGCACCGGAATCGTTATAGAAGAACTTCTGAATATCGCTCGGAAGCATTTCCTTCGGCGTCGTCACGTCGATAAAATCGCTCGTCCACATGACCTTCTGTACGCCTTCGACCCCTTCAAGATCGCTTTTCAGTTTTAAGGTATCAGGCGTAGACATGTTTTCAACCGTAATCATGGAAACCGATGCCATATTGAAGTCATCCTCCAAATACGTCTCGCCGATCATGGAATCCAGATCTTTCGGCAGGTAGGTCAAAATATCGTAGTTAATGTAGGTGCCGAGCGTACCGAACACCGAGGGGATCAAAAGCAGAACCGCTAAAACAAGAATCAGCTTTCTGCGCTTCACGATCCATCGTGCAAAGTGCTCCATTTAGCACCGCTCCTTTCATTCGGGAACCATCCCGTTTATTTCGTTATGTAGTTTAGTCCAAAAATGACCAATAGTCAATATTAAAAACGACGAACTGTATGGGCAAAATAAATTGACTATTAGTCATTTTATTCAAATCTGTACAAAATGTTGTTTTTGGCTTGCTTTTTACGGTGTATCCGTCTTATACTATAAGACAAATAAAGTGATTACACAGTTAGATCTGAATGTTGGGAGGCCACAGCCATGCGCGGCGGTGTTGAACAAAAAAAAGAACAGAAAAAGGAGGGGCTGCTCGAGGCGGCCTATCAGCTTTTCCTTGAAAAGGGCGTTAACAAGACCTCAGTCGATGAGATCGTAAAGAAAGCGAACGTCGCAAAGGGCACGTTTTATCTGTATTTTCACGATAAAACCCAGCTTCTGCAGCAGCTCACATACCGCATTTCCGCGCGTGTTTTGAGTGAGGCCTATGAATATGCGGAAGAGCATAAGACCGGCGTTTTTGTAGAAGACATCATCCTCATGGTCGATTACATCGTGGAATACTTTAAAAGAAGCCGTCTGACACTGCGGCTTTTAGAGCGCAATTTCTCTTGGCCGATGATTGAAAAGCAGCTTGATCTAAGAGAAGACCCGTTGTGGGACAAGCTTGTCACTGCCATTGAGAGCAGCTCGCTCGCCGTGGGCTGCACAGAAGATGTCTTATATAAGCGCGTGTTTTTGGTGGTTGAGCTCATCGGTTCCACTTGCTTTGCCACGATGATTGAAAATAAGCCGGATACAATAGACAACATGAAACCCGTGCTTTACGACATGGTACGTAAGATGCTTGCGTAATGTAAAGCGTATCGACTTTGCAAAGTTGAGCTGCTTTGTAAAGTTATATTAACTTACACATAACCCCTCCGGGGCTGATTTAAAGATCGCCCCGGGAATTTTCTATGTTCGATTGAACTTTTTCGCAAGATATAGTAAAATAGAAACCGAAAAATGAGAAAACACAGAACCAACAGAACGGAGATCATTTGAACCTATGGATAAATCGGAAATTCTTGCACTGCGCCGCGCAATGCTGGAAAAAGACTTTGCGCGCATGAATGACCGCCAAAAGCAAGCCGTGTTCACCGTAAACGGCCCGCTGCTCATTTTGGCAGGCGCAGGCAGCGGAAAAACAACGGTGCTCATCAACCGCATCGCGAATATCCTGCGCTACGGCGACGCGTACAACAGCACCTATCTGCGTGACGATCTCGATGAAAACGATATTGCTGCGTGCAAAGCTTATATTGAAAACGGCACGCCGCTCACAACGGAAACACAGGAGCATTTGAGTGTTTCCGCATGCGCACCGTGGCGCATCATGGCTATTACCTTCACAAACAAAGCTGCAGGCGAGCTGAAAGACCGTCTGTGTGCCATGCTGGGCGAGACCGCCAACGACATTTGGGCATCGACGTTCCATTCCACCTGCGCGCGTATTTTGCGCCGCGACGGCGAACGCATCGGGTATTCCTCACACTTTACGGTGTACGATACCGACGACCAGCGCCGCTTGATGAAAAGCATCTTAAAAGAGCTCGATATTTCGGAAAAAAACATCACGCCAAAATCGATTTTGAACGAGATTTCCCGGGCAAAGGATTCTTTAATCTCGCCTGCTGAGTACGCCCTCACGGTCGGCGACGATTTCAGATTAAAGATTATCTCCCGCGCGTATACAACGTACCAAAAGCGTTTGGAAGACGCCGATGCTATGGACTTTGACGACCTCATCAACAAAGTAGTGGAGCTCTTCAAAAAGTGCCCGGACGTTCTGGAATACTACCAGAACCGTTTCCGCTACCTAATGGTTGACGAGTATCAGGACACAAACCATGCGCAGTACACATTTGTGCGCATGCTGGCCGAAAAAAGCGGCAACCTCTGCGTGGTCGGCGACGACGACCAGAGCATCTACAAATTCCGCGGTGCGACGATCGAAAACATTCTGAGCTTTGAAAATACGTTTCAGAATGCGACGGTCATTCGTTTGGAGCAGAATTATCGCTCGACGCAGAATATTCTAGACGCTGCGAACGCCGTCATTGAGCATAACACCGAGCGAAAAGGCAAAACGCTGTGGACGCAGAACGGCACCGGCGCCATGATCCACCTGCACACGGCGGAAAACGAAACGGATGAAGCCGAACGCATCACGAAGATCATCTTAGACGGCGTTGCTGCGGGGCGGAAATTCTCTGATTACGCTGTTTTGTACCGCATGAACTCTCAGTCGCTGACATTTGAACGCAATTTTGCAAAATCCGGCGTACCGCATAGAATTATAGGCGGCACGCGCTTCTATGAGCGCCGTGAGATCCGCGAGATGATCGCATATTTGAGCGTTATCAACAATCCGAGTGATGAAATGCGCCTGCGCCGCATCATCAACACGCCGAAGCGCAGCATTGGCGACCGCTCGGTCGAAGTCGCGGCGCAGATCGGTCAGCAGACGGGTGAGACACTGTTTGAGGTCGTCTCGCACGCGAAAGACTATCCCGCACTGTCTCGTGCCGCAAACAAAATGACGCTTTTCGCCGCACAGATGCAGGGACTCATCGAGCTCAACAACGACGAAAAAGTCACGCTCGGCGAGCTTTATGACGAGCTTGTGGAGCGCATCGATTACCTGAATTTTCTTAAGACCGACGACCCGGAATCCGCAGAAGACCGCGCCGCGAACGTGCAGGAGCTTGCTTCCAACCTGCGCCGTTTTGAGGAGGAAAACCCAGAAGGTACGCTTTCGGATTTTCTCGAAGAAGTTTCGCTCATTACGGACATCGATAATTACGATAATAACGCCGATTCCGTCGTGCTCATGACGGTGCACTCCGCAAAAGGTCTCGAATTCCCGGTGGTGTTCCTGCCGGGCATGGAGGAAAACATTTTCCCGGGCATGGCGAGCGTATATGTACCGTCCGAAGTGGAGGAGGAACGCCGTTTAGCGTATGTTGCCATCACACGTGCAAAAGAGGAGCTGTACATTTTCCACGCGGAATCCCGCATGATCTTCGGCATGACGAACCGCAACCGCGTTTCGCGCTTTGTGGAAGAAATCCCGGAGACGCTCGTCGAGCACACCCGCTCCCGCGATTACAGCGCGCGCCCGGTCTCTATGCCAAGCTTCGGCGGCACGAAGCCGTTCGGGAAAACACCGAAAACAAAATCCGTTGCGGAAGCCGGCGGATTCACGCCGAAGCCGCGCGTAAAGCCCGCGCCTGCCGGTACATACCGCGTAGGCGATACTGTCCTGCACAAGGCGTTCGGCACGGGTCTCATCGTTTCCGCCACGCCGATGGCGAACGATACGCTGCTCGAAGTCGCGTTTGATAAAGTCGGCACCAAAAAGCTGTTTGCAAACTTCGCAAGACTGACAAAAGTATAAAAAGAGTAAGCCGTGCACCTGTTTTCAAAGTGCACGGCTTATATTATTCAAATGCGGTTCTAATTTTGTCTGCCGCAGCCACAGCCGCAGTCGCTCGCTTTCGGCGGGAAAAATTCGTCAGTCGGGAAATCAATCTTGCGGAACAGCTCGCAGGGGTTGTCGCCGGAGGTGACGCATTCCTTATCCGGAATGCAGAAATCAAACGCAGGAATGAGCATCTGCACATTCCGCACAATCTGCACGATGGTAAACAGGCCGATCGTCACGTATACGGTGTTTTTCTGCTCTACCGTTTCAAACGCGCCGCCGTAACGGCTTGCAATGCAGTCCGGGATCACGCAGCAGGGCTCGCAGCCGCAGCGGCAGTGCTCGCAAAGCTTTGCGGAAAGCGCCACCGGCTGCGCGACCTGCACAGTCGCCTTGGGTAAGACCTTATTGCCCTGTAAATCGGCTTCGTCACGGCAGCTCTCGCTTGTAAACATCTTCACGTTGCCCTCACTGCCGTAGAGAATGACCTTCTTATTGAAAATTGAAATACCGCTCACGCGTTCGCAGCCCACTGTCGCGCCGCCGTACAGCTCCAAAGATACGTCAAAGAAAAACGTGAGATCAATGGAATAATACCCGCGGTTAAAGGGGATCGGCTGCATATCAATGTACACAGAGATTACATCAACGTCCCGCACCCGCACATTAGCGGAAGCGTCCACAACGGGCTGCACCGAGGCGGGAAACAGCACACGTAAATCCTCTAAGCAGTCTTTATCTGAACAGGAATCGTAAATGCGCATGGCATCTATGCAGACGGCTTCTTTTAACGCTGCGCCGTTTTCGCAATCGGGTGTCCGCTCATTTTCAGCCATATTTGTAAACCTCCTTTGTGGTTTCTCAATGCCATTGTACGGAAAAGGGCGGGTATTGTGCCTGTCCCGCCGCTTTGCTCGGTTTTTTCGCATTGTAAGAAATTTTTCGGTTGTATATTTCGCCGCAGTTTGCTATAATGAATAAGAATGTACCGCGCTGCGGTGCAAAAAGTCGGCAAAGGCCGGCAAATTTACGCAGAAAGCAGTAAATGAAACTTATGGCATTGATTGTAATTGAAGGTTTGGACGGCAGCGGCAAAGGCACGCAGGCAAAGCTTTTGTATGATTACGCCTTATCGCGCGGCCGCGCACGGCAGGTAACGTTCCCGGATTATGACTCTCCGTCTTCATCGCTTGTAAAAATGTATCTGAAAGGCGATTTCGGAAAAGAGGCGGGAGACGTGAACGCCTACGCCGCAAGCGCATTTTACGCTGTGGATCGTTTTGCAAGCTACCGCATGAAGTGGAAAGACGATTATGCAAGTAGTGTGCCGATCATCTCCGACCGCTATGTGACGTCCAACATTGTATATCAATTAAGTAAGCTGCCAAAAACGGAGTGGAAAGCGTTCGTTTCGTGGCTTGAAGACCTGGAATACGAAAAATTCGGGCTGCCGAGGCCGGATCGTGTGATTTATCTGGATGTGCCGCCGAAAATTTCCCAAAGGCTGCTCACAGAGCGCTACGCAGGCGACACCACCAAAAAAGACATTCACGAAAGCGACATACATTATCTGCTACATTGCAGGGATTGTGCACTGTACGCCGCAGAGCATTTAAACTGGACCGTATTAAACTGCGCCGAGGGCGACACCTTGCGCAGCATTGAAGATATTCATCACGAGATCAAGGAAAAGCTGGAGGATTTATTATGATCTATGTATTTCTTGCAAACGGATTTGAAGAGATCGAAGCGCTCGCGCCCGTGGATATTCTGCGCCGCGCAGAGCTTGAAGTAAAGACCGTCGGCGTCGGCGGCAAAACGATCACCGGCTCCCACGGCATCACCGTAACAGCTGACATCGAAGAAAAAGACGTTACAACGGACGATATGGAGCTGATGATCCTGCCCGGCGGCATGCCCGGCACACTGAACCTCGAAAAATCGCCGATCGTCACAACCTGCGCGGAATACTGCGCAAAGAACGACATTTACCTTGCGGCAATCTGCGCCGCACCGAGCGTTCTCGGCCATCTCGGCCTCCTGAACGGTAAGGAAGCCATCTGCTTCCCGGGCTTTGAAGGCGAATTAAAGGGCGCCACAATCTCCGAAAAGCCGGTCTGCGTAGACGGCAAGATCGTCACGGCAAAAGGCATGGGCGTTGCTGTGCAATTTGGCTTGACGCTTGCTGGACTGCTGACCGACAAGGACGTCGAAAAGAAGATCCACGACGGCATTCAGTGCACGGATTGATGACCGATATAACCGAAAAAAACGCACTGCGCCGAAAAATGCGTGCGGCACGCAAAGCCTGCACGGATCGCGCTACACGGGATGACTGCCTTTTGCAGCGGCTCATGGCACTTTCGGTGTACCAAAAGGCATCGTGTGTTTTGAGCTACGTAAGCTTCGGCACGGAAGCGGATACGCTCAGAATTCTCGATCGTGTACTTGCAGACGGCAAAGCGCTTTACGTACCGAAATGCGTACCAAACACGAACCGCATGGTGTTTTACCGCATCTCGGCTTTACGCGATCTTTCGCCGGGCGCTTACGGCATTTTGGAGCCGAAAGAAGCAGAGGCATATCAAGATGAGGCAAATGCACTGTGCCTTGTGCCGGGACTGGCGTTTTCAGCAGACGGCGCACGGCTCGGGTACGGCAAAGGGTATTACGATACGTTTTTTGCACGGCATCCGGTTTTAAAGCTCGGCCTATGCTACGATTTTCAGCTCGTGCCGCAAGTGCCGGCGCAGCCGCATGATGTGCGCATGGACGGTATTTTGACCGACAAGCGGCTCGTTTTGACGGCAGATGAAGAAAGGATGGAATGAAAATATGAGTGATAACGGCAGGCGCTACGCCCCAAAGGACGCGACACCGCGCAGCCAGAATTCGCGCGAATTCAAGCTGAATCTTTCCGAAGATCAGCTCAATCACACAGACGAACTGGAGGACTTGCAGGGCTATGCCGGCAGCCGCGCACCACAGCGCGTGGAAGAAAGCTCTGCCGGTGCACGCTCCGCCCGCGCGGAACGCAATCAGAAAAAGGAAGCGAAGGAACACAAGAAAAGAAACCGTGTAAAGGCCAGAAAAAACAAGCGCATTTTCGCGTTCACGTGGCTTGCCATGGTTATTCTGGTCTCTCTGACCCTCGCTTCGTACCTGATTGGCGGCTCCAACGATTTTCTCGGTGTAGACCGCATGGATTCCGAAGTGGAGGTCACAATCCCCGAAAACGTGACGCAGGAGCAGCTGACAGACATTCTTTACAAGAGCCACGCGATCGATAAGCCGGAGTTTTTCTCCCTTTTCTGCAAATTCACCACAGAAATGGAGTATTTTGAACCCGGCACGTATACGATTAAAACAAACTACGATTATAAGCAGCTCGTCAACACGCTGCAGTCCGGCCCGGATCTCGGCGAAGAGATCACCGTCATGTTCCGTGAGGGCATCACGGTGCAGCAGCTTGCCGCTTTGCTGGAAGAAAACGGCCTGCACACTGCAGACGAGATCCTTGAAGCCTGCAACTCTTCGGATTACGACAGCTACTCGGATGTTGCAGCCATCACGAACACAAGTGACCGCTACTATAAGCTCGAGGGCTATCTGTTCCCGGATACGTACCAGTTCTTTGAAAACGATACGGTAGAATCGATCCTTGACCGCTTCCTCAATAACTTTGAAAATAAACTCACCGACGAAATGCGCGATGACATTGCGAAATCCGGCTATACCACGGATCAGATCATCACGCTCGCTTCCATCATTCAGGCAGAAGCCGCAAATACGGACGACATGTATATGATCTCCGCTATTTTGCGCAACCGACTGGAAAACGGCGCGGAGCATGACATCCACACGCTGGACTGCGACTCCACAGTTTATTATCCGTACAAAACCGCGAATGACGCGCCGGAGGGCTTCGTAAGCTCGTACTCCACGTATGACAACAGCGGACTGCCGGCAGGCCCGATTTGCAACCCGGGTCTTGAAGCTATTAAGGCGGCAATCTATCCGTCCGAAGAGGGCAACGAGTATTACTTCTTCTGCCATGACAGTGACGGCACCCCGTACTATGCTTCCACAATGGACGAGCATTTGATGAACATGGCGGAAGCCGGTCTGCTGTAACCGACACAACATTTACGATAACAAAGCTACCTGTGCCTTTCCGGCGAATTTTGTCCGGGAAGGCACAAATGCAGTAAAGGAATGAATTTCATGGAACAAAAACGATATAACGCGCCGGAGCTTCTGGCGCCGGTCGGCGATATGGAGCGCCTTATTTCTGCCGTGCGCTACGGTGCGGACGCGGTGTATCTTGCCGGTAAATCCTTCGGCATGCGCTCTGCGCCTTCCAATTTTACAAACGAGGAACTTGAAGAAGCTGTAAAATACTGCCACGCGCAGGGCGTGAAGGTCTATGTCACCTGTAATATTCTGCCGCATAACGCAGAACTTGCCGCGCTGCCGGCGTTTCTCGAGTTTTGCCAGACAATCGGTGTAGACGCGTTCATCATGACCGACCTCGGCGTGATGTCCATGGCAAAAAAATACGCGCCGAATGTCGCGATACACATTTCCACGCAGGCCGGCGTTGTGAATTATGAGACCGCAAACGCATTTTATAACATGGGCGCAGAGCGCGTCGTGCTGGCACGCGAGCTCTCGTTTGAAGAAATCGCGGAGATCCGCGCGAAAACGCCGAAGGCGCTCGAAATTGAAGCATTTGTGCACGGTGCAATGTGCGTTTCGTTCTCAGGCCGCTGCCTGCTTTCAAACTACATGACCGGCAGAGACGCAAACCACGGCGATTGCGCGCAGCCGTGCCGCTGGGATTATTACCTCATCGAGCGCACGCGTCCGGATCAGGTGTTCACGATCGAACAGGATCAGAAATCAACGTATGTCTTCAATTCCCGCGATATGTGCATGATCGAGCACATTCCGCAGCTCATCGAATGCGGCATTTCGAGCCTCAAAATTGAGGGCCGCGCAAAGTCCGCGTATTACGTTGCCTGCGTGACGAATGCGTACCGCCACGGCATCGATGCTGTCATGAACGGTGAGCCGCTTCCGCAGTGGGTCGTGGACGAGACAGAGAAGATCAGCCATCGCGCGTACAGCACCGGGTTTTACAGCGGTCACGAGCCGGGGCAGACCGTAAACAGCGGCGGATATATCCGCGGCTGGGATGTTGCGGCCGTGTGCACCGGCGAAGAAAACGGCATGATGCGCCTTTCACAGCGCAACCGCTTCTTTCGCGGCGAGACTGTCAGCGTACTGGAGCCGGGCGAAGTGCCGTATGACCTCACACTTAGTGAAATCTACAACGAGGATATGGAGCCAATCGAATCCGCACCGCACGCGACGATGACGGTCTACCTCAAGACCGACCGAAAAATCAAAGAGGGCGCGTTTCTAAGAGTGAAGCGCGGCTGAATAACACCTCCGTTTAGGACCCATACTTTTCCTATACGGAGGTGTTTTTATGTCTACACGCAGGATCATCGCAACGTATGCGTTTGTGATGTTCTTTCTCGTCATCGCACTGCTCGGCACCGTGACCGCCGCTTTCGGCGGCACGAGCTATACGGAGGCCGCCGGGCGGCAGAGTTTATATACCTTAACGGCCGCCAAGGCGCGCGGCACGATCTACGACCGCAATTTGCAGCCGCTCACAAACGCCGAGCGTGTTTATGTCGCTGCGGTAATTCCTTCGCGGGAAACGCTTGCCAAATTAAACCGCGCTGTACCGGAAGAAAAACGCGAAGTCCTGCGCACGGCGCTTGAAAGCGGAAAGCCGTTTCTGATCGAAGTCACAACACCCGTCAGCGACGACGGCATCCAGACATTTTCCGTCACAAAACGGTATGCAAACCCGCAACCGGCGGCGAATCTGCTCGGGTATCTCGACAGCGACTATAACGGCGCGGACGGTGTGGAAAAAAGCTTCGACGCACTGCTTGCGGAAAACCACGGGGAAATCGACGTTACCTTCGCCATTGATGCGCTCGGCAATGCCATCTCCGGCGAAACAATGCACGTGGAAAACACATACCGCATTGCGGACGGTGGCGTAATGCTGACGCTGGATAAGCGCATACAGCAGTGTGTGGAAAATGCCTGCACGGAAATCAAAAAAGGCGCCGCCGTCATTTTAGACTGCAAAACCGGCGAAATTCTGGCTTCCGCAAGCTTCCCGGCCGTAGACCCGAACGACCTTGCTGCGTGCATGGAAAATGAAGATGCACCGTTTGTGAACCGTGCCCTGTGCGCGTATACGCCCGGTTCGGTCTTTAAGCTCATCTGCGCCGCCTCAGCGCTCGAATGCGGCATCGATTACAAGGAGGTGTATACCTGCACCGGAAGCATTGTTGTTGACGGCCTCACGATCACTTGCTACGGCGGCAAAGCACATGGGGAAGTGAATCTCCACACGGCGTTGCGCAGCTCGTGCAACGGGTATTTCATACAGCTCGCGCAGAAACTCGGCGCGGAAAAGATTTTAAGTATGGCGGAAAAGCTCGGCTTTGGTACATCTGTTTCGCTTGCAGACAATTTAGAAACGGCCGCAGGCTCGCTTTCGAACGCGCAAGCCCTTAAAAACGCCCGTGCGCTGGCGCTGTTTTCGTTCGGCCAGGGTGAAACGACTGTCTCACCGCTGAATTTGGCCGCTGCCGTAAACGCCATTACCGCTGACGGCGTTTATATGACGCCGCGGCTCGTATATGGCACGGTCGATACAAATCTATCCGTACAGGAAACCGAAGAAAACACCGGTGAAAAAGTCATGGAGCCGACGACCGCCGCACGCTTACGTGCCTATATGGAAAGCACAGCACGATTCGGTACAGCACGGATCGGCGCGCCGCAAAACTGTGTTTCCGGCATCAAGACCGGCACGGCGCAGACAGGTGTATATGACGAAAACGGGGAAGAAATCGAGAATTATTGGTATGCAGGCTACATCTGCAATGCACAGGAAGAGCCGCTTTATACCCTCGTCGTGTTGGAGGAGACAGCCGGCGAAATGCATGTGCCGCAGGCTTTCCGCAAAATCGGCGAAGCTCTTGTCGATTTTAATTGACAAGCCGGTAAAAAAGCATTATAATGAGATACGTATAAGGGGTGGAGATATGGCAAGCCTGAATCTTGAAGATATGCAGCAGATTCAAAAAGAACTGCAAGCTAAATATCTCGAAAAGTGGGGAGGCCTTTCTCCGAAAATCGGTCGCGATAAGCTCCTTTGGATGATGATCGAAGCCGGTGAAGTTGCCGACATCATCAAGAAAAAGGGTGACGATGCGATTTTGAACGACCCCGAGACCAGACACCACTTCACGGAAGAAATATGTGATGTGCTCATGTATTTAAACGATGTTCTGCTGTGCTACGGCATCACGCCGAATGAAGTCGAGAACGTATATCTCGAAAAGCACAAGCGCAACATGAGCCGCTGGTGATTTTAGATTTTAATTTGTTTTATAGCAAAAGGCACGGGCAAATGCACATAGCTGTACCGAACAGAGAGCGGATCCACAGGCTGGAAGATCCTCGGAAAACACCATGTACAGGCCAACCCGTATGACTGCCGCACAGTGATGAGCTGTGCCGTTTTCCGCGTTAAGGAGTTTAAAGTGGTGTATGAAGAAAAGCTTCATGCACAATTTGGGTGGTACCACGGAACTGTCCGTCCCATTGCGGAGGACAGTTCTTATTTTTTTGTAAGGAGTGGCAAAACATGAATATGGACTATTGCCTTTCCGAGCTCAAAGCCCTGCTTTCCATCGATTCTCCGTCCGGCTTTACGGATAAAGCGGCGGACTATCTTATCGGTGAACTGGCAGCACTCGGCTACGCTCCGGAAAAAACAAGAAAGGGCGGCGTTTTCTGCTGCCTCGGCGGCGAGGGCAGCCCGCTTGTGCTGATGGCACACGTAGACACGCTCGGCGGCATGATTTCCACAATCAAGCCGAACGGCCGCATCACGATCACACCAATCGGCGGCCTGCGCGCCGAAAACTGCGAAGCGGAGAACTGCCGCATTTACTCGCGCTTCTCCGGCGTTTACAGCGGCACCTTGCAGCTTTGCAATGCGTCGATCCACGTGAACGGCTCCTACGGTGAAAAGCTGCGCACATTTGAAACGACCGAGGTCGTGCTCGACGAGCCGGTAAAATCCGCCGATGATGTGCGCGCACTTGGCATTGAAGCGGGCGATTTCGTCTGCTTTGACCCGCGCACCGTCATCACGGAAAGCGGCTATATCAAGAGCCGTTTCCTCGATGATAAGCTCAGCGCCGCCATGCTGCTTGCGCTCGCAAAGGAGATCAAAGACAACAACCGCACTTTGAAGCGCAAGGTCTATCTGCACTTTACGGTGTATGAGGAGGTCGGACACGGTGCTTCCGCTTCCGTGCCGAGCGATGCCGAAGAGCTCATCAGCGTAGACATGGGCTGCGTGGGCGACGGACTCACCTGCACGGAGCGCGAAGTTTCCATCTGCGCGAAGGATTCCGGCGGCCCGTACAATTATGCCGTGACAACCGCGCTTGTGGAAGCGGCGAAGTCCGTCGGTGCAAAGTATGCCGTGGACGTTTATCCGCACTACGGCTCCGACGTAGAGGCATCGCTGCGTTCCGGCTGGGACGTGCGTCACGGCCTCATCGGCGCAGGCGTTTACGCTTCACACGGCTACGAGCGCTCCCACATTGAAGGCGTCGAAAATACGTTAAAGCTGCTTGAGGCTTACGTTTTAGACTGAGCTTAGGCTTTTTATATTATTCTATCTGCAAATTATAGAAGGAATGGTGAATACAATGCAGTGGACAGGATTAAATGATCTCAGAGAAAAGTATCTTTCTTTCTTTGAGTCTAAGGGACATCTGCGCCTGCCGAGCTTCCCGCTGATTCCGAAGGATGACAATAGCCTTCTTCTGATCAACTCCGGCATGGCCCCGATGAAAAAGTATTTTACGGGTGAAGTGACCCCGCCGAGAAAGCGCGTTACCACCTGCCAGAAGTGCATCCGTACCCCGGATATCGAGCGCGTGGGCATCACGGCACGCCACGGTACATTCTTCGAGATGCTTGGCAACTTCTCCTTTGGCGATTACTTCAAAAAGGAAGCGACCGCCTGGGCTTGGGAGTTCTTTACAAAAGTTCTCGAGATGCCGGCAGATAGGCTTTATATCTCCATTTATCAGGACGACGATGAAGCGTTTGACATCTGGACAAAGCAAAACGGCGTAGACCCGTCGCACATGGTACGCCTCGGCAGAGAAGATAACTTCTGGGAGCATGGCTCCGGTCCGTGCGGTCCGTGTTCCGAAATTTATTTTGACCGCGGCGAAAAGTACGGCTGCGGCAAGCCCACCTGCGGCGTGGGTTGCGACTGCGACCGTTACGTTGAGGTTTGGAACCTCGTTTTCACACAGTTTGAGAACGACGGCAACAACAACTACACGCCGCTTGACCACCCGAACATCGATACCGGCATGGGTCTTGAACGTTTGGCATGTGTGATGCAAGGCGTGGACAACCTGTTCCTTGTCGATACCGTGCAGAACATCATGAAGCATATCTCCCGCATTGCAAATGTGCAGTACGGTGCGGACGAAAAGTCCGATGTTTCTCTGCGCGTCATTACGGACCACATCCGCAGCACGACGTTTATGATCAGCGATGGTGTTATGCCGTCCAACGAAGGCCGCGGCTATGTGCTCCGCCGTCTGCTCCGCCGCGCGGCACGCCATGGCAGACTTCTCGGCATCAACCACCCGTTCCTCGCGGACGTTGTAGATACCGTCATTCATGAGAACGAATGCGCTTACCCGGAGCTGCGTGAAAAGAGCGCTATGATCAAAAAGGTCATCGCGTTTGAGGAAGAAAACTTCTATAAGACCATTGATAAGGGCTTCGCGCTGCTCAACGACATCATCGACCGCACCGATGCAAAGGTGCTTTCCGGCGAAGACGCGTTCCTGCTCAGCGATACGTTCGGCTTCCCGATTGACCTGACCAAGGAAATCCTTTCCGAAAAAGGCATGAGCGTTGACGAAGACCGCTTCCGCGCACTGGTACTCCAGCAGCGTGAGACGGCTCGCGCAAGCCGCAAGAATGCCGGTGCAGACGCATGGGCAGGCGACTCCGCTGTGCTTGACGACATTGCCAAGACCGAATTTGTCGGCTACACCGATATGAAAGCAACCGCAAAGGTCACGGCTATCGTGAAAGACGGCGCACGCGTTGAAGCTGTCGAGACCGGTGACGACATCGTGTTCACACTCGACCGCACCTCTTTCTATGCGGAAAGCGGCGGTCAGGTCGGCGATACCGGCGTCATCACGAACGATTCCTGCACCATCCGCGTTCTGGATACCACGAAGAATGCAGCGGGTGTGTTTATCCACAAGGCTGTTGTGGAGGAAGGCTTCCTCCGCGAAGGCGACACCGTTGAGGCTGTTGTAGATGTTGAGAGGCGCAGAGCGATCATGCGCAACCACACGGCAGCTCACCTCCTGCAGGCTGCTCTGCGCTCCGTGCTCGGCGACCATGTTGAGCAGGCCGGTCAGCTCGTCAACGAGAATGCCGTTCGTTTCGACTTCACGCACTTCTCCGCCCTGACGGATGAAGAGCTGCTCGCGGTTGAGAACCTCGTCAACGAGAAGATTCTCGAAGACATCAAGGTTGAGTGCCGCGAAATGCCGATCGAAGAAGCAAAGAAGCTCGGTGCTATGGCGTTGTTCGGCGAAAAATACGGCGACGTCGTGCGCGTTGTAACGGTAGGCGAATTCTCTAAGGAATTCTGCGGCGGCACGCATATCGATTCCACCGCTAAGCTCGGTCTCTTCAAGCTCGTCAGCGAATCCTCCGTTGCAGCCGGTGTGCGCCGTATCGAAGCGGTCACAGGTCTCAACGTCATTAAGATGATCTACGCAACGAACACGCTGCTCAAGGATACCGCTGTTGCGATGAAGGTCAATAACCCGTCCGACCTCCCGGCAAAAGCTGCACAGGTCAACGCCGACCTCAAGGAGAAGGACAGAGAGATCGAATCCATGCGCTCCAAGATTGCATCCATGAACCTCGGCTCCATTCTGGATAACGCCGTGGAAGTTAAGGGTGTCAAGATCGTTACGGCGATGCTCTCCGGCACAGGCAGCGACGCACTGCGCACCATGTGCGATAAGATCCGCGACGAAAAGAGCGATACGGCCATTGTAGCCGTGCTCGCAGGCGTTCTGGACGGAAAGGCAACGCTTGCTGCAACCGCAACGAAAGCGGCACAGGCAAAGGGTGTCAAAGCCGGCGTGCTTGTAAAGGCAGTTGCACAGCTCACCGGCGGCAACGGCGGCGGTAAGCCGGACTTCGCTATGGCAGGCATCAAGGATCAGACGAAGATCGACGAAGCCCTTGCAGCCGTTGAAAAGATTCTCGGCGAACAGATCTAAGTTCTCTCTATACGTTCTATATAAAATCTCAAGAAAGGAGAAAGGCAAATGGACTGCATTTTCTGCAAGATTGCCAACGGCGAGATTCCGAGCACGAAGGTCTACGAAGACGACAAAATGCTCGCATTCCGCGACCTCGACCCGCAGGCGCCGGTGCACATTCTGATGATTCCAAAGGAGCACATCGCTTCCGCAGATGACCTTACGGAAGAAAACGCGCAGATCGTCGCACATATCTTCACGGTCGCAAAGAAGATTGCGGCGGCAGAAGGTCTCACGAACGGCTACCGCATCGTCAACAACTGCGGCGAAGACGGCGGACAGACCGTAAAGCACCTGCATTTCCACCTGCTCGGCGGACGCTCTATGGCGTGGCCTCCGGGCTGATTCCCCGCATATAACGAAAATCGATAATTTTTGAAGGTAGGTTTTTACAATGGGTGAAGTTTATAAGATGACGATCGCCGGCTGCGAACGCGAGCTGCCGATTTGCCCGATCAGCGATACGCTGGATATTGCCGGTTTTGTTATGTTCGGCGATGTAGAGATCACCGAGAAGGCCGCAAAAGCGCTGATGGAAAAGTGCCCGGAGCACGACATCATCATCACGGCGGAGTCTAAGGGCATTCCGCTGGCTTACGAGATGGCGCGTATCGGCTGCCGTCAGTACGTTGTTGCACGTAAGGGCATCAAGGCGTACATGACGAACCCGATCAAGGTCGAGGTGAAATCCATCACGACCGACCACATCCAGACGCTGTACCTCTCCGAAGAAGACTGCGCAATGCTGAAGGGTAAGCGTATTCTCATCGTAGACGACGTCATCAGCACCGGTGAATCGCTGAGCGCGTTGGAAGATCTCGTGCATGAGATCGGCGGTAACGTCGTCGGCAAGGCGGCTGTGCTCGCCGAGGGCGATGCAAAGGATCGTACGGATATCATCTATCTGGAGCCGCTCCCGCTGTTCTTCAAGTAATTTCATAAAAGCTAAAAAGCTGTTCGCTTCGGCGGGCAGCTTTTTGCTTTTTATAGGGTATTTCCGGCAGCTTCAATGCATAAAAATCTATGGGTGATGCGGCTTGAAACGGTATTTGTCTTTTAAAATCGCGTATATTCCTGTGGTGTTTTTCCTCGGTGCTCTGACATTTTTTGTGTGCTCTGTTTTGGGTGCGGTACATGCGGTATCTGTAGCCGCAGCACAGACCGAAAACCGCCCCGTGATCGTTCTAGACGCAGGGCACGGTGGGGAAGACGGCGGGGCCGTAGGTGTAAACGGTGTGGAAGAGAAAACGGTAAACCTTGCCATTGCACTGTTTGTGCGGGAAAAGCTCGAAGCTGCGGGCTACCCCGTGAAAATGATTCGCGAAACGGACACTGCCGTCGGCGATACCACACTGAGCACATTAAACGAACGAAAGCGGTCTGATATTTTATACCGCACACAGATCGTAACCGAGACTGAGAACTGTATTTTTGTGAGCATCCATCAAAACTTTTTTGAGCAAAGTCAATACAGCGGCGCACAGATGTTTTACTCAGCAAATAATGCTAAAAGCGCCGACCTTGCCGAAACCATCCGCCGTGCAGTCATCGAGCAGGTGCAGCCGGATAACACGCGCGCCTGCAAGCAGGCAGAAAGCCGCGTGTATATTTTGAGCCACGTAGACGTACCCGCCGTGTTTGCGGAATGCGGGTTCCTCTCAAACCCGGAAGAAGCTGAAAAGCTGTGCGACGAAAACTACCAAAAGAAATTGGCTGCGGCTATCGCGGATGGCATTATCGCCTTTTGCAAAGCGGAATAACTCTTTACAAAACATCTGTTCCGTGGTAAAATAAGCTTAGAATTATACAAAATAAGGGCGGTGCGCGTTATGGCGGCTAAAAATAAAATCGTCTACATCTGCTCAAACTGCGGGTTTGAATCCGCAAAGTGGGCAGGAAAGTGCCCGGATTGCGGCGAGTGGAACACCATGGAGGAATCCGTCAAAACGGCTGTTTCCGCAAAATCCGCCGCTTCCGGGTATACTTCTTCAGCTTCTACGCTGCTGACGCGCCCGCTTGCAATTTCAGAGATCGATACGGAGGACGAGCACCGTTATCACACCGGACTTTCGGAGCTTGACCGCGTGCTTGGCGGCGGCCTTGTAAAAGGCTCGCTCGTGCTCATCAGCGGCGACCCGGGTATCGGCAAATCAACCATTCTTTTGCAGATCTGCGAATACCTCGGGCAAAAGCTGCGTATTTTATATGTTTCCGGCGAAGAATCTGCACGGCAGATCAAGCTGCGCGCAGGGCGTCTCGGTGTTTCCAGCCCCAACCTGCGCATTTTGGCGGAAACGGACGTGCAGCTTGTGGTGGAGCACATTCGCACCGAAAAACCGGATATCGTGATGATCGACTCCATCCAAACGATGAACTTTACCGATCTCAATTCGTCGCCCGGCAGCGTCACACAGGTACGCGAATGCACGAACGCGATTATGCGTTGCTCCAAATCGCTCGATATTCCGGCGATTCTCGTCGGTCACGTCAACAAAGACGGCGCCATCGCGGGTCCAAAGGTGTTGGAGCACATTGTGGATGCCGTGCTGTACTTCGAGGGCGACCGCCAGATGACGTACCGCATTCTGCGCGCCGTAAAAAACCGCTATGGCTCCACAAACGAGATTGGCGTATTCGATATGGGGGAAGCGGGGCTGCGGCAGATCGAAAACCCCTCGCAGGCGATGCTTTCCGGCCGCCCGACGAACGCTTCCGGCACATGCGTAACCGCCGTAATGGAGGGTACACGTCCGCTGCTCGCGGAGATTCAGGGTCTTGCAACGACAAGCGGCTTTGGTACGCCGCGCCGCATGTCCACGGGCTTTGATTATGCGCGCATGGCGCTGATTTTGGCCGTTCTGGAAAAGCGTGCAGGTTTCTATTTTTCCAATTTAGACGCGTATTTGAACGTCGTCGGCGGCCTGCGCATTGATGAGCCGGCGGTCGATCTGGCCGTTGCAATGGCACTCGTATCAAGCCTGAAAGACACGCCAATCCGCGATGATACCGTCGTGTTCGGCGAGATTGGCCTTGCAGGCGAGCTGCGGTCGGTCAGTCATATCGAGTCCCGCGTTTCGGAAGCATATCGACTGGGATTCACGCGCTGTGTACTGCCGTACCACAGCATGAAAAGCATTGATTCAAAAAGATTCAGCGGGGTGGAGCTCATTGGCGTCCACAACGTGAGGGAGGCGTTTGACGCATGTGTGCAGTAAAAGAACGATTTGTTGAAAAGCCGAATCTGCCGGAAAGCAAGGTCACGACAGCGGCGGTCTCCGGCGCATATCCGGAAATTTTGGAAGCTTTAAAGGCGCATGGTATTCGGTGCGTCACAACGGAGTTTGATACGCGTCTGCCGGATCCGATCGCGTACCATGCAGATATGCAGATGTTTCATTTGGATAAGGGGCGCACGTTTGTTCTGCGCGGAGAAGAGACACTTAAAAAGCAGCTTACGGATATCGGCTATCAGGTAGCGGAGACTGCCATGACTCCGGAGCCGAAATATCCGAAAGATGTTCTTTGCAACATGTTAAACCTGAACGGCACGGTGCTTGCAAACCTCGGTGTTATGGATCCGAACATTTACACCTGTCTGGAAGACGCCGGTCTTAAAATGAGGCATGTCAACCAAGGCTACACGCGCTGTGCGACGGCTGTTGTGGCGAAAGACGCGATCATCACGATGGATCTCGGCATTCGCGCACTGGCGCAATTTTTTGGCATCGACGTGCTGCTTGTGCACGAAGAAAACGTTTTTCTGGATGGCTACGATTACGGCTTCTTAGGCGGCTGCTGTGGCCTGATCGACAAAAATGTGTTGGCGTTCACAGGCAAGCTCGATTCTTTAGAGTGCGCGGTGGAGATTCGTGCGTTTCTCGAAAAGCACTGCGTACAGTACATTGAGCTGACGCAAAACCAGATGATTGACATCGGCGGCATTTTACCGCTGATGGAGCTTGATGCATAATTCTTAATTCTATACGCCTGTGTATTCATGTACAAGCACCCAAACACGCACATTTCAAAACAGATTCACACGGAAGCATACAAAGGGGCTTGAATCTAAAAAATCCCAAATTATACAAAATAGATATTTTGTATAATTTGGGGAGTAGCATTTTACGAATAGCTGGCTTTTCAAGCGGATTTTCGTAAAACCTGCGAGATCATCCTTTTTCAGCCAAACTCAATGTTTTGCGATTGCAACTTGCTTAAATAAACGCATTCATTATGAATCGTGATTGTGTGCGTTGATTCTATGTAAATCTCGGCTGCGGAAATCCGTGCGTTTCTCAATTAGATTGTTTTTAATTACCTCGGCTCCGTTTATTCAGCTGTCTGTTTAAGTACCACGGCATGTCTATACGTCTCGTTCCGAATTATAATGATGATCCAAGAGTAATTCATGCACCGATTAGGCTAAGCCCGAAAGCTTTGAAGCCAACGGAGCCGAACACCAAGCTGCAGCTTTAAAATTCAAAATTTGTGAGGTGTACCCGTTATGGATATTTTGCCTGAAATGCCGGAGATTGTGCGGCAATATGCTTTATATTACCGCAACATCAAAGGCCGCGCGCCGAAGACTGTAAACGAATACTGCTCTGACCTGCGGACATTCTTTCGCTTCATGAAACATTTTCGCGGATATGTTTCACAAGATACGCCTATGGAAGAAATCCCAATCGACGATATTGACCTTGAATTTATCCGTTCCATCACGACGATGGACATTTTTGAATTCATGAACTACGCTGCCGACGGACGCAGCAACATGAGCTCCACGCGTCAGCGAAAATCTTCGAGCCTCAAAAGCTTTTTTAACTACCTGACCGTGCACGAAGGTCTTTTGAATTCTAACCCCACAGAGAATCTGACCCCGCCGAAAAAAGCCAAAACCCTCCCCCGCTACCTCACGTTAGAGCAAAGCCGCGAGCTTTTAAACGCCGTGGACGGGCCGGATAAAGAGCGTGACTATTGCATTTTGACGCTGTTTTTAAACTGCGGCATGCGCCTTTCCGAGCTTGTTTCCATCAACATGAGCGACGTGATCCACAACAACTCCACCCTGCGCATCGTCGGTAAAGGCAGCAAAGAACGCATCGTATACTTAAATGACGCTTGCTTAGCTTCTATCGATGCCTACGTGCGTGTGCGCCCAAAGGACGACGTGAAGGATAAAAACGCGCTGTTCATCAGTAACCGCGGCACACGCATCAGTCCTAAGACCGTACAGGCCATGGTCAATAAATACCTCACGAAAATCGGGCTTGGCGGCGCGGGATACTCCGTACACAAGCTGCGGCACACGGCGGCGACGCTGATGTACCAATACGGCAACGTGGATATTCGCGTTTTGCAGGATATTCTGGGCCACGAAAATCTCGGCACGACAGAGATCTACACGCACACCTCCAGCAAGCAAATGGAGGAAGCCGTAAACGCCAACCCACTTTCCAAAATGCGTGAAAAGGCTGATAAGAATGAGAAATAATTAAAATTGAGCAACATAAAAGCCTCTATCGATTTCAGTTCGATAGAGGCTTTTATGTTTGTTTTAAATTACTGTAAATGATCGGAAGTATCCGTTTTATCCGAGAACAGAGATTCCTGCTCCATGATCTTACGGTCGATCAAGCGGCCGTTCACGTACACATACTGCGGCTTATCGTCATCATCGTCGTCCAACTCATCATTGTCGAAATTGAACGTATCACCGTCTTTGGCTACGCGAATTTCAGCGTCCTTCGCTTCCGCTTCCTTTTTGTAGAACGGCTGGATCAGGTACGTATCGAGCAACGAATACGTCGCAAAGCTCGTCAGATAGCTGATGAACGCACACAGAAAAATGATTACGAGCAGCAGCGGGATCACCGCAAATGCCGCCGGGCAGAACAAAAACGCAATGAATAAACCCGCAAGGATTGCCGTAATCATCAGGTTGCGCAATAAGCCCATAATAGAGAAAATAAACGCGTTTCTGTAAATGTGGCGCAGCTTCAAGTCAAACGTGACGATCATAACCGGAATGTAATACTGCGCAAACAGCATTAGAATCGACAGGATGCAGCAAACTGCAAGCGGAATCATAAACATCCAGTTGTCCGATACACGTGTGGAATAAAAGAAGATTGAGAAGCTCAAGATTACATATGCGAGATACACGATCACGCCGTTCAAAAGTGCCGGCTTCCAGTTATTTTTCACAGCGTCCCAGAAATCCGACCAAACGAACGCATGCTCTTCCCTTGCGAAGTTTCGCGTTACATACGCTAAGCCGCATGTGAACGGCGAAAGCAGGATGAGCGGCAGTGTAACCGCATACAGAATGTACAGGTCAAGCACACCGAAGAACGACGTTACATAAAGAAAGTGCGGAATCGGTAAAAGAAATACGCCCACCATCAACGCGATGACCACAATAAATGGGATCATAAATGTCAGATTCAACTGCACCAGTTTAGACAGCTTTCGCCATAAGATCTCAAAAAAACGTACCGGCGCTGCCTTTTTCGGTTCATCTTTGTCAACGCCCGGACCCGGCTTATCATAATTACCGAAAAGTCCTAAAAATGCCACAAAATCAACTCCAGAATTAGATTAACTCGTTTTTGCACGAGGATGACACTCATTATACACGCTTTTCACGTGATTATCAAGGTCTAATAAATGAACATATACCTGTGTGGACGAAATATCTGCATGTCCCATCATGGTTTGAATGTCTTTTACGGAAGCACCGCCCTGCAAAAGGTGCATGGCAAACGAATGACGCAGCGTGTGCGGCGTAATCTCCTTCGTAATGCCGGCCTCCGCCGTATACGCCTTGATAATTTTCCAGAAACCCTGGCGCGTCAAACGCGAGCCGTTCAGATTGACAAACAGCGCGTCTCCGCTGTTGTCCGGGTCCACGATCAGATCGCGCATACGGTAAAGATAATCGGATACAGCAACGACTGCTTTCGCATAAATCGGAATGGTGCGCACGCCCTTGGTGCCGCGGCAGAACAGCTTTCCCGTGCGCAGGTTGATATCCTGCACGTTGAGGTTGATGAGCTCACTGACGCGAATACCGGTGGCATAAAGAAGCTCCAGCATCGCTTTATCGCGGCAACCCTTAGCTTCCGTGACATTCGGCTGGGAAAGCAGCAGGTCTATCTCCTCGCTTGTCAGCGTCTGCGGCAGCTTTTTCGGCTCTTTTTCAAGCTTTACGGATTTCGCCGGGTTCACCTGCATATCCCCGCGCAGGATAAGAAACTTATAAAAGCAACGCACAGAGGCAATATTGCGGGAGATCGTGGAATTTGTGCGGTTTAAACTATGCAAATGCTGCACATACGCTTCCACCGTCTCTGTTTCTACTTCAAGCGGAGATGCTATATTCTCATCCGCTAAATAGCGCAGGAAAGCCGAAACATCGCGCAGATAAGAATCCCGCGTATTTACGGAACTCGGTTTCTGCACGAGCATGTACTCGCGAAACAGCACGAAGTATTTATCCATGTTCATTCATTTCGGCCTCCTTTGCTTTAAAATCTAAACTTGCAAAATCAAAAAGTGCAATGCAGCGTATAAAATCGAAATGAAAACCAGCGCCGCAAACGCAAGCAAAAACCGCACGGTGCAGTTTTTTACGGAAAGCGGTTCTCCGTTTCCGAAAAACACCCGACAGCTGCGCCTCGCCGTGCAAAGCGCTTCCGCCGCAAGCAGCAAAAGCACCGTGATGCACAGCATTGTCATCGGCAGATAATCAAAGCACCGCCGAAAATACAATCCGATACCCTCAAGCCGGATCAGTGCCGTAAGCGATGTGCCAAGCGTGAAGCCCTTCAGGATTATCGCAGCGGGAATCACAAGCACACCTAAAAACGTCATGCCAAATAAAAAAATCGGCAATGCGTAAAAAAGCGAATCAAACAAAAATGCGGAAAACACAAACGGAAAGTCCGTTCCCGTTTCAAACGGCCCCCTAAACCACACAGAGCCGGAAACCGGCGCCATAGCTATTTGCGATGTCCGTGCGAATAAGCAGCCAAACAAAAAGCCGAGCAGGAACAAAATGCGCAAAGCCATTAAAACAGATAAACTACGTGGTTTTGCATATTTCGGCTTTGCTTCCATTTTCGTTCACCACCTATAAAAGATGGTCAATCTATATGTGAAGCATCGCCGTGTTATGCCTTGCACACTCACATGGAAAGTTCTTCGGCGCGGTGCGTGCAGGCTTCAAACGAGCTGATCATCGCCTCATTAAAACCCTGTTCTTTCAAGACATTCAGCAAAGCAAATGTTGTGCCGCCCTTTGACGTGACCATATCGATAAGCGCCTGTGGGTCTTTGCCGCTGTTTAAAAGCATATCGGCGCTGCCTTTCATGGTCTGGCAGAACAGTGTAAGCGCGGTCTTCGGGTCAATGCCCTGCTGCGCTGCATAATCACAAGTGAGCTTTGCAAGCAGATACAAATACGCAGGCGAGCTGCCGCTGACCGCAATCACCGCATTCATCTGCGCTTCGTCAATCTCCTGCGTGACACCGCAGCAGGAGAAAGCGGAACGCACGCGCGCAAAATCCTCTTCCGACACATTGCTTGTCCGGCACAGCGCCGTAGCGCCCTCACCGAGCAGCAGCGGCGTGTTCGGCATGGCACGCACGTAGCGGTGGTCTGCGCCGAGCGCGTCCTGCAAATTTTTAAACGTTACGCCCGCAGCGATTGAAACGATGACAACATCGTCAGCATTCTTCTTCGCAACGGTCGGCGCAATAACGCGCAGCACCTCCGGGAAAATCTGTGGCTTTACGCAAAGGAACACCGTATCACAAAGCTCGGCAACTTCTTCGGCAGAAGTACAGGCTACGCAGCCGGATTCTGTAAAGCGCTGCATTTTTTCCGCGTGCGGATTGTACATATAAATATCCCCGACCGGGAAAGTGCCGGAAGATAAGATGCCGCCAATAATCGCGGACGCCATGTTTCCTATGCCGATAAAGCCCAATTTGCCGTTTTTCATGATACGCCACCTCACTTCTGTCTTATATACTATAATACTTTTTAGCCAAATTTGCAAGAGCTTCCGTGAATATTTTTGCATCTGCACAAATTTATGTCTATAATCTTATGTAAACTTATGAATATGCGGTTCTGCTCTGCTACAAGTTATTGTGAATAAATATGCAAAATCGTTCTTATGCTCTTGATTAGCAGCTACAAATTATGGCTTAAAATCTGATTTTTTCATCTCTATTCACACCCATTACTCCACCGCATACGCTGCATATTGCAAATATTACGCTCCGTATAACAAGAGACACAGCCCGCATATTTGCATACAGCATAACGCTTATCGCAACATAGAAAACTGCATAGAGCGTGCCAAGCACAAGGCCGTGCAGCAAGCCTTTTTCCCCCGCGAGGCGCGCCGCAAGGAAAGCGGAAGCAAAAACGGAAACGCCGCCGATCGCCGCAGCAGCCGTACCGAGTATAGGCTCGGACGGCAAAAAGCCGAGCTTTAAAATCATAAAGGCACAAACCGCGATCAACACAGCCGAAAACAGCACAGAAAACAGGAGACCCAAAAACAGCTTCTTAAAATTCAGCATAGAAAAAGCCCCTTGAAATAAGTTTTGTTTCATACTTATTCCAAGGGGCTCAAAACTATTCGCTTTTAAACAGAGTGAAACTTACGCGTCTTCCTCGTGGATGGTATCGACGCTGCCGATCGCCCAACGCTTGATGCGCAGTCTTGCACGGTCGCTGCCGGTCTCGATGATAACGCTGTCGGTCTCATCCTTTACAGCGATGATTCTGCCGCAAATGCCGCCGATGGTCGTGATCTCGTCGCCGACCTGTGCGTTCTTGCGCATTTCCGCTTCCTTCTTCTTCTTCTTGTTCTGCGGGCGGAAGAAGATGAAGTACATAGCCGCGATGATTGCACCGTAAACAAGGAGCATGATCAGCATGCTGGACATGTTGCCGCCGGCTGCTGCACCTGTCGTTGTCAAAACACTCAAATTCATGGTTTTCTTTCCTTTCTTTCATGGTGCGCTCCGTTCGACTGCAAAGCGGTCAATACACCCGTCACCAAATTAACTCTATACATTATAACAAAAGCCTTTCGTGGTTGCAAGGATTTTCTAAATTCTTTTGTTAAATTTCTCTGAATACTCCTGATAAAATGCTTCAAACCGGTCTTCATCGAGCGCGTTACGAATGCGTTCCATCAAATTGTTGTAGAAATAAAGATTGTGCATAACCGTCAAGCGCATGGCAAGCATCTCCCCCGCTTTGAAAAGGTGGTGAATATAAGCACGGGAAAACTTGCGGCAGACCGGGCAGTCGCAGGTCGGGTCGATCGGTTGATCGTCCAGCGTGTATTTCGCATTGAGCATATTGCGCACGCCTTCATTTGTAAACGCATGGCCATGGCGTGCATTGCGGCTCGGCATCACACAGTCGAAAAGATCAACGCCGCGGTGCACCGCTTCCAGAATATTTGTCGGCGTGCCCACGCCCATCAGGTAGCGGATCTTATCCTGCGGCATATGCTCTTCAACCGCTTCAATCACTTCATACATGACCTCTGCCGGCTCGCCGACCGCAAGGCCGCCAATAGCATAACCATCGAGCCCCAATTCCGCAATCTCCTTCATGTGGTTCACGCGCAGGTCGATGTATGTGCAACCCTGGTTGATGCCGAACAGCATTTGGTTCGGGTTGATCGTATCCGGCAGCGCATTCAGTCTGTTCATCTCCGCCTTGCAGCGGCGCAGCCAGCGTGCTGTGCGTGCGCAGGAATTTTTCGCGTAGTCGTATTCCGCCGGGTTTTCCACGCATTCGTCAAACGCCATAGCGATGGTAGAACCGAGGTTAGACTGAATACGCATGCTTTCCTCCGGGCCCATGAAGATGCGATGGCCGTCGATGTGCGACGCAAACGTCACGCCTTCTTCTTTGATATTGCGCAGCTTCGCGAGAGAGAAAACCTGAAATCCGCCGCTGTCCGTCAGTACAGGGCCGTCCCAGCCGGTAAACTTGCGTACGCCGCCCATTTTGCGCACCACGTCATCGCCCGGGCGCAGATGCAGGTGGTACGTGTTGGAGAGCATCACTTGACATTTAATATTTTTAAGGTCGTAAGCAGAAACCGCACCCTTAATCGCCGCAGCCGTCGCGACGTTCATAAACGCCGGTGTCTGCACCGTACCGTGCACGGTTTGGAGCTCGCCGCGCCGCGCGTGGTTTTCTCTTTTGATAAGCTTGTACATGTAAAGAAAATTCCTTTCAAAGTTATTTGATGAACATGGCGTCGCCGAAGCTGAAGAAGCGGTAGCGCTTCTTGACGGCAGTGTTATACGCATTCAAAATGTGTTCGCGGCCCGCAAGCGCGGAGACCAGCATGATGAGTGTACTTTCCGGCAAGTGGAAATTCGTGATGAGCGCATCAAGGCCCTTAAATTCAAAGCCCGGATAGATGAAAATATCTGTCCAATCATCGTCCTCGCAAATTTTGCCGCATTTCTTTGCGACAGATTCAATCGTGCGGCAGCTCGTAGTGCCGACAGCGATCACGCGTCCACCGTTTTTCTTCGTCTCGTTGATGGCGTCGGCAGTCTCTTTCGGCATGTGATAATGCTCGCTATGCATTTTGTGGTCGAGAATGTTATCTACGCTCACCGGGCGGAACGTGCCAAGACCGACATGCAGCGTGACGAATACGACCTTCACGCCTTTTGTGCGAATTGCATCGAGCAACTCCGGCGTAAAGTGCAGACCGGCCGTCGGCGCAGCGGCAGAACCTTCCTCTTTGGAATACACCGTCTGGTAGCGCTCTTTATCCTTGAGCTTTTCTTTAATATAGGGCGGCAGCGGCATCTGGCCAATCTTATCGAGCTCCGTGAAGAAGTTTGTGTCCTTATCGTAATGAAAGCGGATCAGGCGGTTGCCGTCGTCCTTTACTTCGATGACCTCGCAGGTCATGGAGCTGCCCTCGAACGTGAACGATGTGCCGACCTTTGCACGCTTGCCCGGACCTGCAAGTGCTTCCCATACGTCGTCACCGCAATTTTTCAGAAGCAAAAATTCAACGTGCGCACCGGTCTCGTTTTTAATGCCGTAAATACGCGCAGGCAAAACGCGGGAATTGTTGAGTACAAGACAATCGCCCTCATTCAAATACTCCGTGATGTCGTGAAAATGTCTGTGCTCGATCTCACCGGTTGTTTTGTCCAACACCATCAGGCGCGAAGCGTCACGCGGTTCAATCGGCGTCTGGGCGATAAGTTCTTCCGGAAGCTCAAAATCAAAATCTTTTGTCTGTAAAGTTTGCGTATCCAAGTATATTCCTTCCAATCTGAATTAAAATAGCCGCATCCCCCAAATTACGCAGGATTATTCTAAGAATTTTTCATAAATAAATTGACAACAATCCGTATTCCATGTATTATAATAAGGATAGAGGCGCGGTTTGTAAAAGTATCCGCGGGTTTTGGCCCTCCACAGGCATCGGCCCGCAGAAAAAGGACACACCGCCGAAGATCTCAGCGCATGTGGTACGCTTGGATCTGGTTGCTGTGGCGAAAGCCCCGTAACTGTCATCTGCAATAGGATGGAGTGCTATCAGAGCTTTTCCGCAGGGAGACTTTCGTAAAAGCCTGTGCACATTCTATTATATTGTATGTATGACCGGATTTCAACCGGTTTTTTTTCGCTCAAAAATGAAATTTGACCTTAATTTTGTTTTTGAGCGTACATTTCATCATTTTTGAAAGGATGTCCTGCAAACAGGACGGGTGAAAGAAATGAAAAAGTATAATGTCGGTATCATTGGCTGCACAGGCATGGTCGGTCAGCGTTTTGCAACGCTCCTTGAAAATCATCCGTGGTTCAACGTGACCGCGCTTGCGGCATCTTCCCGCTCCGCCGGTAAAACATATAAAAGCGTCGTTGAAAAACGCTGGGCTATGAAAACGCCCATTCCCACAAGTATGGCGGATATGATCATCTTAGACGCTGTTGCTGATATGGACGAAGTCGTCTCCAAGGTCGATTTCGTATTCTGCGCCGTCGATATGAAAAAAGACGAAATCCGCGCCCTTGAAGAAGCTTATGCGAAAAAGGAGTGCCCGGTCGTCTCCAACAACAGCGCAAACCGCGGCGTCGAGGATGTGCCGATGGTTGTGCCGGAGATCAACGCCGACCACATTGAAATCATCAACGCACAGAGAAAGCGCCTCGGCACAAAGCGCGGCTTTATCGCCGTAAAGTCCAACTGCTCCCTTCAGAGCTACGTTCCGGCTATTCACCCGCTGATGGACCTCGGCGTCACGAAGGTGCTCGCCTGCACATATCAGGCCATCTCCGGCGCCGGCAAAACCTTTGAAACGTATCCCGATATTCTCGACAACGTCATCCCGTATATCGGCGGCGAGGAAGAAAAATCCGAGCAGGAGCCGATGAAGCTGTGGGGCCACATTGAGGGCGATAAGATTGTCAACGCGACCACCCCGTCCATTACGGCACAGTGCTTCCGCGTGCCGGTTTCCGACGGCCATACGGCTGCGGTGTTCGTCTCCATGAAAAAGAAGGTCTCACCGGAGGAAATCATCCGCCGCTGGACAGAGTTCCGCGGCCCGGCACAGGAGCTCGAGCTGCCGAGCGCACCGAAGCAGTTCCTGCACTACTTTACGGAAGCAGACCGTCCGCAGGCAAAACTCGACCGTGAACTGGAGCATGGTATGGCCGTTTCCATCGGCAGACTGCGCCCGGATACCCAGTATGACTACAAGTTCGTTTGCCTTTCCCACAACACGCTGCGCGGCGCAGCAGGCGGCGGTGTTCTGCTTGCAGAGCTGCTCGCAAAGAAGGGCTATTTTGACTGATACCGTTCAGGAGGTATTTTTTAGATGAAAGAAACCATTTTTACCGGCGCAGCGGTGGCACTTGTTACCCCGTTTAACCCGGATATGTCCGTAAACTACGAGGAGCTTGAAAAGCTCATCGAGTTTCAGATCACAAGCGGCACCGATGCCATTGTCACCTGCGGTACCACCGGCGAAGCGGCAACGCTCACCGATGAAGAGCACGTGAAGGTCATCGAGTTCACCGTAAACAAGGTTGCCGGCCGCGTGCCGGTCATCGCAGGCACCGGCAGCAATGATACCGCCTACGCCGTGGAGCTCTCCCAAAAAGCAGAAGCACTCGGCGCAAACGGCCTTCTGCTTGTCACGCCGTACTACAACAAGACTTCCCAGCGCGGCCTCGTTGCAAGCTTCAACCGCATTGCGGGCAGTGTAAAAATTCCGTGCATTGTGTATAATGTCCCGAGCCGCACCGGCCTCAACATTTTGCCGGAAACGTACTACGAGCTCTCGAAGACGCAGAACATCGTTGCCACAAAGGAAGCGAACCACGACATCTCCGCGCTCATCAAAACACGTGAGCTTTGCGGTGATGACCTCACGGTTTACTCCGGTGAAGACACGCAGACTTTGCCGATCGCGTCTCTCGGCGGCAAGGGCGTCATCTCTACGTTCTCCAACATCATGCCGAAAGAAATGCACGAGCTTGCCACCGCTTCCGTTGCGGGCGACCACAAGACGGCGCAGGCACTCACGTTTAAGTATCTCGACCTCATGAACGCACTGTTCATGGACGTCAACCCAATCCCGGTAAAGCAGGCATTGAACCTGATGGGCTTCAACTGCGGCCACTGCCGCTTGCCCCTTGCCGATATGTCCGATGAGCAGATTGCAAAGCTGAAGGCCGAAATGGCAAAGCATCTGCAGCTCGCCTGATTAAGAAAGGAACGGACGTAAAATGACAAGGATTATTTTATGTGGCTGCTGCGGCAAAATGGGTCACTTCATCACGCAGCTTGTTTCCGAACGCACCGATTGCGAGATTGTTGCCGGCGTTGATCTGAACGTCAATGCACAGACTGCTTCTTATCCCGCTTACACCTCCATCGATCAGGTGACGGAAGTGGCAGATGTTATCATCGACTTCTCCCACCCCTCCCTTTTGACGCCGATTTTGCACTACGCGGCGGAAAAGGGCGGCATTCCGGCTGTGCTCTGCACCACGGGCTACACAGCAGAGCAGACCGCAGAGCTTACCAAAGCTTCCGAAACGCAGCCAATCTTCTATTCCCGCAACATGTCACTCGGCATTAACCTGATGCTGGAGCTTGCAAAAAAGGCGGCAAAGGTGCTCGGCGACCAGTTCGACATTGAGATCGTCGAAAAGCACCACAACCAGAAGATTGACGCGCCGAGCGGCACGGCTTTGATGCTTGCCGATGCGCTTGCTTCCGTGCGCGACGGTGAAACGCAGTATATGTACGATCGCCACGCACAGCGCAAAAAGCGTGAAAAGAGCGAGATTGGCATTCACTCCGTGCGCGGCGGCACCATTGTCGGCGAGCATGAGGTGATCTTTGCGGGCAACAACGAGGTCATCACGCTCTCCCATTCCGCGCAGTCCAAAGAGCTGTTCGCGGTGGGCGCAGTAAACGCAGCGGTATTCATGAGCGGCAAAGGCCCCGGCCTTTACGACATGTCCGCTTTGGTTTAAGAAAGGATGGAACAGATCATGGGCACAACCGAAATCAGCACGGTCAGCAACATCACACTGGTCACCCTGCAAGGCAGCCCCGCCACCACAGGCTTTATGGCTGAGGTATTCGAGCGCATCGCGGAGCTCGATATCAACATCGATATGATCTCCATGCCCCCGAACCACGGTGCAAATGCCGGCCTTTCTTTTACCATTTCTGACCAAGACCTCATCGAAGTGCTGTCTTTTGCGAATACGCTCAAGACCGAGACCGGCATCAAGGTTATCGTCAGCAGCGTGAACCATAAAATCTCCGTCTACGACCCGCAGATGAAAAACACGCCGGGCATGGCAGCCAGAGTGTTCAGCGCCATCGCCGCAAGCGACGCCGACATCCGCCTCATCACAACCTCCGAAGTCGAGATTTCCCTCCTCGTCACGGAAGCGGACTACGACACCGTTTTGGAAGCCATCGAAGAAGCGGTCAACGCGAAATAATTTTTAGACAACTATAAATGCGAAAACAGAAGGTCAAGTCTCTTATCCGGCTTGACCTTCTGTTTTTTGATTTTCATGCTTTGTATTATTAATTTAATTTCAGAGAACAAAATTTGTAAAGCGTATAAGCACTTTCGTTTTTATTTTGATGAATCATGTTCACACACGGCTCAACGAGATCTTTATATACCTCGTTCCAGATTTCTTGGGCGTTCGATTTTTGATTGATAGCTTCAACGATACCCGGTGCCATTTCATAGTATTCTCTGATTTTCGCTTCGCCGTTCGGCCGATCGTGTCATATGTATGGCATATAAAAAACGAGTGAACACAAAAGCCAAAGCCGCTGAATACACTCGTTTTTATGTGGAAGGGCTATAAAATAGATTTTTTCGCCTTTTCTTATTCAATTGCTTTCAATTCTTTTTCTAACACATCTGCAAAATGCTGAACAGCCTCGCCAAGTGTTTCAGCATAGTCGAATGTATCTTTATCATATCGGTACTTTAACGGGCATTTGCGGACATTTAATGCGGTTGTTAGAGCGTGCACATCCGGGCAGAGATTGTTTTGAAGCGCCCATTCTGCCGCTTTTGTTTTAGAAATAATCTTGCCTGTGCGAAGTGTGTATATGCAACGAGATATATCCAACAGCCAACCGAAAGAATAAAAATTTCTTCCGGTGCTTTGTGCGTACTTTCTTATAGTCTTATAGTGACGATTCACATCGGCATACAGCTCATGTAAATCCGGATATCTCAGTTCTTTTCGTATATCCTTCCCGTACAAAAGAATGCTGCTCTCAATCAGTTCTGTTTTGCCAAAGCCATCTAGCAAATACCTGTCGGTAATTCTCTCTCCGCTTGTACCCCAATAAACCACTCGGTCATCAGCGTTTGCGAGAAAGGCACTTCTGGTGAGCATAGCGCCCTCAAAAGAACGGTAATAAAGATTATCGGGTTCATCTGCGAGCATAGTCCGGCGGAGATTTACAAGCAAATTTGCCTGTGACTCGGATATTTGCTTCTCCGTCAGGACTAAAATATCAATATCGCTCCAACCCAATCTGAAATCATTCAATGCAGACGAACCGTACAAATATATTGTAGGGTCACAGTCCGCAAGAATACGGCTGATTTCCCGAACCATACCGTTAATAGACATCTGTCGGGCTTTTCGTTCTGCGCCGACGGGGAAAAGGACAAATTTTTGATTTGGGTAATCGAATTCCTCTATAAGTTCATCTGCAACAAAACCGAATTTCTCATACAATGTTCTTGGTGCTATTCCTTTTTCATCATCAGCCCGAAATGTAGAAACCGTTATTTCTTTTGTTTTGTCTAAATTGGCAAGTGCTTCATCCATAAGCATTGTAGCCACACCGCGGCGGCGGTATTGGGGTGCAACTGCAAGGCAGCAAATCATGTTGTGTGCTCGTGAAAACAATATAACTCCCGCAATTTTGGATTCTTCTTTTACACAAACAGCCTGCCGCTTATCCATAAATTTCAGGACGCTGGTTTTATGCTCATTTAGCTTTTCCTGTGTTTCAAGCCCCGGAAAATTCCATCGAACCTCTGTTATTAAGTCCATCCATTTTTCAATATCTTCAGGTACGCCATAAAGAAGCTGCACAGTATTTCACCTCCGTTCATTGTGTGCTTTAGCTGCAAAAAAGGTTGTTTTACTTATAGATTTTTGATTTCTATTCTATCTGCCTGCGTATCGGGTGTTCGGTTGTGTGAGAGTTCAAAACCTTATATAAAGGGAAAACGACCGATTTACATCTACAAAATCGGTCGCTAAAATTTTGCCGTATAAAACGGTGGAAACCCCGATAAAATCGGGGTTTCCACCGGCTATATCTTTTTTATAGCCTCTTGATGGTGCGGGTAACAGGACTTGAACCTGCACACCGAAGTACCAGAACCTAAATCTGGCGCGTCTGCCAATTCCGCCATACCCGCATATTTTGTTGACTAAACTATTATACCGTATTCTGAGGAAAAATCAAGCCCAAACAGAGAAAAACCCGGAAAGAGTTTCTCTCCGGGTAATTTCTCTTGAGCAAATTACTTATGCCTTCTTCTGCTCTGCGAGCGCTTCTTCCAGTGCGAGCGCGAGCTGATCCGGGCAGGAGGTGTTCTTAAAGCCGCACTTGATGCCCTTGCAGCGCTTTACGTATTCGTCAACGGTCATGCCGACCGCAAGTGCTGCCACGCCCTGCGTATTGCCGCTACAGCCGCCGTCGAATTTCACGGAGCGGATAACGTCGCCGTCGAGCTCTACATGAATGCCTCTGGAACATACACCTTTCGGTGTGAAATCATACTTCATTTTGCATTTCCCTTTCATTCAGAAAATAATTTATCAAATTCGGATTCGGCCGTCGTGAACGTGCCGACCGGATTTTTCTTCGTCGTGTAAAAGCCGTGATAATCCGTGCCGCCGGTGACGGCAAGATCATACTTTTCGGCTAAGCGCAACATTTCCGCTTTATCCTCCTCCGTGTTGCGCGGGTGATAAACTTCAATGCCGCGAATGCGGTGGTTTCTGCACAGCTCGCGCAGAAGATCCATGCTGTGGTATTCGCTCGGGTGCGCCAAGACCGCGATGCCCTCTGCGGCGTCAACCGCATCCATCACGGTATCGATGTCGGGATAATCCACCTTCTCGTAGGCGATGCCCGTTTTGGAATCATAGAGCTTCTTAAAAACCTCGCCGAACATCTCACTCGCGTAGCCGGCGTCCATTAACGCCTGCAAAACGTGCTGCTTGTAGATATTCGTCGAGCCCTCCGCGCGGCGCAGAATCATCTCGCGCGGAATCGCATACAGGCGGCAGACTTTATCAACGGAGCGTAACATCGCCGCATGGCGGCTGTCCGTCGTTTTTTGCAGCAGCGGCAGCAACACTTCGGGCTTCTTCGGCTTATAGCACAGAACATGCGCTTTGCCATGTCGCTTCGGGTCTGCAGCAGAAATTTCCACGCCGGGAATCACCGTCACGCCCGCTTCCCGCCCAAGCTTCAACGCGCATTCGCAGCCCGCCATGGTATCGTGGTCGGTGAGCGCGAACGTCGTCACGCCGCGGAGCGCAGCAAGCTGTATAAGCTCCTCAAGCGGCGTGGAGCCGTCCGAATATCTTGTGTGGCAGTGCAGGTCAATAGACATTGGTTTTCTCCTTTCGCGGCTTTTCCGGCGGACGCGTCAGCAGCTTTTCGGCTGTGAAGCGCCGGAACCCGAAATTGAATAAACACAGGTCGATTCCAACGATGATCGCTGTCAAAATCAAAAGTGCAATACTGTTTAAGCGATACAGACCCATGATCTGCCCGATGAAAATGAGCAAAGTCGGCAGCACGATATAGCCGGAAATTTGAATGGATTCCGCTGTGGAGCGCGCTTTCGCGGTCAGCATCGCAGCAAACGTAACGCCCAGCACCGTGATGGCCGGCGAGAGCAAAAACACCAGAACGAACCATGAAAGGTCAAAGAAAAACGGCGCTTTCAAAACCATATCGCCGATAGCCGTGACGACAAAGAACAGAATAAACGAAACCGCCGTGACAAGCCCGGAAGCCAAAACACTGCTTGCCGCCTTCACCTGCAAAAAGCGGCGCACGCTGAACGGCGCAAACAGAAGCGTTTCCATTGTGCCGTGTGCCCGCTCGCCCGCAAACGTGTACGAAGCCGTAATGATTGCCGATAAAAGCGGAATGAGCATGAACAGCATCGGCGAGATAAACGCCGTGAAAATGTAGAACATCTGCGCGCGCTCGTCCGTCCCCTGCGGAATGTTATCGAGCAGGTTTTTAAACTGCTCCACACCGGAGGATTTCGGTGAGACCATAGCGGAAACGAACAGGAACAAAAGCGGGAACGCCACCGCAAAAACGAGCGGCAGTGCGATGAGCAACGTCAAGATCAGCCTGCGGCGGCACAAAGCGGAAAGGTCCTTCATCATGAGCGCACGTTCCGCTTTGGAAAACAGCTTATAAAACAGCTTCTTCATGCGGTGTCTCCTCTCCCGGCTTTTTCACAAACGCGTAATAAACATCCTGCAATGTGGGCGTACACACGGATGCTTCGTAAATGCCGACATTCTCCCGCACAAGCCCGGAAATAAGCTCCGGCATATCGGCTTCGGATTCGATTGGCTTTTCCCACGCGCCATCATGCAGTATGAAGTCCTCCGGCATCTTCTGCGTGTCGCTCACGCGGATTACCGCCATAGGCGTCAATTCAGAAGCGGCCGTAAGCATCGAAAGGTCGCCGCTCGCCCGTAAAAAGCCGTGCTCCAGCACCGCAAAGCTTGTGCAGATCTCCTCCGCGCTTTCAAGATGATCGGTGCAAAGCAGCACCGTGGCGCCGGTTTCCTTTGCGTAATCCGAAAGTGTACGCAGCACCACCGCGTCCGATACCGCTTGCTCGCCGCCGGGCAAACCGTCCGAAAACACGATCTGCGGGCGATGCACAAGCGCACGTGCCAGCGATAACCGGCGGCACATCTCTGCGGAAAACGTGTAGACCTTGCGGTCGCGCGCGTTCCAAAGGTCAAGCTTCTTCAAAAGCTGCGCCGCATGTGTACGGGCTTGCTCCTTGCGCATGCCATACATAGAAGCGAACATCAGCAGGTTTTCCAGAGCGCTCATGCTTCCAATGCAGGCCGCCGTATCGGTAACGATACCACTTTTCGCGCGCAGTTTGCGACTCTCTTTCACAGAAGAAAGTCCCAGCACTGTGCTGTCGCCGAGCGTCGGGCGCACAAGACCCGTTAAAAGGCGCAGCAACGTCGTTTTGCCGGATCTCTCCGGGCCGAGGCAGCCAACGATCTCCCCGGCTTCCACTTCAAGGTCCACGCCATTTATCGCAATGATGTCGCCGTATTTTTTCGTTAAATTTGCAGTTTGTATCGCGATCATCTGCTCACCGCCTCTCAGCGCACATCGGAGGTGCCTTTTTCGCGCAGATAGGTTGATTCCAAATCAGCCATGTGCAGCTTCACGGCGAGCGGATAGCGGTCAAATGCCAGGCTGATGGCAAAGCTGCCGCCCTTCGCCGCGTCGTCAAAGCCACCCATGTGCCAGCGGATTGCCATGGCCTCCACGGGCTTTAGACGCATAAAACGCTCGATGAGGTAAACGGATTTTTCACCGTGACCGAACGGGAATGCATCGTCCACCGTGTAAAACGGACGCTTTTCCCACTGCCCGGTCTCGTCATTTTTCACGTTGCGCGTGGAGGTCTTATAAAACTGCGATTTGCACACGTCGTGCAGCAGCGCACATATCGCAAAGCTTTCTTCACTGTCGCCCTCGTCAAACCAACGCTCGCGCATCGCCTTGTAGACATTCAGGCTGTGCATCACAAGGCCGCTTTCGCAGGCACAGTGGAACTTTGTGCTTGCCGGCGCGGTGTAAAAATCGGTGGTATCCAGCCATGCCAAAAGCTTCTGCGAGCCCTCGCGCGTGATATTCTGTGTATAAATGGAGATAAATTCCTCTCTGTACGGATTCGACATGCTTGTCCTCCCGTAGATAAATTTCAAACTCTGCGTATAGTATAACACAGAAATCACGTATTTTCAAACAGTTTCGCGGTTTGTAAAGAAAAAGAAAGGTCATCGCAGCAAATGCCGAGATGACCCTTCCGGTAAATCAATGATTGCCCGCGCAGCCGTGCTTATCTTCCCCGCAGCTATGGCTGCCGCAGTCATGACCGTCCTCGTGGTGATGGTGTGCGCAGACAGTATCCGGGTTATAGAGCAGTGTGCCGTTCAGCAGCGAATTGACCGCCGCGTCCGCGCTGCCGGAAACACCGGGATACAACTCGATGCCCGCTTCTGCAAGCGCCGTGCGCGCACCTCCGCCGATGCCGCCGCAGATGAGCGCATTCACGCCGTGCTGCTTCAAAAAGCCAGCCAGTGCACCGTGGCCGCTGCCGTTTGTGGGCGCGACCTTTGCATTTTTAACTTCGCCGTTCTCAATCTCATAGATCTTAAATGCTTCGGAATGGCCGAAATGCTGGAAAACCAGTCCGTTCTGATACGTTACCGCGATTTTCATGTTCATGCTTCCTTTCAAATCAAACATCCTATTTTCTGCTACGTGCAGAATATGCTCCGTCTGCGGCTGTGCCGCGTTTCGGCATTTGTCATATTCCGCACGGCTGCACCCGCCATGCTGCGGTGTGCAGGGCAACTGCTCTGCAGAAAACGCCATGCGAGAGAGCTGGCTGCTGAGTTCTTTAAGCGCCGCGCGATTGACGGTGTAGTGCATGAAATAACCGCACTTTTCGCCGAAAATGAGCCCCGCTTCACGCAGAACTTTTAAATGCTGTGAAACCGCCGCTTCCGAAATATCCAGCTGTCTTGCCAGTGCGCGCACGCAACAGTTGCGGCGCAGCAAAAGGCGCAGCAGCAAAAGGCGGTTTTCATCTGCCAGTGCTTTGAACATCATAGCCGTTGAACCCATAGCGTCCTCCTGATTAAGTATTTGCTAAATTAAATTATAGCACGAATTTTAATTAAGTCAATACTAAATTAAATTTTCGCCTGTAAAAAGGCAGCACACCGAAACGATGCGCTGCCAAAAACTTTTATGTACGGTCATTCAACAGAACGGAAGCCCTTGCCGATGATCTCGCTCGTATTCGTGATGAACATAAATGCCTTTTTATCGACGGAACGGACATACGCGCGGAGCTTCACAGCTTCACCGCGTCTGCACGCAACCATGACGACCTTGCAGCCCTCATGCGAATACGCGCCTGTGGCATCCACAATGGTCGAGCTGCGGTTCATCTTGTGAATGATGTAATCGCAAACCTCCTCCGGGTGCGTGGTGACAATGGAGAAATATTTGCAGAGGTTAATACCTTCAATCACGGAATCGACCATGAACGCCTTGATAGCAAGACCGAGCAGCGAAAACAGGCCTGTGCGGATATCGAATACAAACATCGCGGAAAACGCGATGAGCGTATCGCTGACGAGCAGCGCTTTGCCGATATCAAGACTCGTGTACTTTTTGAGGATCATCGCAACAATATCCGTGCCGCCGCTCGAAGCGTTGCAGTTAAAGAGGATCGCCGAGCCTACCGCCGGCAGCATCATACCGTAGCACAGCTCGAGGAACGGCTGGTCGGTAAGCGGCTTAGAAAGCGGAACGAGCTTTTCAAGCAGCCACGTCAAAAACGAAAGCAGCATGCTACAATACACGGTAAGCACACCGAAATCGCGTCCCAAAATGATAAAACCGACGATGAGCAAGATGATATTGATAATCCACATGATACCCGCTGTGGAGAACGACGGAAAAATATGACCGAGCAGAATAGAGATACCGCTCACGCCGCCGGTGGAAAAATTATTCGGAAATTTAAAGAAATAAGTGCCGATGGCAAAAACAAAGGTGCCGAACGTGATGAGCATAAACGTCTTTAAATTCTGTTTTGTAAGCTTTTCTTTAACGTTTTGGATCGGGTTATTCATACTACGCCAACTTTCCTCATTGCAGGCAAGCCGCCTGTTTCTAGTCCGCTTGAGATTTTAACACAGCAAACACCAAAATTCAACAGGAAAGCATACAAATGAATAATTGATTTTTTACCCGTCATTTTTTGCAAGTTGCGTCTTTCAAAACTTGCTTTACATACGTTTCGAGCGCGTTTTGATACGCCGGAAAACGCTCCCGTATGGAGTCGGCAAACGTCTCGGACTGTATGAAATCGCAGAATTTGTCATACGGCAGAAATTTGTAATCGATCGTTTCATTCGCCTGCAGCGTGATTTGGATATCCGCGCTTTCAACCGTTGCGGCATACACGTAAAACACCGTTGTGCCATGCGTCAGACGCAGCAAAAAGTTATGATGCAAAAAGGAGAGCGGCCGAAACCGTTCTCCTTCTTTGCTTTTTAAAATCAGATCAGGCTGCGGATGTAATCTGCCGCCTTGCGGATATCGCCCTCGGGGTCGTCGCCGACTTCACGTTCGATCGTCAGGAAGCCCTTGTAGCCGATGTCGTTCAGCGCTTTGAAGTACGCCGGGAAATCAACGTCGCCTTCGCCGAGCGGAAGCTCAATGAAGGAAGCGTCGTTCAGCATGTCGGATTCCTCCATGCCGTACAGGATCTCCGGGCTGACATAACGCAGACGCTTGCCGTCTTTTGCATGTGTGTGCACAATGTAATCCTTCAGCGTGTAGACTGCCTGCACCGGGTCGTCGCCCGTGACCATAACAAAGTTTGCCGGATCAAGGTTGACGGAAACGCCCTTGGAATGGAGGCTGTCAAGGAAACCCTTCAGCGTCGTTGCAATCTCCGGGCCGGTCTCCACGGCGAAGTGTGCCTGCATGGAGTCTGCATACGCCGCAAGCTGGCCGCAAGCATCCTGCATGATTGCATAGCGCGGGTGGCTCGGGTCGTTCGGTACAACGCCGATATGCGTTGTGATCACATCGGTCTCAAGGTCCTTTGCAAGGTCCACGATGCGTTTGGACTTTTCAATGAGTTCCGGGTTCAGCTTCGGGTCGTTGAAGCCGTGGCCGAGGTCGCCGCACAGCGCAGAGATCGTCAGGCCGTGATCCTTCACGCGCTTCAAAAATTCGCGGCGTGCTTCTGCGTTCATATTCTCGGGCGCCATTTCGCCTTTTGTTGCGTAAACCTGAATGCCGGTCGCGCCGACTGCAACAGCTTTATCGAGAGCCGTGAGCGTATCGGTGCGGAAGCCGTCCATCAGAACGCCGATAGAAAAGGGATACATAAGCAATTTCCTTTCTTAATGCACAGGGAGCTTAGCCCAGCGTGATCTCTTTGTGCTGCTCGGAGGAATCATAAATCGCCTGCATCATCTGTGCCGTGATGATAACGGTGTCGATGTGAGACGGCAGCTTCTTGCCGGTCTTGATGCAGTCGATGAATGCGTCAATCTCGTTCTGGAAGTGGTCGCGCATCTTGAAGACAGGCTTATACTCCGTGAGTGCACCGTACTCGGAGCTGTAAACGGTGAAATCCTTGCCGTACTGGAGACGGATGCCACCCTTATCGCCCATGAAGTCGATGTAACACTCGTTTTCGCCGATGTTCTGCGCCCAAGCGCCGTGCAGAGAGATGACCGGGCCTTCGGTACGGATCATGCCGACAACGGAGTCGTCCACGTCGTAGGTGCCGTCGTACTTTGGGGGACCTGCCCACATGTCGGTGTATGCGTAGCCCTTCATGTCCTTGCCGAGCTCGCAGAAGGCTTCACCCGTAACGGTCTTAACCTTCGGGTCGCCGCAGCAGTACATAACGATGTCAAGGTAATGTACGCCCCAGTCAATCAGCGCACCGCCGCCTGCAATCGCCTTTGTGGTGAACGCGCCGCCGAGGCCCGGAATGGAACGGTGTGCACGGAAGCTGGCATGTACATGGTAGATATCGCCGAGCTTGCCGTCATCGATATACTTTTTGATGAGGTTAACGCTGTCATTGAAGCGGTTGACAACGCCGATGTTGAGCACCTTGCCGGTCTCATGCTGAACCTTCTGCATCTCAAGGGCTTCCTTGTAGGTTCTTGCAGCCGGCTTCTCGCACAGAACATTCTTGCCTGCGCGCAATGCGTCAATGGAAATGGTCGGGTGAACATTGTTCGGGGTGCAGACGGAAACAGCTTCAACTTCCGGGTCTGCCAGAACATCGTGATAATCCACAACAGCGGTGCCGCAGCCGTACTTTTCAACGGCAGCCTGTGCGCGCTCCGGGATGATGTCGCAGAAATACTTGATTTCTGCCTCCGGGTTGTTCATGTAAGACGGGATGTGCGCTGCATTTGCGATCGTACCGCAACCAATAACGGCAACTTTCATTGGAATACAACTCCTTTAAGAATTTTCTGCGGGCTGCGGAAGGTTCTTTTTATCCTCCTCGGCCCATTTTTTATATTCACGCGGCGCCATGCCCACATATTTTTTGTAGGCGCGGCTGAACGCATGGATCGATTTGAAGCCCATCAACTCGGCGACTTTTGTAACGGAATATCCCTGGCGAAGATACTCGTTTGATTTTTCAAAGCGCCGCTTTGTGTGATAGGATTTCAGGCTTTCGCCCGTAAACGCAGAGAACTTCTGCGCAATATGGGTATAACTGTATCCAAACTCCGCACTGAGCGCGCTGAGATTTTCCATGGACTCAAGGTGCACATCAATGTAATTGATGACATCGTAGACGAGCTTTTCATCGGAATTATTGCTGCCGCTCAGTAAGTAGTTTTTGTAGAACTTTCGGCTGAAAATGCGGTATACGCCGCAGATGATCTCCTGCATGTACGCTTCAATCAAAAGGTTCGAGAGTACGTCGTCCGAAATGAATTCGGAAAGCACGCGCATGAACGTGTCCTGTAAGCTGACCGCGTTATGAAACTGCACCTGCTCGTTCGTATCAAAAAAACTCTTAAGCTGTGCAATCTTCTCATTTACGATCGGCTCTACAAAATCAAAGCCGAGATAAAAGAAACGCAGCGGTTCGATCTCCGCCGAGATGATGTTGTGCATCTGTCCCTTGCGCACAAGGAGCAGGTCACCCTTCTGCATGGTGTACACCGTATCATCTACATAAAATGCACCGGTGCCGGAAAGCACGTATGTAATCTCATAGACCGCCTGCTCGTGCTCAAAGGTCTGGTAACCTGCTTCGCAGCTTAAGTCCCCAATCTGATACAGAACATATGGCCCGTACAGCATATCCATACCGGCGTATGTATTATCGAAGTGAAATTTTGCCCGATTGACCGGCATTGTGGTATCGCCTCTGTGTTTACGCCCTTATTATAATGAAAGAGCGCAGGAATGTATTTGATATTTTTTGCAAATCAGATGGTAAAAAACACAACTTTACCAGAAAATCAGCTTTTCTTCGCCTCTTTTTCAATGGCATCGAGCTCCCGGCACAAATGGCCGAACAATTCGCCGCTCACAACATTCTCGCTCTCGCCCGTCATGTTGAGCGTCACGCGATCCAAAAAAGAGGAAAACGCTTCAAGCTCCTCTTCCGAAAATCCCTGAAACGCCACCGCGTCGATCTGGTCTAACCGCTCGCGGCACATGGCACAGGCCCTTTGCCCTTCTTCTGAGATATAAAGCCGCTTGCAGCGTAAGTTTTCGGCATCCACTTCTTTTGTGAGATACCCCGCCTTCTGCAAACGCTTTGTAGAGAGCGCAATGGAGGCCGGGCTGACGCGCAGATGGTCTGCCACCTGCACCTGTGTACACCCGGGATTTGCCGCAATGAAATCCAGCACAGGCATCTGGCCGAAATACAGACCATGCTCCTGCGCCCCACGCCGATGCGCAAGCTGTTGCACAAGCTCCAGCTTATGTAATTTTCCCATCAGTTCATGCAATTCCATAGCCGCACTCCTCATACGCCTCTTTGATATTATTATAACCCCGCTGTTAAATTTGTCAACCCATAGTACCGTTTTCCCGTGCACTTCGGCTCTATATTTTTCTTTACACAGATGCTTTATTGTGCTATACTGTTAGCAGCTTGATTATAACAATTTGGAAGGGGTTTTAAAAATGAATGAAACGATTCAGGTTTTGATGAACCGCAAGTCCGTCCGTGTTTTTGAGGATAAGGAGATCTCACCCGAAATCAAAGATATTATCCTTGCCGCTGCCATGCGCGCACCGACCGGCGGCAACTGCATGCCGTACTCCATCATCGACGTGACGGATCAGTCCATTAAGGATAAGCTTGCCGAAACCTGTGATCATCAGCCGTTCATTGCACAGGCGAAAATAGTGCTCATTTTCTGTGCAGATTACCACCGTTGGTACAGAAAGTTCAAAATGGCGGGCTGCGAAGACATTCCCGCGCCGGAGCTCAGCAACATGGTGCTTGCAGCGGAAGATGCCGTCATCGCCGCACACACAGCCTGCATCGCCGCGGAAAGCCTCGGCATTGGTTCCTGCTATATCGGCGACATTGTGGAGAACTTCGAGATTCACAAAGAGCTTTTAAACCTGCCCCCGCAGGTCGCACCGCTTTGCATGCTGGTCTTCGGCTATCCCACCCAGCAGCAAAAGGAAAGGAAGCAGACAACTCGTTTTGCAAAGAGCTCCATCGTGTTTGAGAACCGGTATCGTGAGCTTTCTGAAGAAGAGCTGCTCGAAATGATGCCAAACAACCGCACAAAAGCGTTCTATAACCGCAAATATATTTCCGATTTTGCGCAGGAAATGGTGCGTTCCACAAAAGAGATCTACAAAAACTGGAATTCCAAGGAATAAGCCATGCTGCACATCGGTTGTCATCTTTCTGCCTCTAAGGGCTACTACGCCATGGGCAAAACGGCACTTTCCATCGGCGCGGATACGTTCCAGTTCTTCACGCGAAACCCGCGCGGCAGCCGCGCAAAGCCGCTTGATCTGAACGACGCACAGAAGTTAAACGAGTTGGCGGCGGAAAATCACTTTGCCGTGTTGCTCGCCCACGCGCCGTATACGATCAATCCCTGCTCCGCAAACGAAGACACCCGCACATTCGCCCGCGAAACGATGCAGGATGATTTGAAGCGTCTGGAAGCCACACCGCACAATCTCTATAACTTCCACCCCGGCAGCCACGTTGGACAAGGCATCGAGACCGGCGTCACACAGATCAGCGAAACGCTGAACGCCATTTTATCTCCCGAACAGACCACCACGGTTTTACTCGAGACCATGGCAGGCAAGGGCACGGAAGTCGGCTCTCATTTTGAGGAACTCCGTGAAATTCTGGACCGCGTAACGCTCTCCGACCTCATGGGCGTGTGCCTCGATACCTGCCACGTGTTCGATGCCGGGTATGACATTGTAAACGACCTCGACGGTGTGTTGACGGAGTTTGACCGCGTGATCGGGCTTAACCGCCTGAAAGCGGTACACATTAACGACAGCATCTTCGGGCTTTCCTCTCACAAAGACCGCCACGCAAAGATCGGCGAGGGCAAGATTGGCACGGAAGCGTTCCGCCGCATCATCAACCACCCTGTCCTGCGTCGCCTCCCCTTTTATCTCGAAACTCCAAACGAACTCCCCGGTTACAAAGCCGAAATTGAACTTTTGAGAGCGATGGTTGAGGAGAGCTAAAAAAGCTTATATTTTAATTTAAAAGCAAAAAGAACACAAATCGTTTTAAACTAACTGCTCACGATTTGTGTTCTTTCTTTATGTCGTTCTTCTATTCCCTTTTCTGCCATTACATTTTGAACACAGCACCTGCAAATTAGAAGCAACCGTTTTTCCGCCTTTTGAAATCGGAATAATATGGTCGATTTGGAGTCCTACTCCATCCGGCATGTACTTTCCGCAATTTTGACATGTATAGTGATCCCGTTTCATGATCTGTTGGCGTAACTCTTTTGTCATCTGTCGCCGCTGATCTCGACTGTGGTATTCTTTCAGTGTCGCTTCAAACCCTATTCTCTCTAATTTTCTATGACGTTGTACAAGCCAGTCCCAATCAACAGCTATTTCAGAATCAAGCATGGACACTTTATAGGATGTCTTCACGTAATTTTGCTGTCTGTATCTTGTTTGATCTCTAACCTGTAGTAGTCAAGAAAAGTAGACACGAAAAATATTTATTTTTGATTTGCTTTTTCAAAAGTAGACATGAGGAATATTTTTGCAGAAGTTGTTTTTTCAAAAGTGGACACGGACAATAAT